>NZ_RQSI01000003.1:0-212757 GCF_003856955.1 Novosphingobium sp. LASN5T
ACAAGCAGTACGACGAAGCCGGCCTCAACGCCCCCCAGATCGTCGATACCGTCCTCAGCGCCCTCCGGCACAACTCCACAGGCGTCGAGCACGATACGCTCGAGGCGAGAGCCTGAGGAAACCGGTGCCGCTGCCCTTCCCCTTCACGCGCGCGGCCGTACTGGCGGCAAGCATCGCCGTGCTGGCAATTCCCGTCACGGCGGGATCGCAGCAGGCAGAAGGCGTGCTGACGATCGATGTCGGCAACGTGCGCGTCGCGCGCGGCACCGTGCATATCGACATCTGCCCGCAGGCGCAGTTCCTCAAGGACAACTGCCCCTGGGCGGCCGACGCCCCCGCGCAAGTGGGCGTGACCCGGCTGGTGGTGCGGCACCTGCCGCCGGGCCGCTATGCCGCGCAGGCCTTTCTTGACGAGAACAACAACAAGGAAGTCGATCGCGCGCTGTTCGGCATCCCTAAGGAAGGCGTCGGTTTCTCCAACGACGCCAAGATCGGCTTCGGTCCGCCGAAGTTCGCCGACGCGGTGTTCACCTTCAACGGCCCGTCGCAAGCGATCCGTTTCAATCTCCGCTATTTCCTCGGTGCCAAAGGCCCGCCTGCAAGACGCTGACCATGCGCCCTACCCCCACCTCCCTCGTTACGGCGAGCGTTCGCCGGCCCTGGCTCACGCTTGCGATCGGCCTCGTGCTCACGCTGGGCGCGCTGTTCGTCAACGCCCAGCGCATGGCGATGACCACCGACACCGCGGCGCTCATCTCGTCATCGGTGGAGTGGCGCCAGCAGGAACAGCGCATGGAAGCGGCGTTCCCGCAATTGCGCGACGCCATGCTGATCATCGTCGATGGCGACACGCCCGAGCGCGCCGAAGGCGCCACGGTGCAACTGGCGGCGAAGCTGGCGGAAGACAGCGCCCATTTCCGCCGCGTCACCCGGCCCGACGGCGGCGATTTCTTCGCCCGCGAAGGCCTGCTCTACGGTTCGATCGACGAAGTCCGCAGCGCCACCCGCGCGATGGTCGATGCCCAGCCCCTGCTTGGCCCGCTGGCCGCCGATCCCAGCCTGCGCGGCGTTTCCGGTGCCCTTTCGACCATGCTCGATGGCGTCGATGCGGGCGAAACCTCGCTCCCTCGCGTTAGCAAGCCGTTCAAGGCGCTGACTAGCGCGATCAACGGATCGCTCGACGGCAAGAAGCCCGGCTTTTCGTGGCAGAAGCTCTTTGCCGAGGATGGCAGCGCGGTGGCGCCCCCCACGCGCCGCCTGATCCTGGTGCAACCGGTGCTCGACCATTCCGCGCTGATGCCCGGCGAAGCGGCGAGCGCGGCCGTGCAGTCCGCCGCCAAGGCGCTCTCGCTCGACGCGGCGCATGGCGTTTCGGTCAAGCTTACCGGCGAAGTGCCGCTGGCGGACGAGGAGTTCGCCACGCTGCAGGAGAACATCGGGCTGGTCGCGATCGTCATGCTGGGGGCGATGCTGCTGACGCTGTGGCTGGCCACGCGCTCGGTCAAGCTGGTGGCCGCGATCATGATCACGATCGTCGCCGGGCTTATCGTCACCACGGCGGTCGGCCTGCTGGCGATCGGGCGGTTCAACCTGATTTCGGTGGCCTTCATCCCGCTGTTTGTCGGGCTGGGCGTCGATTTCGGCATCCAGATCTGCGTGCGCTACAACGCGGAGCGCGCCGACGGCGCCGAACCGGCCGCCGCGCTGCGCCAGGCCGCCGCCGCGCTCGCCGCGCCGCTAACGCTCGCGGCTGGCGCGATCTTCCTGGGCTTTGGCGCCTTCCTGCCCACCGCCTATGTCGGCATCGCCGAACTCGGCGTGATTGCTGGCCTTGGCATGGTGGTGGCGCTGCTGTTCAGCCTGACGCTGCTGCCGGCTCTGGTCCTGCTGCTGAAGCCCGGCAGCCCGCGCGGCGACGTAG
Source organism: Novosphingobium sp. LASN5T (assembly GCF_003856955.1). Taxonomy (NCBI): domain Bacteria; kingdom Pseudomonadati; phylum Pseudomonadota; class Alphaproteobacteria; order Sphingomonadales; family Sphingomonadaceae; genus Novosphingobium; species Novosphingobium sp. LASN5T. The sequence goes on from NZ_RQSI01000003.1 coordinate 1,922, forward strand.
GCTTTGCGCAGCTTGCCCCGGCCGATCGCTTCCTCGAACGCCGGCGCGGTGCGGTGCTGTGGGCGTTCGCGCTCGCCATGGCCGCCAGCATCGCGACGCTGCCTTGGGTGGTGTTCGACTTCAATCCGCTGCACCTGCGCGATCCCGAAGCCCCCGCCATGCGCGCACTGGGCGACCTGACGCGCGATCCAGACCGGACGCCCAACACCATCGACGTGCTGGCGCGCAACGCAGACGAAGCACGCCAACTTACGCAGAAGCTGGCCAAGCTGCCCGAAGTGGCCCGCGTGATCTCGGTCGACAGCTTCGTGCCGGAGGATCAGGCACCCAAGCTGGCGCTGGTGCAGGATGCCTCGACGCTGCTCGATCTCACGCTCAACCCCTTCGACATCACCCCACCTCCGGGCGAGGCCGAGATGCAGGCGGCCGTCTCGGCCACCGCGCAACGCTTGCAGACCGTGGCCGCCGCCCATCCCGGTGCCGACGGAACTGACGCGCGCGCGCTGGCCAAGGCGTTCGACCGGCTGGCCAAGGCCACGCCGGCGCAGCGCGAACAGGTCAACGCCATGCTGTCGCAACCGCTCGGCGTGATGCTCGACCAGATGCGCCTGGCCTTGCAGGCGGCTCCCGTCGACCGGGCCAGCCTGCCCGCAGAGATCACGCGCGACTGGATCGCACCCGATGGCCGCGTGCGCCTGCAGGTATTTCCCAGCGGCAATGCCAACGACAACCGCGTGATCCACCGCTTCCGCGATGCGGTAGCAGCAGTGACGCCGGCAATCTCGGGCCTGCCGGTGGCAACGCAGGCCGCCGCCTCGACTGTGGCGGGCGCGTTTGTGCAGGCCGGCGTGATCGCGTTCCTGCTGGTCAGCGTGCTGCTGTTCCTCGTGCTGCGTGACGCAAAGGAAGTGGCCTTCACGCTGGCGCCCGTGGTGCTGTCGATCTTCCTGACGCTGGGCAGCTGCGTGGTGATCGGCCAGCCGATCAACTTCGCCAACATCATCGCCTTCCCGTTGCTGTTCGGCGTGGGCGTGGCGTTCCACATCTATTTCGTGATGGCCTGGCGCGATGGCGCGACCGGGCTGCTGCAATCGAGCCTGGCCCGCGCCGTGCTGTTCAGCGCCTTCGCCACCGGCACCGCGTTCGGCAGCCTGTGGCTGTCGCACCACCCCGGCACGGCGAGCATGGGCAAGATCCTGATGATCTCGCTGATCTGGACGCTGATCTGCGCGCTGGTATTCGAACCGGCGCTGCTCGGCCCGCCGCGGGCAAAAACGAAACGCGGTTAGGGTTGCGGGGCCGGCGCCGGCGGCTGCGGCGCGGGCGTCCCTTCCGGATCGTCCAACGGATCGCGCAACTCGGGCGCGTCGGACTGGGGCGCCGGCGGTTCGGGCTGCGTGCCGGTCAGTTCCGGATCGTTCAGCGGATCGGTCAGTTCCGGCGCGGCCTGCTGGGGAGCGGTTGCGGCATGCCCCTTGGCTTCCTCGACCTCGGCCGCGCGATTCTGGAGATAGACCGAACGCAGGGTGGCATAGGGATCGACCGCGCCATCGAACAGCGCGCGCAAATCCGCGTCCGATTCGGCGCGCAGGTCCAGACCGCCAATGCCGCCGGTGATAAGCTGGTATTCCATCGAATTGAACGGCTTGCCCGCGACCAGCGGCAGGAGCGCATCGTCGGCCGAATTGCCCAACAGGTCGCGCAGCGTGGTGGGGCCGATGAACGGCAGGAAGATGTATGGCCCCGGCCCCACGCCATAGAACGCCAGCGTCGTGCCGAATCCGTTGGGGCGATGCGGCAGCTTGAAGTCCTTGGTCTTGGCCACATCGAACAGCCCGCCAACGCCGAATGTCGAATTGACCACGAACCGGCCGAGCGTTTCAACCGCCTTGCCCGGTTTGCCCTGAAGCAGGAAGTTCACGAAGATGAAGGGTTCGGTAAGATTGCTGAGCGCGTTGCGCAGGCCCGAACGCAATGGCCGGGGCACCACCTGCTTGTAGCCCATCGCCGCGGGGCGGAAGACGGCGTGATCGATCCCCTGGTGGATGCCGAACATCGTCCGGTTGAAGCCTTCGAGCGGATCGCCCTTGGCGTGATGGTGGCGTTCTTCAGCGGGTTGCGTCGCCGGAACCGTCGCATCCTGCCGCTGTGCGGGAGACGCAAGAACCACGGGAGACGCAGACACCGGGTCCGCCGCGCCCGATACCACCGGGCCGGCAATCGCCTGCTGCGGCACGGGTATCGCCGGCTCGGCCGTAACCGGCGCGAATGCCAGCGCCGCGGGAACAAGCAATGGCGAGATCAACTATTTATCACCTCTGGCAGCGATCGCATCCATGTGCGCGACCAGCGAACGCGCGCCCCCGCGTTGCAGGATGGAGGCAAAATCGGAACGTCGCGTCGCGATCTGGCTGATTGCGTTGCGATAGAAAACATCGACGATCCTCCAGCTACCGCCATTCTGCCGCAGCCGGTAGCTGATCGCGACCGGCGCCTGCTTCGGCACATTCAGCGTCGTCCGCACCAGCTTGTCGGTGCCTCGCACCTGAACATTGGGATCGATGGTGAAGCTTTCCCCGGACCAGCTATCGAAATTGCGGGCATATTGGGCCACGGTCATGCGCCGGAACGCCGCCGTCAGCGCCTGCTGGTCCGCCGGCGCGATGGTGGTCCAGGCCGGGCCGACCGAAAGGCGGGTCATCAGCGGAAGGTCGAAGGTCCGGTCCACGACAGGGCCGATTGCCGCCGATCGTGATGAAATGGTGCCGCCGGCGCGCATGATTCTGATCAGTCCGTCGTTAAGCTGCTGCACGGTGGCGCGCGCCGGATCGACGGACTGGGCCGAAGCCATGGCCGGCAACAAAGGCGCGATAACCAGCGCAGCAAGGATCGGACGATGCATTTTGAACTCCTGATATTCCGGTTCGCTTATCGCGTCAGCGCGGCAGCCGTCTACCGCGAACGCACAAAGGCGGTACCTTTCTGCGCAAGAACGCTCTATGAACGGTTCGGGACCACTTTCGCCAGCTGCACCTAAGCATTATCATGTTAGCAGCCGCACAATGAATAAGGCTTTTCCGGATAATCGAATGCCAGGTCCCGTCCATTCGCTGAATATCATTCTCGCCAATCCCCGCGGCTTCTGCGCCGGGGTAACGCGCGCCATCGACATCGTGGAGAAAAGCCTCGAACGCTTCGGCGCGCCCGTCTATGTGCGGCACGAAATCGTTCACAACAAGCACGTGGTCGAACAGCTCAAGGCCAAGGGCGCAGTCTTTGTCGACGAACTGTCGGATATTCCCGCGGGCGCGATGACGATTTTCAGCGCCCACGGCGTCGCCCGCACGGTGGAGGAAGAGGCAAAGATCCGGCAGTTGCCCGTGATCGATGCCACCTGCCCGCTGGTGACCAAGGTCCATAGTCAGGGGCGGCGCTATGCGCGGGCCGGGCGGACGCTGGTGCTGATCGGCCATGCCGGGCACGCCGAAGTGATCGGCACGATCGGGCAGATCGATTCGCCAGTCCATCTCGTGTCGACCGCGGACGACGTCACCGCGCTGCCGATCGCCCAGGATCAGCCGATCGCCTATATCACCCAGACGACGCTCAGCGTGGACGATACGCGCACCGTCATCGCTGCGCTGCACCAGCGTTTCAGCGATGTCGCCGGGCCGGATGTGGACGACATCTGCTACGCCACGCAGAACCGGCAGACCGCCGTGCGGAAACTGGCCACGCTCAGCGACGTGCTGATCGTGGTCGGCGCGCGCAACAGCTCCAATTCCTCGCGTTTGCGGGAGATCGGTGCCGAACTCGGCGTGCGGAGCTACCTTGTCGACAACGGCGACGATATCGATCCGACATGGCTGGAAGGTGTCGGCACCGTTGGCGTCACCGCCGGCGCTTCGGCCCCGGATGTACTGGTGGACAGCGTGATCACCGCCCTTGGCCGGTTGCGCCCCGTCACCGTCTCGCAACTCGATGGCGTAAGGGAAGACATTGAGTTCAGTCTGCCTTCTGCGCTACGACGTCCCGCGCCCGCGATCCCCAGGGCCGCTGAATAGGAATATTGATGAGCCTTCCGCTCTCCCAGGTCGCCCGTATCGGCGCCTATACGCTTCGCCAGCACATCAAGGGTGGCAAATACCCCCTGGTTCTCATGCTGGAACCGCTGTTCCGCTGCAATCTCGCCTGCCCGGGCTGCGGCAAGATCGATTACCCTGACGCCATCCTCAACCAGCGGCTCAGCTTCGAGCAGTGCATGGAAGCGATCGAGGAATGCGGCGCGCCGGCCGTGTCGATCGCCGGGGGCGAACCCCTGTTGCATCGCGACATGCCGCGCATCGTCGAAGGCTATATCGCGCGCAAGAAGTTCGTGATTCTCTGCACCAACGCGCTGCTGCTCAAGAAGAAGATCGACGACTACAAGCCGTCTCCGTTCTTCACCTGGTCGATCCACCTCGATGGCGACAAGCAGATGCACGACCACGCGGTCGATCTGCCCGGCACCTACGAGGTCGCGCTGGAAGCGATCGAGTTGGCCAAGTCCAGGGGCTTCCGCGTCCAGGTCAACTGCACCGTGTTCGATGGCGCCGATCCGGATCGCCTGGCCGCCTTCTTCGACGAGATGAAGAGCCGCGACGTGGAGATCACGGTTTCGCCGGGCTACGCCTATGAACGCGCGGCCAACCAGGAGCACTTCCTCAACCGCGAACGCACCAAGCAGTTCTTCCGCGACGTGTTCAGCCGGGGCAACAAGGGCAAGAACTGGGCCTTCACCAATTCGCCTCTGTTCCTCGATTTCCTGGCCGGCAACCAGACTTACGAATGCACGCCGTGGTCGATGCCGCTGCGCACCGTGTTCGGCTGGCAGAAGCCCTGCTACCTGCTGGGCGAAGGCTATGTCGACAGCTTCCGCGAACTGATGGAAGGCACCGACTGGGAAAAGTACGGCGTCGGCAAGTACGAGAAGTGCTCGAACTGCATGACGCATTGCGGCTTCGAAGGCACCGCCGCCACCGACGCGATCCGCCATCCGCTGAAGATGCTGCAGATCGCGCGCAAGGGCGTGAAAATCGATGGACCGATGGCGCCCGAGGTCGATCTCTCGAAGGCGCGCCCCGCCGACGACGTCTATTCAAGCCACGTCGAGCGCGAACTGGCCAAGATCAAGGCTGAAAATCCCGCTGCGGCCAAGCGCGTGGTGAACGCGGCCTAGCGTCCGGAACGCCAGCCCGGCGTGGCGGCCCGTGCGGATCAGCGCGGGCAGTTGCGCCGGGTTCCGGGCCAGCGACGCCAGCACCGCGCCCAGCGCCACGCTCCCATCGGGCTTCATACCGATTTGCGCCGCCGGCGGCAGCGCTTCATCGGCGCTATCGGAAATGACCCGCACCACCGCGAACGGCAGGCCACGCCGCGCCGCCACGCGCGCGGCGACATGGCTTTCCATATCGACGGCCAGCGCGCCGGTTTCGGCCCGCAAGGCCCGTTTGCCCGCCACCGTCGGCGTCATGACGTCACGCCCGGCGACCGCGCCCACGACGGCTTCCGGCAGGATCGCGCGCAGCTTTTCGACCACCGCCGCATCGCCATCGAGCACGGCGTCCCCAATCTTCAAAGCTGGATCGAGCGCTCCGGCAATGCCGCTGGAGAGGATCACGGCGGGGAACATCTCCGCCATATCGTCCAACTCGGCTTCGAGGCGGGCGCTATCCCCGCCGCCGACAACGATGTGAAACGCCCCGCTGCGCCGGATCAGGTCCGCTTCGCGCTTCAGGCCACAGGCGACGATCCAGTTCACCGCAGCTCGGTCACATGCCGAACGCCACCTGCCGCGTGTTCGACCGCTTGAGGTTGCGATAGCGCGCCACGGCCCACAGCGGGAAATACTTCGGGTATCCGTGATAGCGCAGGTAGAACACGCGCGGGAAACCGCCGCCGGTGTAGTATTCCTGCCCCCAGAGGCCATCGGCCTCCTGGTTTGCGACAAGCCAGTCCACGCCGCGTTTAACGGCTTCCGAATCAGCCTCGCCCGCCGCCATCAGCCCCAGCAGCGCCCAGGCGGTCTGCGACGCGGTGGAGGGCGCGGGAACATGGCCCTTGCGATCGAGCGCGTAGCTGTCGCAATCCTCACCCCAGCCGCCGTCCGGGTTCTGGATCGCCTTGAGCCAGCCGACCGCCCGCGCCACCGCCGGGTCTTCCGCCGGCAGCCCCGCCGCGTTGAGCGCGCACAGCACCGACCACGTGCCGTAGATATAGTTCACGCCCCAGCGGCCGAACCAGCTGCCCTCCGGTTCCTGCTCCTTGCGCAGATAGGCGATCGCGGCGGCCATGCGTGGGCTGTCCAGCCCCTCGCCCAGTTGCGCCAGCATCGAGACGCAGCGCGCCGAAACGTCGGCCGTGGGCGGATCGAGCAAGGCGCCATGGTCCGCGAAGGGCAGGTTGTTGAGGTAATCGTAGTCGTTGTCCGCGTCGAACGCGCCCCAGCCGCCGTTCCTCGATTGCAGGCCGACGGTCCATTCCACGCCGCGATCGATCGGCATCCGGTCCGCCACCTGCGCGCGGTCCATCGCCATCACCACCACGGCCGTATCGTCGAGGTCGGGATAGTGCGCGTTGTTGTACTGGAACGCCCACCCGCCAGGCCGCACACCGGGGCGCTCCTCCGCCCAGTCGCCTTCCACGTCGAGCACTTGCCGAGGCTTGAGCCAGTCGAGCGCCGCTTCCGCGCGCGCCGCGTTGTCCGCCCCGCCCGCTTCCAGCATCGCGTGCGCGGCCAGCGCGGTATCCCACACCGGGGAGACGCAGGGCTGGCAATAGGCTTCGTCCTCATGGATCACGAGCAGGTTCTCGACCGACTGGCGGGCAATGGCGCGGGCCGGGTGATCCTTGGGATAGCCCAGCACGTCGTACATCATCACGCTGTTGGCCATGGCGGGGTAGATCGCGCCCAGCCCGTCCTCGCCGTTGAGCCGCTCGGTCACCCACGCTGCGCATGTATCGATCGCGCGCTGGTGCAGCGTTCTGGGCCAATGCCCCTCGGCCACCTTCAACACCTTGTCGAGCGCGTTGAAGCTCTTGGTCCACACCCACTTGGGATCGGCCGCCTGCGTCTTCCGGTCGATCGGCCGGCGCGTGTAGAGTTCGTCCACCTTGATGCCCTTGGCGTTGCGCGCCACCGGCTTCTTCGCGCACAGCACCAGCAGGGGCACGACCACCGTGCGCGCCCAGTACGACATCTTGGACAGATGGATCGGGAACCAGCGCGGCAGCAGGATCAATTCGGGCGGCATCGTCGGCACGACCGACCACGGCCCGGCATCGAACAGGGCCAGCTGGATGCGCGTGAAGACGTTGACCGCCTCCGCCCCGCCGGCCTTGTGCACAGCCTCGCGCGCCCGCACCATGTGCGGCGCAGCGGGATCGTCGCCGATCATCTTGAGCGCGTAATAGGCCTTCACCGTGGCGCTGACGTCGAACGCGCCCTTGTGGAACAGCCCCCAGCCGTGATGCTCGTCAGACTGCGTGCGCCGCAGATAGCGGCCGATCTTCGCTTCCAGCTCCTCCGCGACCGGCTCGCCAAGGTAGTGCCGGAGCAGGACGTATTCGGCCGGAATCGTGCAATCGGCTTCCAGCTCGAACACCCAGTGGCCATCGGCGCGCTGCGCACCGGAGAGCGCCGAGGCGGCACGGTCCACCGCCGCGTCAACGGCCGCGAGCGGATCGGTCATTGTCGAAAGCGTTGCCATGGACGTCCTCTTAACGTTGCGCGGCAGCAACCGCCAGCCGCGCGGCGGTCTCGCCGGATCGCAGAGCGCCCTCGATCGTCGCGGGCAGGCCGGTCTGCGTCCAGTCACCGGCCAGGAACAGGTTGGTCCAGCGGGTCCGCGCCGGAGGACGCTTGGCGTCCTGCGCGGGCGTGGCGGAAAAGGTCGCGCGCTTTTCCTTGACGATCTGCCATTTCGGCAAGGGCGCGGCAAAGCCATAGGCGCGCTGGATTTCGTCCCAGAAGCGCCGGGCCAACTCCTCGCGATCCTTATCGACGATGGCGTCGGCGGCCGAAACGGTCACCGAAATGCGATCGGGAAAGGCGAACAGCCACTGCGCCGTCGCGCCCAGCAGGCCCAGCATCGGCGGCGCGCCCGGCGGCGGCGACAAGGCGAAATGCGCGTTGACGATCGCGTGGAAAGCGTCGGGCGTGTCGATCCCGGGCAGCAACGTGCGCGCCACCCAGGGCGGCACGGCGAGCACCACGGTTTCATCCTTGCCGACCGATTCCGGCCCGTTGCCCCAGTCGAGCGCGACGACACGGTCACCTTCCGTCACGATGGTTCGCAACCGGCGCCCCAGCGCAACCGGCGCGCCGCGCTCTGCAAGCCACACCGTCGCCGGATCGATGAACGCCGCCGCCAGGGTCGGTTCTGCGATGCGCGGCAGGCTGGCCTTGCCCCCGCGCGCCAGCGATTCGCGCACGACGCCGGCGGTCAGCCGCGCCGATCCGATCGCGGGATCGGTGTTGAGCACCGCCAGCAGCACCGGTTCGAGCAGGCGCTCCCACAAGGCGCCGCTGACCGGCACGCGCTCACCCACCGTCTGCTCCGCCTTGCCCGAAAGCAGGCGGGCAAGCGCGAGATAATCGGACGGCCCCGTCCCCGGCACGCGCCGGTTCTTCGCCAGCACCCACCACGGCATCGCACCATCGTTGATGCGGATCGTCCAGCGCTCGCCCGTGGCAAGGTCCGCGAAGGCGAAATCCGCCTGCGCCGGCCCGGCCAGCGGCTCACGCGCACCGACCGTCGCCCGAAACCGCGCGACCGCGGTGTTGCCGGCAAGGACAAGGTGGTTGCCGTTGTCGATCGTCAGCCCCAGCTGCGGATCGTGATAGGACCGGCAGCGCCCGCCGGCCTGCGCCGCCGAATCCGCGATGCGCACGGCAAAGCCGGCTTCCGCCAGCCGCACGGCGGCGGACAGGCCCGCCAGCCCTGCCCCGGCGACGATCGCCTTGCGCGCGCTCATCCTGTCACCAGCAGGCGCAGCACGGTCCAGATGACCGCCAGCTTGTTGGTCCGCACGCGCCGGCGCGGCGGTGCCCAGCCCACGCGCTCCATCCGCCGCAGCACGCCCGCATAGGCGTGTTCCATCAAGCGCGGCGCGATCAGGTGCCCTTTCGGCCTGGTCGCCAGCAGGGCCGCCGCCTCGCGGTAATGCCGGTGCGCCCGCGCCGCCACGCGGCGCGCGGCCACATCCATGCGCGGATCGGCGGCGACCTGTAGCGGCGTTTCGGGGACAATCCCGGCTTCGGCCAGCGCTTCGGCAGGAATATAGACGCGGCCGATTGCCGCATCCTCGTCGATATCGCGCAGGATGTTAGTCAGTTGCAGCGCCCGGCCAAGATGGTGCGCCAGCACCACACCTGGTTCGCGCTCCATGCCGAAGATATGGACCGAGAGCCGCCCCACCGCCGACGCCACCCGGTCGCAATAAAGATCAAGCTCGGCCTCCGTCGGCCAGCGGACATCGTGATCGACATCGGTCGCCATGCCGTCGATCACCGCCTCGAAGTCCGCCCGCTCCAGCGCAAAGCGCCGCACCGGTTCGGCCAGGAACGCCGCCTGCCCGGCATCGCCGCCGGCATAGAGCGCGTCGAGATCGCGCCGCCACCGGTCGAGCTGCATCCTGCGCGCCGCCCGGTCACCCTGCTGGTCGTCGGCGATGTCGTCCACGATCCGGCAGAAGTCATAGACCGCGTACATCGCCTCGCGCTCGGCCTTGGGCAGCACGCGCATCCCCGCGTAGAACGAACTGCGCGCGGCTGCCGGTGCTGCGGGCACGGTATTGACGGCGCTATCGCTCATGCCGCCCGCCGGAACAGCGTGGGGATCGCCGCGCCCAGCGCCATGAACAGCGCTTCGGCCTTGCCATGGTGGACGCGCTCGCTCAGCGGATCACGCTGTTCGAGACGATCGCAAAGATCGCGTGCAAGCCTATGAATGACGGCCACTTCTGCCGCCAGCCGGCGATCACGAATCATTGCGGAAAAGCCCGCCGCCTGATCGAGCAGCCCGCGCGTGCGCCGCGCTAGCCCGGCGATGATCGCGCGCAGTTCCGCACTGGCCCGGTCTGCCGCCAGATCCTCGACTCTCAGACCGGTGTCGAGCGGGATATAGACCCGGTTGATCGTGCGGTAATCCTTCCCGCAATCCTGCAGGTGGTTGACGATCTGCAAGGCCGCGCACAGCGCGTCGTTGGCCGCCCACGTCGCCCGGCTTTCGCCATGCACGTCGAGCACGAAGCGCCCGACGGGCATCGCCGAATAGCGGCAATAGCCGATCAGATCGTCCCAATCGGCATAGCGGTTGACCGTCACGTCGCGTTCGAAGGCGTTGAGCAGATCGTGCGCGTTGACCGGGTCGATCGACCGCTCCGCCATCACCGCGCGCAGCGCCATGGCTTCGGGCGCGCCGTCTCCGTCCAGCCCGGCGCGCAGCCGCGCCAGCCGCGCCAGCTTCTCGTCGGCGCTCGCCGTCGGATGATCGGCCACGTCGTCCGCCGCGCGCGCGAAGCGGTAATACGCCATCACCGGCGTGCGGTATTCCGGTTTGATGAGCAGGCTGGCGACGGGAAAGTTCTCGTCGCGATGCCCCTTGCCCGAAGCGAGGCCGGTGTTGTCCATCACGTTCCCGTAGCGGCCTGAGCGCGCCCTTTCCACATTCCACCACGCCCCCGGCCATGCTGCCAGGCCGAAAGCACCGTGCAGCCCGCGTAAAATGCCGCGATCACCGGCAAGGCAAGCCCCCACAGCGGGCTGCGCCGGTAGAAGCGGAGCATCGGCTGGAACGACAGCGCCATCAATCCCCACGCCGCCAAACCCAGTCCGCGCGGCAGGCCATGCCCGAACAGCGCCAAGGCCGGCGGCACGCCATAGACCAGCGCCAGCCCCGCAATGGTGCCCGCCAGCAGCACCGGCGAATAGTGCAGTTGCGCGTAGGCGGAGCGCGAGATCATCGCCGCGATCGGCTCGAACCCGTCATAGGGGCGAATGCTGCGCGAGCGATCAGTCAGCCCCAGCCAGACCGGCCCCTGCTTCTTGAGCAGCGCGCCCAGCGTGCAATCGTCGATCAGCGCGCCCCGGATCGCGGCGATGCCGCCCGCGGCCTCCAGCGCCTCGCGCCGCACCAGCATGCAGCCGCCCGCCGCCGCGCCCTGCCCGGTCGGCCGGTTCACGCGGCCAAAGGGATAGAGCATCTGGAAGAAGAACACGAAGGCCGGCACCAGCATCCGCTCGGCAAGGCCTTCGCAGCGCAGCTTGGCCATCAGCGTCACCAGCGCCAGCCGCCCCGCTTCGCCGCGCGTCACCAGCATCCGCAGGGTATCGGGCGCGTGCTCGATATCGGCATCGGTCAGCCAGAGATAGGAGGGGGAAGCCCCGGCGCGCGCCACGCCCTGCGATACGGCCCAGAGCTTGCCGGTCCAGCCTTTCGCCAGCGGCGCGCCGGTCAGCACCTCCAGCCGGTTCGAACCCAGCGCGCGGGCGATATCGCCGGTGCCGTCGCTGCTCGAATCGTCGACCAGGATCACGCGGAAACGTCCCGGATAGTCCTGAGCTACCAGACTGCCGATCGACCGGGCGATCACGTCCGCCTCGTCCCGCGCGGGCACCACGGCGACGACATCGGGCCACACCGCCGGTTCCGCCGGCATCCCCAGCGTATCGCGTTCGCGCGTGAGCCAGAAGCCATGGTGCGCGAAGATCAGGCCCAGCCAGATCGCCAACGACAGGCCGCCCAGGATCAATCCGGTCATCGGATCATGCCCGCCTGCCGGAACCATGCGATCGCGTCGCCGATCGCGCCCTGCCATGGCCGCGCGCTATAGCCGAGTTCGGCCTCTGCCTTGGCCGACGAGAAGAACATCCGGTAGCGCGACATGCGCAGCGAATCGAGCGTCAGGAACGGGTCGGAACGCCCGGTCAGCCGGCACAACGCCTCGTTCGCCCAGGCCAGCGGATAGAGCGGCCCACGCGGCAGGCGAACCTTCGGAGCCTTGCGGCCCACCTGCCGGGCGATCTCCGCCAGCATGTCGCCCAGCATCACGTCCTCGCCGCCCAGGATATAGCGTTCCCCGATCCGCCCCCTGGCCAGCGCCAGAAGATGCCCCGCCGCCACGTCATCGACATGGACCAGGTTCAGCCCGGAATCGACGAACGCCGGCATTTTGCCGTTGGCGGCCTCCACGATCACGCGGCCGGTGGGCGTGGGCTTGACGTCGCGCGGGCCGATCGGCGTCGATGGCTGGACGATCACGGCGGGCAGCCCTTCCTCGGTCACCATGCGTTCGACCAGCCGTTCGGCCACGACCTTGCTGCGCTTGTAGGCGCCCACCGCTTCGTCGGGCGCGGCGGCGTGGCGTTCGTCCACCGGGCCATCATGCGACGGCTTCAGCGTGGCGACGCTGCTGGTATAGACGATCCGGCCGACCCCCGCCGCCTGCGCCGCGCGCATCACGGTGCCGGTGCTGTTGAGGTTGTTGCGGACGATTTCCTCGGGATCGGGCGCCCAAAGGCGGTAATCGGCGGCGACATGAAACAGCGTGCCCGCGCCGGTCAGCGCGCGCGCCATGCTGGCTGCGTCCCGCGCATCGCCTTCCACCAGTTCGCCCGGAAAATCCGCGAGGTTGGCGCGGGGGCTGGTGGCGCGGACGAGGCCCCGCACCTGCCAGCCCTCCGCCGCGAGCGCGCGCGCCACGGCCGAGCCGACAAATCCCGAGACGCCGGTTACCAGAACCAGACCGCGTGAATCGCTCATGGCTTCGCCCACCATGGCATCGTCCGTATCTCGCTCGCTGCCAGCATGGCCCCTCCATATGGCGGCAAGCCGTGGAGGCAAGCCCCCGGCGCGCGCTTTCCGTATATTTCGTCGCTAGGGGCAGGATCGGGCTTTCGCCGGGGTCGCCAGCGCCGGGCCGAACGGCTAGGGAGCCCGCTTATGCCCGGAGTCGCGCTCCTCCTTTCGGCCACTGGCTGGGTGCTGCTGGCGCTCGCCACGATCGGCACGGCCTACATGGCCTTCGCGACGCGGGTGCTGGCGCGTTTTCTGGTCCAGCACTCGCCCGCCTCGCCCCGCGCCACGCCGGTCACGCTGCTGAAGCCGCTCTACGGCGCCGAACCGAAGCTGGCCGAAAACCTCGCCACCTTCCTGAAACAGGATCACGAGGGACCGGTGCAGGTGCTGTTCGGGGTGCAAAGGGCCGACGATCCCGCCATCGCCGCCGTCCGCGCCCTGCAACGGTGCTATCCCGCCGCCCGTATCGATCTGGTGATCGACGGAACGCCACACGGCTCTAACGGCAAGGTCGGCAATCTGATCAACATGATGCGGCAGGCCGCGCACGACGTCCTGATCCTCAGCGACAGCGACATGGCGGTGGCGCGCGACTATATCGCGCAGGTACTGGCCGCACTCGATCAACCGGGCACCGGCGCGGTCACCTGCCTCTATCGCGGGCGCGGCGATGCCGGATTCTGGTCGCGCCTTGCCTCGGCGGGGCCAAGTTATCAGTTCCTGGTCGGTCTGGTCTTCGCCAAGACGCGCGGGCTGGCCGATCCCTGCATGGGCTCCACCATCGCGCTCCGGCGCGAGACGCTCGACGCGATCGGCGGGTTCACGGCTTTTGCCGATGTGCTGGCCGACGATCACGCCATCGGGCAGGCGGTGCGGGCGCGCGGGCTTGCCATCGCCATCCCGCCGCTGCTGCTGGTCCACGCTTCCACCGAAACCGCATTCGCGCAGCTGTGGAAGCACGAACTGCGCTGGGCCGCCACGGTGCGCGGGGTATCGCCGGCTGGCTATGCCGGATCGTTCATCGGCATTCCGCTGCCCATGGCGCTGGCCGGAATGGCCATTCATCCCAATTACGGGCTTGCCATCACGCTGGCTGCGCTGGCAGTGCGGGTGGCGACGGTCCGGGTGGTCGATCGTCACGCCGGCGAGCCGACCGCTCCGCTGTGGACGCTACCGTTGCGCGACGGCATCAGCTTCGCCGTGTTCGTCGCCAGCTTCTTCGTCCGCTCGGTTGATTGGCGCGGAACAGAACTTACAATGCTCGACAACGGGCGCGTCGCAGCGCCCTCGGAGATGACTTGACCATGATGCGTACCCTCTTCCTCCAGGCCCCCTCTTTCGATGGTTATGACGGGGGCGCGGGCGCGCGCTACCAGATGAAGCGCGAGGTCAAGAGCTTCTGGTATCCCACCTGGCTGGCCCAGCCGGCGGCGATGGTCGAAGGATCGAAGCTGATCGACGCCCCGGCGCACGACCAGTCCTGGGAAGACATCGCGCACGAATTCGACGAACGCGATCTGGTCATCCTCCACACCTCCACGCCCAGCTTCAACCAGGACATCCGCACCGCCGCGCTGATCAAGCAGCGCAATCCCAAGATCGTGATCGGCTTCGTCGGCGCCAAGGTCGCGGTCGAGCCGGACAAGAGCCTGGCCGCCAGCGCCGACATCGATTTCGTCGCGCGCGAGGAATACGATTTTACCATCGTCGAGATCGCGCAGGGCAAGCCGCTGGCCGAAGTCGATGGCATCACCTGGCGCGGGCCGGAGGGTGCGTTCATCCGCAACAAGGACCGCGAGATGATCGAGGACATGGACGTGCTGCCCATGGTCTCCCCGATCTACCGGCGCGATCTGGACCTGACCAAGTATTACGGCGGCTACCAGCGCCACCCCTATGTCAGCTTCTACACCGGGCGCGGGTGCAAGAGCCGCTGCACCTTCTGCCTGTGGCCGCAAACGATCAGCGGCCACCGCTATCGCCACCGCACCGTGCCCAAGGTGATCGAGGAGGTGAAATACATCCTCAAGGAAATGCCCGAGGTGAAGGAGATCTTCTTCGACGACGATACCCTGGCCGACGCGCACGATTTCGTGGTCGAGCTGTCGGGCGAGCTGGCCAAGCTGGGCTTCGGCCAGAAGGGCTTCGACATCACCTGGGGCTGCAACGCCAAGGCGAACGTGCCCCAGCCGGTGCTGAAGGCGATGAAGGAAGGCGGATGCCGCGTGCTGCTGGTCGGCTATGAAAGCGGCAACCAGAAGATCCTGCACAACATCAAGAAGGGCCTGCGCACCGACGTGGCGCGCCAGTTCACCAAGGATGCCCACGCCCTGGGCCTGACCATCCACGGCACCTTCATCCTCGGCCTGCCGGGCGAAACGCTGGAGACGATCGAGGAGACGATCCGCTACGCGATCGAGCTGAACCCGCACACCATCCAGGTCAGCCTGGCGGCGCCCTATCCGGGCACGTTCCTTTACAAGCAGGCGACCGAGAACGGCTGGTTCGACGGCAGCGATCACCTGCTGACCGACGGTGGCAATCAGATCGCGCAGCTCAGCTATCCGCACCTGCCGGCCAGCGTGATCTTCGACAAGGTCGAGGAGTTCTACAAGCGCTTCTACTTCCGCCCGCGCAAGATCGGCGCGATCATGGGCGAGATGATCCGTGACTGGGACATGATGAAGCGCCGCCTGCGCGAAGGCGTGGAATTCTTCGACTTCCTGCGCCGGCGCAAGGAAGCCGCCTGACCGCGCGCACGGACCATCCACTTTGAAAAGGCTGGTTATTACCGCGGATGACTTCGGCGCTTCGACCGAAGTCAACGATGCGGTCGAACAGGCGCATGGTGAAGGCGTGCTGAGCGCCGCCAGCCTGATGGTGGGGGGCGCGGCGGCGCAGGATGCGGTGGCGCGCGCCCGCCGCTTGCCGGCGCTGGGCGTCGGCCTCCATGTCGTGCTGGTCGATGGCCGGCCGGTGCTGCCACCGGAACGGGTGCCCGCGCTGGTCGATGCAGACGGTTGCTTCCGTACCGACATGGTGCGCGCGGGGATCACGATTTTCGCGTCATCCGCGGCGCGGCAGCAACTGGCCGCGGAAGTGGATGCACAGTTCGTCGCCTTCGCGGAGACCGGCCTGCCGCTCGACCACGTCAACGCGCACAAGCACTTCCACCTGCATCCGACCATCGCCGGAACCATCCTGAAAGTCGGCCGGCGCTATGGCATCAAGGCGATGCGTGCGCCCATCGAACCGCGCGCCGTCCTGACCGCGATCGACGGCACGCGCGCCGGGCCGGGCATCGAGCGGTGGTGGGCCAGGCTTGTCCGGCGGCGGATGCGCGCGGCCGGCCTGGTCGTGCCGGATCAGGTCTTCGGCCTCGCCTGGTCGGGCGCGCTGACCGCCGACCGCCTGCGCGGGCTGCTCGATCATCTGCCCGACGGTTTGACCGAGATCTATGCGCATCCGGCGACCGGTCCCTATCAGGGCGCCGCGCCGGGCTATCGCTATGCCGAGGAACTCGCCGCGCTGACGGATGCGCTTGCCAAGCAGGCCATCGCGCGCAATGGCGTGAGCCTTGGAAAGTTTGCCGATTTCAAGTGAGGACCACCCCATGACGACTCTCGTCCGCACCTGGGGCGAATACGATGAAGCCGCCCCGCTCCCCAAAGGCCGCGTGAAGCTTGGCAGCAAGGATCATCTCATGCTGATGAGCCGCACGCTGCTCGACACGCACGATCCCTATCGCCCGGCCGTGATCGACTGGCCCAAGCTCGATGACGAAACGCGCGACAAGATCGTTTCGCTGCCCATCTGGGACATCGCCGTGGCCACCGAGGGCCGCGCGGGCATGAACGTGAAGACCTACGCCGAATACATCGACGATCCGCTGCTCAAGGCGGCGGTGGAGATGGACGGGTTCGAGGAAGCGCGCCACAAGGTCGTGCTGGCGGACATGGTGCGCGCCTATGGCATCGAACTGGCACCAGAGCCGGAATACCTGCGCCCGAAGGACCCGGAATTCGCGTTCATGCGCACCGGCTATTCGGAATGCATCGACAGCTTCTTCGGCTTCGGCCTGTTCAAGATCGCCCGGGATTCGGGCTTCTTCCCGCCCGAACTGGTCGATACGTTCGAACCGGTGATGCGCGAGGAAGGCCGCCATATCCTGTTCTTCGTGAACTGGGTGGCGTGGTGGCGGCGCAACATGCCGTGGTGGCGGCGGCCGTGGTTCGAACTCAAGGTGATTGCGGTGTGGATCGCGCTGATCCTGGAACGCATCGATACCGCCAAGGGCATGGGCAAGGACAATACCAAGGCCCAGGAAAACAACTTCACGCTGAACGGGTCCAAGGAACTGGGCGTTGAAATCACGTTTCCGGAACTGGCGCGCATCTGCCTGGCGGAGAACGACCGTCGGCTTGCCCCCTATGACGAGCGCCTGATCCGTCCGCGCTTCGTGCCGGCGATGATCCGGCTGGCGCTGCGGTTCATCAAGACGCCTGCCCCTGCGGGAGAAGCCGCCTGAAATCCTGGAGCCGCCTGGGCATCCTGCTGGCAACGGTTGCGGGGCTGGGCATTGCCATCTGGACGATCGGCAGCGCCGGCCTGACCGACGTGATCGGCACCGCCGCGCGGATGGGAGCC
Organism: Novosphingobium sp. LASN5T; assembly: GCF_003856955.1. NCBI lineage: Bacteria > Pseudomonadati > Pseudomonadota > Alphaproteobacteria > Sphingomonadales > Sphingomonadaceae > Novosphingobium > Novosphingobium sp. LASN5T. The sequence continues at coordinate 19,408 of NZ_RQSI01000003.1, forward strand.
GGCGGCTTCGCGCTCTATTGCGCGTGGACTCTGGGCGTGTTCGTTTTGCTGGGCGCGGCCTGGCTCGCCGCCGCGCCGGGCGAACCGCCGCGCAGCCTGCTCCTGTTCACGTGGGCGCGGCTGGTGCGCGAGGCCGTGTCCGATCTGCTGCCGTTCTCTCAGCTTGGCGGGATCTTCGTCAGCACCCGCATGCTGACCCAGACATCGATTCCCGCGACGCGCGTCTATGGATCGATGGTGGTCGACATGACCACGGAAATGGCCAGCCAGCTCGTCTATACCCTGTTCGGGCTGGCGATGATGGCCTCGCTGCTGATCGGCGATGGCGCGGCGGTGCGGCTGCGCCCGATGATCCTGGGCGGCACCGGCGTGATGATCATCGTCATCCTGCTGTTCTTCACCATGCAGCGCGCCGCGCTGGACCTTGCCGGCCGCATGGCCGAGCGCTTCCTGCCGGGATCGACCGCGCTGGCCGATGTTCGCGCCGAGCTTTCGCGCATTTACGCGCGCCGCACGCATGTCGGGCTGGCCTTCGTGTTCAACCTCGCGGCCTGGATCGCCAGCGGCATGGGCGCGTGGCTGGTGCTGCACCTGATGGGCGTGCGCATCGCGGTCTGGGAGGTACTTTCGCTCGAAAGCCTGATCTTCACGCTGCGCAGCGTGGCCTTCGTCATTCCGGGCGCCATCGGCGTGCAGGAAGCAGGCTATGCGCTGGCCGCGCCGCTGTTCGGCCTGCCCCCGGAAACCGCGCTGGCGCTGTCGTTGGCCAAGCGCGCGCGCGAACTGTTGATGGGTCTCGTCACGCTGCTGGGATGGCAGCTTGGCGAAGTGCGCGGGCTTGCGCGGAGCGCCTGAAGCCCTGACCGGAAACGCGAGCATCCCCGCACCGGTTTGTGACAACGCAGTGAGCCACTTGCGCCGTCATCGCGGCCTGACCTATGCCCGAACCGGTCGCAACCGCGCGGCCGGGATTCGGATGCCATCTCTCTTTCGGAATACGCCATTCGATGAAGGGTTCCGCTCCGCCTTGGCCCGGTCTTGCGCCCAGCATGGTTCCGGCCATCATCATTGCCTTGTGCGCGTCCGGCGCGATGCTGCTCGCCGGGGCAGGCTTCTGGCTGACGCTGGCCGTGCTGGTGGTCTGGCTCGCCAGCCTGTGGCTGGCCCGGCCCGAACCCGTGGTGGAAGCGCTCCCGCCTGACGACGGCAGCGTTTCGCGCCAGGCGATGATCGAGCTGATCGAGCCGTTCGGCGTGCCCGTGATGATGCTGGACGGGCAGCGTATCGCCGCCGCCAACGCCGCCGCGCGCGAAGCGCTGGGGCCGCATGTCGTGGGCCAGGACGCGCGCGTGGCGCTGCGCCACCCCGAAGCGATCACCCTGCTCGATCAGCCGGAAGGCCGCGCGCTGGTGCGCGGGCTGACCGGATCGCGCAGCATCTGGCAGGTTTCGCGCGTGGCGATCGATGAACGCTATTCGCTGATCGAGCTGGTCAACCGCACCGCCGAAGCGGACATCAGCCGCGCGCACACCGATTTCGTGGCCAACGCCAGCCACGAACTGCGCACGCCGCTGGCCTCGATCATCGGCTATATCGAGACGCTGGCCGATCCCGACGCCAAGGTGGACGAAGCCACAGCCGCGCGCTTCCACAACACCGTGCTGCGCGAGGCGAAGCGGCTGCAGACGCTGGTCGAAGACCTGATGTCGCTTTCCCGGATCGAAGCGGAGAAGCACGAACCGCCCAAGGAACGCATCGATCTGGGCCAGCTGGCCGCCAGCATCGGGGGCGAAGTGGGCTTTACGGTGGGCGAAAGCCGGATCGCGGTCGACAGCACCGAGGCGGTCGTGATCGGCGATCGCCAGCAGTTGGACCAGTTGATCCGCAACCTGATCGACAACGCCCTGAAGTACGGCGATCCCAAGGCGCCGGTGCGCGTGGGGGTCCACACCCAGGGGCACGAAGCGGTGCTGACGGTTACCGACAAGGGCGAAGGCATCCACCCCGATCACATTCCCTATCTGACTCGGCGCTTCTACCGCACCGATCCCAGCCGCAGCCGCGCCGCCGGCGGGACCGGCCTTGGCCTCGCCATCGTCAAGCACATCGTCGAACGCCACCGCGGACGGCTGGATATCACCAGCAAGCTGGGCGAAGGCACGACTGTAACCGTGCGTTTCTCGATCGCGCCCGACCTTGAAGCGGCGGAGGCGGCGGCCTAACGCAGCCACAACGGACGACCGTCACATAACTGTCACAAAACCACCGCAAGGGGGTAGGTGGCCGGAAAGCCGGGTGTTCGCCTCAGGAGTCCGTGGCGGCAGCCTCGAAGGAAAGCGGTTCGATGATGACGAGGCGGATTGCTTTGCCTTTGCTGGTCCTTCTGCTGTCCTCCTGCGGCCAGCAGATGGCCACGCGCGATCAGGTTCGCGCCGTGGGATCGTCGACGGTCTACCCCTTTGCCAAGGCTGTCGCGGAATCGCTGGCGCGCGCGCAAACGGGCATCAAATCCCCGATCATCGAATCGACCGGCACCGGCGCGGGCATGAAGCTGTTCTGCGGTGGCGTTGGTCCGCAGTTCCCGGATCTCGAGAACGCGTCGCGCCGGATCAAGAAGTCCGAATTCGAGGATTGCCGGCGCAACGGCGTGAAGGATATCGTCGAGATCCAGGTGGGGCTGGACGGCGTGGCCTTTGCCGAAGGGCGTGACGGCCCGGGCATCGCGCTGACGCCACAGGACGTCTATCGCGCGCTGGCCCGCAATCCTTATGGCCGTCCGAACACGGCGCGCACCTGGAAGGACGTGAACCCCGCCCTGCCCGCCATGCCGATCCTGGTCTATGGCCCGCCCTCCACATCGGGCACGCGCGATGCGCTGCGCGAACTGATTCTGGTGAGGGGCTGCGATGCCGATCCGGCGATGGCCGCGCTGAAAGGCAGCGACGCCCCCCGCCACGACGCGATCTGCGGCGAAGTGCGCGAGGACGGCGGCTATGTCGATGCCGGGGAAAACGACAACCTGATCGTCCAGAAGATCGAGGCCAATCCCAAGGCGATCGGCATCTTCGGCTTTTCCTATCTGGAGGAGAACGCCGACCGGCTGCGCGGGCTGACCATGAACGGCGTGCAGCCCAGCTACCAGACCATTTCGGACTTCAGCTATCCCGGCGCCCGGCCCTTGTACATCTACGTGAAGAAGGCGCACCTGCGCGCCATTCCCGGCCTCAAGGCCTATGTCACGGAATGGTCAAGGCTGTGGGGCAAGGACGGTTCCCTTGCCCGGCTCGGCATGGTGGTGGCGCCGGACGCGGTGCTCGCGCAAAGCCGCAGGATCGTGGAAGAGATGCCGGCGCTGGATGGCGCGCCGCTGAAGTAGGGAGTACCGTTCGGCCTCATGCCCTCCGCCGTGCTTCTTCTGCTTGCCTTCGGGCTGGGCCTGGTCGGATGGCTGGCCGCGCGCGGACGCGCCTGGGCGTTCCGCCGGACCGCGCCGCGCGGCCGCATCGATTCGCTGCCCGGCTTTCACGCCTGGTACGTGGCCCTGTGGATCGCCGTGCCGGCCCTGCTGTTCGCGCTCGCATGGAATACGATCAGCCCGGCGCTGGTCACGCACCAGGTTCTGTCCGATCCCGCCGCGACGATCCTGCCGCCGACAGGGTTCGAGCGTGATACCATGCTGGCGGAAGCCTATGCCGTCGCCGATGGGCGCGCTTACGGGGTCTTCAATGCCGAAGCGCAGGCACTGGTCGAACCGTTCCGCGCTGCGCTGCTGAAGTTCCAGTCAATCGGGCTGGCCATCACCGTGCTGATCGCCTTTGCCGGCGGGGCCTTCGCGTTCCTGCGCCTGCGCCCCGATTTCACCGCGCGAACGCGCGTGGAACGGGCGGTCATGGCAGTGCTTTTGCTCGCCTCGCTGGTGGCGATCCTCACCACGATTGGCATCATCATCAGCCTGATCTTTGAAACAATACGCTTTTTCGGGATGATCTCACCCACGGACTTTCTGTTCGGGACGCATTGGTCGCCCGACCCGATGAGCACGAGCGCGCCCGATGGCAGCAAGTACGGCGCGCTGCCATTGTTCTGGGGCACGATCTACATCGGCGCGGTGATCGCCATGATCGTGGCGATCCCGCTGGGCCTGCTGAGCGCTATCTACCTGACCCAGTACGCCAGCCCGCGCGTGCGCCAGCTGATGAAGCCCCTGCTGGAAATCCTCGCCGGCATTCCCACCGTGGTCTACGGCTATTTCGCGGCGCTGACCGTGGCGCCGGCGGTGCGCGATGCCGCGCAGGCCATCGGCATCGCCAACGCTTCCACCGAAAGCGCGATCGCGGCGGGGCTGGTCATGGGCATCATGATCGTGCCCTTCGTCTCTTCCATGGCCGATGATTCGATTGCCGCCGTGCCGCAGGCCATGGGCGATGGCAGCCTGGCCATGGGCGCGACCCGCGCCGAGACCATCCGGCTCGTCCTGATCCCCGCCGCCCTGCCCGGCATCGTCGCGGGGGTGATGCTGGCGATCAGCCGCGCCATCGGCGAAACGATGATCGTGGTCATGGCCGCCGGCGCAACGGCCAACCTCACGCTCAACCCGTTCCAGAGCATGACCACGGTCACCTTCCAGATCGTTGCCATGCTGACCGGCGAAGGCAGCTTCGACCATCCGGCCACGCTCAGCGCCTTCGCGCTGGGCATGGTGCTGTTCCTGGTCACCCTGGCGCTCAACTTCATCGCGCTGCGCGTGGTGAAGCGCTATCGCGAGGCCTATGAATGATGCCGCCGATGGATGAAGCGAGGACAGCGGCCGATAGCCGCGCGACCGAGCAGGAACACATCCGCGCTCTTCGTCGCGCGCGCATGGAAGCCGGCCTTGCCCGTCGCTACGCGGTCGACCGGCTGTTCCGGCTGGCGGGCCTTTCCGCCGTGGTATTCTCCGCGCTGGTGCTGGCCTTCCTGCTGGCGTCAATGACCGCCAACGGCGTCAGCGGCTTCAAGCGCAGCGAATTGCGGATGGCCGTGCCAATCCGCGGTTCGATGCAGATCGACGCGCAACGGCTGGGCCAGCCCGATCCCGCCGGCGGACTGGAACTGGCCGGGTTGCCCCACGTGATCGACACTGCCGCCAACGCCGCTTTCGGCAAAGGCGGCGCACGCCTGCTGGCGGACGATGCCTGGCGCGAGGTCGCCGACATGCTGATCGCCGATCCGTCGCTGCTCAACAACGCCGTGCTGAACGTTTCGCTGCCCGCCAGCGACAAGCTGGCGACCGCCCAGCGCGGCGATGGCGATCCGGACCTGCGGGTGATCGCGACGCGGCTGGAGCGCGAGGGGAAACTCGTCCGCGCGTTCGATTTCGGCTTCCTGACCCGCTCGGACGCGACCAGCCCGCAAAGCGTGGGTATCTGGGGGGCGCTGAAGGGATCGATCCTGACCATGCTGGTCACGCTGGTCCTGGCTTTCCCGGTCGGCGTGCTGGCCGCGCTCTATCTGGAGGAATACGCGCCCCGCAACCGCTGGACCGACCTGATCGAGATCTCGATCAACAACCTCGCCGCTGTGCCTTCGATCATCTTCGGCCTGCTGGGACTGGCCGTCTTCCTCGGCCTGTTCCCCAATTACCGTTCGGCCCCGCTGATCGGCGGCATGACGCTGGCGCTGATGACGATGCCGGTGATCGTCATTTCGGGCCGCAATGCGATCAAGGGCGTGCCGCCATCGGTTCGCGATGCCGCGCTGGCGGTGGGCGCCAGCCCGGTGCAGGTGGTGTTCCACCACGTATTGCCACTGGCCCTGCCCGGTATCCTCACCGGCACGATCATCGGCATGGCGCGCGCGCTGGGCGAAACCGCGCCGCTGCTGATGATCGGCATGCGCGCCTTCGTCGCCACGCCGCCGGGCGATCTCACATCGCCTTCCAGCGTGCTGCCGGTGCAGATCTTCCTGTGGTCGGACGAGATCGATCGCGGCTTCGTGGAGCGCACCAGCGCCGCCATCGTGGTCCTGCTCGCTTTCCTCCTGCTGATGAACGGCCTTGCCATCTATCTGCGCAACCGCTTCGAGAAACGGTGGTAACATGAATACCCAGCCCATCAGCGCCGATCCGCGCGCCGCCAAAGCCGATGGCGGGGACGAGGCGGTGCCCAAGATGCGCGCGCGCGACGTCTCCGTGTTCTATGGCGACAAGTGCGCGATCGATCAGGTCTCGATCGACATCCCCCAGCGCTATGTCACCGCGTTCATCGGCCCTTCGGGCTGTGGCAAGTCCACGTTCCTGCGCGCGCTCAACCGGATGAACGACACGATCGCCGGCGCCCGCGTGGAAGGAGAGATCCTGCTCGACGGCGAGGACATCTACCGCAGCAGGATGGATGTGGTGCAGTTGCGCGCCCGCGTGGGCATGGTGTTCCAGAAGCCCAACCCCTTCCCCAAGTCGATTTACGAGAACATCGCCTATGGCCCGCGCATCCACGGATTGACCGGCAGCCGCGCCGAACTGGACGCGATCGTCGAACAATCGCTCCAGCGCGCCGGCCTGTGGGACGAAGTGAAGGACCGCCTCTCCGACAGCGGCACCGCGCTATCGGGCGGCCAGCAACAGCGCCTGTGCATCGCCCGCGCCATCGCCGTCGATCCCGAAGTGATCCTGATGGACGAGCCGTGCTCCGCGCTCGACCCCATCGCCACCGCCCGCATCGAGGAACTGATCGACGAACTGCGCGGTCGCTATGCGATCGTGATTGTGACACACTCGATGCAACAGGCCGCCCGCGTATCCCAGCGCACCGCGTTCTTCCACCTTGGCAGGATCGTGGAGTACGGGAAAACCTCCGACATCTTCACGAACCCGCGTGAGGAACGGACGAAGGACTACATAACCGGGCGCTACGGATAGGACGATGGTGGCAGAACATACCGTCAAGGCATTCGATGAGGACATCACCCGCCTGCGCGGCCTGGTTGCGGAAATGGGCGGCCTGGCGGAACTTTCGGTGGGCGAAGCGATGGACGCGCTGGTCCGGGGCGATCAGGAACTCGCCAATACCGTGATTGCCCGCGACAAGCGGATCGACCAGCTCGAGGCGGAAGTCGACCGCCTTTCGATCCGCGTTCTCGCCCTGCGCGCGCCGATGGCCGACGATCTGCGCGAAGTCGTGGCCGCGCTGAAGATCGCCGGGGTGATCGAGCGCATCGGCGATTATGCCAAGAACATCGCCAAGCGCGTCGGCCACATCGAGGGCCGCAAGCGCTTCGAACCGCTGACGCTGCTGCCCGCGATGAACGAACTGGCGGCGGAAATGGTGCACGACGTGCTGACCGCCTTCGCCGCGCGCGATCCGGTGGCGGCGGCGGAGATCGTCGCGCGCGATGCCACGGTCGATGCCTTCTACGACAGCGTGTTCCGCAATTTCGTGTCGTTCATGGTCGAAAATCCGGCCACGATCACCAGCGTGGCGCAACTGCTGTTCGTGGCCCGCAACATCGAACGGATCGGCGATCATGCCACCAATATCGCCGAGATGGTCCACTATGCCGCCACGGGCGCCTATCTGCCGGAACGCGAGGATGTGATTCCGCCTGCCTGAGGTAAAGCTGCCTGAGGTAATGCGACCTGACGTAATGACACCGTAACATTAGTCGTGCTTTCGCAACCTGCCTGTCATGGAGGTTCGCCGTGTCTGCCCCGAAACTGCTTCTGGTTGAAGACGATACCGCGCTTGCCGAACTGGTCGAATACCGGTTTCGTGGCGAAGGATACGACGTGCGCACCACCGACGATGGCGACGAGGCCCTGCTTCTCGCCGCCGAGGATACGCCGGATCTGGTCCTGCTGGACTGGATGATCGGCGGCACCAGCGGGATCGAGGTCTGCCGCCGCCTGCGCCGCAACAAGAGCACGGCGCATGTGCCGATCATCATGCTCACCGCCCGCAGCGACGAGGACGACCGCGTGCGCGGGCTGGAAACCGGCGCGGACGATTATGTCACCAAGCCGTTCTCGCCGCGCGAACTGATTGCCCGCGTGGGCGCCGTGCTGCGTCGCGTGCGCCCGGCACTGGCCGGCGAGACCATCACCGTGGGCGATCTTTCGCTCGATCCCACCGCCCATCGCGTCATGCGGCGCGGGCAGGCGATAAAGATCGGCCCCACCGAATTCCGCCTGCTGCGCCACTTCATGGAACACCCCGGCCGCGTCTTTTCGCGCGGGCAACTGCTCGATGCGGTGTGGGGCAGCGGCAGCGACATCGAACTGCGCACGGTGGACGTTCACATCCGCCGCCTGCGCCAGGCGATCGCGCTCCCCGGAGCGGCCGACCCGGTACGCACGGTGCGTTCCGCGGGCTACGCGCTGGAAGGCGCGTAAACCCGGTCAGACGCCCAGTTTGCGGGCGTAGTCGAGATCGTCGATGGTGACCCACTGATTGACGTAGTTCGCGTAATACAGCCCGAACAGGATCGCCGCCAGGATGGTGGCGCGGATCGCGACCCGCTTGGGCCGGAAATTGCCGGGCGCGCTGTGCGCCTGCCCGTCCACCTTGCCCATCCCCAGTTCGTCGTGCGTGCGAATGCCGAACGGCATCACCAGGAAGGCGGCGAACACCCAGAACAGCGAATAGATCGCAACGATCGACGTCCAGCGCACGGCAGGCCTATCCTTCCCGCAGCAGGACCTGGACGACCGGCTTCTTGCCGGACCAGCGCTGCGCCGCCCGCCTTACCGCCAGCCGCACCGTCTCGGCAACCGCCAGCCTGTCGCGCTTGCGGTCGCCCTTCAGATCCTTGACCGCCTGCGCGGCGTCCGCCTGCGCTTCCTGCACGAACTGGTCCATGTCCTCGTCCAACGGCAGGCCGATGCTGCCGATATCGACCGATGAGGCCAGCCGGCCTTCGGGCGTCACCGCCAGCGCCACCGAAACCAGCCCGTTCAGCCCCAGCTTGCGCCGCGCTGCCATGGCCTCGCCATCCGCCGGCGCGATGATGTCGCCATCCAGCACGAGCCGCCCGGCGCGCACCTCGGTCAGCTTCACCGGCCCGTCGGGCGCCAGCCGCAGCAGATCGCCGTTCTTCTGCAAGATCGCCTTCGGGATGCCCTCGTCCAGCCCCAGCCGGGCCTGCTCCGCCATGTGGCGTATCTCGCCATGGACTGGCACGAGGATCTCCGGCCGCAGCCAGTCATAGAGCGCGACGAGTTCGGGCCGCCCCGGATGGCCGGAAACGTGGATCATGCTCTGGCGGTCGGTCACGATGCGCACGCCGCGCCCCACCAGCGCGTTCTGCACGCGGCCGATGGCCAGTTCGTTGCCCGGTATCTGCCGGCTGGAGAACAGCACGACATCGCCTTCCTCCAGACGGATCGGGTGCTGTTCGGCGGCGATGCGCGCCAGCGCGGCGCGCGGTTCGCCCTGCCCCCCTGTCGCCAGCACCATGATCTCGCCACGCGGCAGGTCCATGGCCCGGTCCATGCTAACCGTTTCGGGGAAGTCCTCGAGATAGCCCGAAGCCTGCGCCACCGAGATGATCCGGTCCAGCGATCGCCCGGCCACGCAAAGCTGCCGCCCGGTCGCCTGCGCCACTTCGGCCAGCGTCTGCAGCCGCGCCACGTTGGAAGCGAACGTCGTCACCACCACGCGCCGCCCGCGCTGGCAGCTGACCGTCTCCAGCAGGCCGGCGCGCACCGCGCCTTCGGAACCGGATGCGGCCGGGTTGAACACGTTGGTCGAATCGCACACCAGCGCCAGCACGCCCTCGTCGCCGATCGCGGTCAGTTCCTCTTCGGTCGCCGGCGTGCCGATGCGCGGTTCGTCGTCCAGCTTCCAGTCACCGGTGTGGAACACGCGGCCGTAAGGCGTGTCGATCAGCAGCGCGTTGCCTTCGGCGATCGAGTGCGCCAGCGGCACATACCGGATATCGAACGGCCCCAGCGAGAACGCTCCCTCGTTGGGAATGACATTCAGTTCGATGTCCGCGTCGATGCCCGCCTCGACCAGCTTTTCGTTGACGAGCCGCGCGGTGAACGGCGTGGCAAAGAGCGGCACGCCCAGTTCCTGCGCGAAATAGGGCACCGCGCCGATGTGATCCTCGTGCGCGTGGGTCAGCACCACGCCCAGCAGGTTTTCGCGCTGCTCCTCGATGAACTCGAGATCGGCGAAAACCAGATCCACACCGGGATAATAGGGGTCGGCGAAGGTCATCCCCAGATCGACCATCAGCCACTTGCCGTCGCACCCGTAGAGGTTGACGTTCATCCCGATCTCGCCCGAACCACCCAGGGCGAGGAAAAGCAGTTCCTTTCCTGGCTTCACGAGGGAGCACGCTCTGCAAGGATCGCGAGACCGTCCAGCGTCAGATCGGTATCCACATGATCGAAGATCGTGGTGTGATCCCCGAACAGCACGGCAAGGCCGCCGGTCGCGATCACCTTGGCCGGCCGGCCCACTTCCGCCCGCATTCGTGCTATCAGCCCTTCCATCAGCGAAACGTAGCCCCAGAACACGCCGATCTGCATCTGATCCTCGGTATTGCGCCCGATCACACTGTTGGTGCGGCTAGGCGGCGCGATGGCGATGCGCGGCAGCTTGGCGGCGGCATTGACCAGCGCTTCCAGCGAAAGGTTAATGCCCGGCGCGATGATCCCGCCCTTGTAGGCACCGTTGAAATCCACCACGTCGAACGTCGTTGCCGTGCCGAAATCGACCACGATCAGATCGCCGGGATACTTGGCGTGCGCGGCGATGGCGTTCACGGCGCGATCGGCCCCCAACGAGCGCGGCTCGTCCACGTCGATATCGATGCCCCATTCGATCGGCTGCTGCCCGGCGATCAGCGCATCGCGATGGAAGTACTTCTGAGCCAGCACCTGCAGGTTGTGCAGCGCGCGCGGAACGACCGTGGAAACGATGATCTGATCGACGTCATCGGCCGCGAAGCCCTGCAACTGCATCAGTTGGAGCAGCCAGACCGCGTATTCGTCCGCCGTCCGGCGCGGGTCGGTCGCCACGCGCCAGCGCGATTTGATCGTCCGTCCGGCATAGAGGGCAAAGACAACGTTGGTGTTGCCTACATCAATCGCGAGCAGCATCCGTTCCCACCATTTCAATATCGCCCGCGTGGATGGCACGGGTGGAGCCGTCCGCCAAGCGCAGAAGCGCCACACCCTCCTCGTCGATGCCGCCGAACGCGCCCATGATCTCGCCCTGATCGCGGTCCTTGACCGTCACCAGCGTTCCGACGGGATGCGCGCGCACCAGCCATTCGCCCCGCAGCAGCGGCCATTCACCCCGGTGCCAGCGCAACAATGCATCGGCCCAGGCCGCCGCCAGCCGCTCCGCGAACGCATCCCGCCTCACGGGAAAGCCCAGCGCGGCAAGACTGGCCGTGGCGCGACCCGGTACCTGCGGGGACTGCGCCAGATTGACGCCGATTCCGACCACCACCGCTTCGCGTTGCCGTTCGAGCAGGATGCCAACCAGCTTGGCATGGCCCACAAGCACATCGTTGGGCCACTTGAGCCGCAGATCGGCGATCGCGGGGGCACAGGCCTTCACCGCATCGAACACGGCGACCCCGGCCACCAGCGCCAGCGTCTGCGCCGGTGGATCGCCGGCGCGCAGCTGCACCGCGGTCGATCCCATGAAATTGCCGGCGCCATCGGACCACACGCGCCCGGCGCGCCCGCGCCCGGCGCTTTGCCGGTCGGCCACCAGCCAGTGCCCTTCCGGCACGGCTTCCCCCTCCCTCACCCGCGCCAGCAACGCGGCGTTGGTGGAGGGGATTTCAGCGACGGTTTCGATCAAGGCTGGACAGCCTTCGCGCGGTCAGGCGACGTGGAACAGCGCCGTGGCGGCGTTGTCGGCCAGCGTCCCGATCCACTTGGTCAGCAGATAGCCCAGCGGCGAGATGAACAGCGCCGACGCTGCCAGCAACACGCCATGCGCCAGATCGATCTCGCCCTTCACCCGGTCCGCCGCCTCGTCGAAGTACATGACCTTGACGACCTTGAGGTAATAGAACGCGCCGATCACGCTGGCTGCGATGCCGATGGCCGCGAGGGCCACGAGATTGGCCTGCACGGCGGCCTGGAACACCACGAACTTGCCCCAGAAGCCGAACAGCGGCGGAATGCCGGCGAGGCTGAACATCACCGCCGCCAGCGCCAGCGCCAGCATCGGCCGGGTCTTCGACAGGCCGGCGAGGTCGGAAATGGCTTCCACCGCCTCGCCGTTCTCGTCGCGCAGCAAAAGGATGGCCACGAAGCCCGCGATCGACATCGCGACATAGATCGCGAGATAGACCAGCATGGCGGACGCGCCCCTGGGCGTCGCCGCCGCAAGGCCGATCAGCATGAAGCCGACGTTGTTGATCGAGGAATAGGCCATCAGGCGCTTGATGTTCGCCTGCCCTATCGCGCCCAGCGCGCCGATCACGATCGACAGCAGCGACGCGAAGATCACGATCTGCTGCCACGCCCCCGGCTGCGAGCCAAACGCTTCGAGGCTGACGCGCATCAGCAGCGCCAGCGCCGCCGCCTTGGGCGCGGTGGCGAAGAACGTCGTCACCGGCGTCGGCGCGCCTTCGTAGACGTCCGGCGTCCACATGTGGAACGGCGCCGCGCTGATCTTGAAGGCCAGGCCGGCCAGCACGAACACGATGCCGAACGTAGCGCCGGTCGACAGCGAGCCCGACAGGGCCAGGCGGATGCCTTCGAAGCTGGTCGTGCCGGTGAAGCCATAGGTCAAGCTCATGCCGAACAGCAGGATGCCGCTGGCGAGCGAGCCGAGCACGAAATACTTCAGGCCCGATTCCGCCGAACGATCATCGGTGCGCAGGAACGCGGCCAGGACGTAGGAGGCAAGGCTGTTGAGTTCGAGGCCGATGTAGAGCGTCAGCAGATCGCCCGCCGAAACCATCATGCCCATGCCCAGCGCCGCGAACAGCACCAGCAACGGGAATTCCGCCCGCATCGCGCGGACCCGGTCGAAGAACGCGGGCGCGACGATCAGCGTGACGCCGGCGCCGGCATAGACCAGCAGCTTGGCGAAGGCCGAGAAGGCGTCCGCCTTGTACTGGCCACCGAATGCCTCGGTATCCGGCCCCATCGCACCGCCGCACAGCGCGGGGGCGACAAGGATCGCGCAGACCGTCAGCGCGGCGACCGACAGGATCGAGATCGTCCGCGCCGCCTTGTCACCGCCCCAGGCGGCGACCAGCAGGAGCAGCAGGCCGGAGATGCTGAGCACTTCTTCCGGCGCGACGATCAGAAGGGAGCGAACGAGTTCCATCAGTGCGCCTCCCCTTCGTGCACTTCATGTTCGGCGGCCGGCTTGGGCGCCCCCATCTTCACGTCGGCATCTCCCTTGGGCCGGGCCTGGGCAAGGCGCGCATCAAGCGCGGCGATGTCCTTCTTCATCGGATCGAGGAACGACTGCGGATAGACGCCCATCCACAGCACCACGGCCGCGAGCGGCACCATCATCGCCCATTCGCGCGCATCGAGATCGGGCATCGCGGCGGCATCGGCGTTCTTCTGTTCGCCAAAAGCCACGCGGCGGTAGAGGTAGAGCATGTAGGCCGCGCCCAGGATGATGCCCGTGGTGCAGATCAGCGCCACCCAGCTCGACGCCTGGTACACGCCCAGCAGCGACAGGAATTCGCCGACGAACCCGCTGGTGCCCGGCAGGCCGATCGAGGCCATGGTGAACAGCAGGAAGAACAGCGCGTACTTCGGCATGTTGATGGCAAGGCCGCCATAACGGTCGATCTCGCGAGTGTGCAGGCGATCGTAGATCACGCCCACGCACAGGAACAGCGCGCCCGCCACCAGACCGTGGCTCAGCATGACGATCATCGAGCCTTCGAGGCCCTGTTCGTTGAAGGCGAACAGGCCGATCGTCACGATCGCCATGTGCGCGACCGAGGAATAGGCGATCAGCTTCTTCATGTCGTGCTGGACCAGCGCGATCAGCGAGGTGATGACCACCGCCGCCATCGACAGGCCCCAGATCAGCGGCGCGAACTGCGCCGAGGCTTCCGGGAACATCGGCAGCGAGAAGCGGATGAAGCCGTAGCCGCCCATCTTCAGCAGCACGCCAGCCAGGATCACCGAGCCGCCGGTCGGTGCCTGCACGTGCGCGTCGGGCAGCCAGGTGTGGACCGGCCACATCGGCATCTTGACCGCGAAGCTGGCGAAGAAGGCCAGCCACAGCCAGGTCTGCGCGTGGACCGGGAAGTTGTAGACCATCAGCGTCGGGATGTCGGTCGTGCCCGCCTCGTTCACCATCCAGAACATCGCGATCAGCATCAGCACCGAGCCGAGCAGCGTGTAGAGGAAGAACTTGTAGCTGGCGTAGATGCGCTCCGCCCCGCCCCAGATGCCGATGATCAGATACATCGGGATCAGGCCGGCTTCGAACATGATGTAGAACAGGAACAGGTCCTGCGCCGCGAAAACGCCGATCATCAGCGTTTCCATCAGCATGAACGCGGCGTAGTATTCGCCCTGGCGCTTGTCGATCGACAGCCAGCTGGCGCCGATGCACACCGGCATCAGGAAAACCGTCAGCGCGATCAACATCAGCGCGATGCCGTCGATGCCCAGCTTCCATTCGAAGCCCGCGAACAGCGCGGCGTGTTCGGTGAACTGCCACTGCGCGCCGCCGGTATCGAAGTTCGCCCACAGCAACATGCCAAGGACGAAATCGATCAGCGTCCCCACCAGCGCCACGGTGCGCGCCTGTTCGCGATCGACGAGGAGGCAGGCCACCGCCGTTACGAGCGGCACCAGCAACATCACCGAAAGGATCGGAAACCCGGTCATTGTGCGATCACCCAGCTGATTGCGAGCGTCAGGCCGATCAGCATGACCAGCGCATAGCTATAGAGATACCCGGACTGCAGCTTCACCGCCGCGCGGCTGCCCTTGGCCACCACCCAGGCGGCGCCGTTGGGGCCGAAGCGATCGATGATGCCGATATCGCCCACCTTCCAGAACACCCGGCCCAGCCACATTGCCGGACGGACGAAGATGAAGTGATAAAGCTCGTCGAAGTACCACTTGTTGAGAAGGAACCGGTAGAGGAAGCCGAACTGGTCAACGAACGCCGCCGGGAACTTCGTGTTCTTGATATAGGCGTACCAGGCGATCAGCAGGCCGGTAGCCATGACCGTGAACGGCGCCCATTTCACCCAGTGCGGCACGTGGTGCATCGCGTGGATCAGGTGTTCGCTGAACACGAGGCTGCCCTTCCAGAACTCGCCCGTGCCTTCGCTGACGAAGGCGTGGTTGAACACCAGCCCCGCGAAGATCGCGCCCATCGACAGGATGACAAGCGGGGTGAGCATCACCGCGGGGCTTTCATGCGGATGATAGCCAGCCGTGCCATCGCTGTGATGGCCATGATGCCCGTGGTCGTCGTGCCCGTGACCTTCGTGGCCGTGATCGTCATGACCATGGCCGTGCGCGTCGTGCACCGCGTGCTGGATGTGTTCGGACTGTTCCCACCGCGGCTTGCCGAAGAAGGTCAGGAACACCAGCCGCCAGGAATAGAAGCTGGTCAGCAGCGCGGCGAAGATGCCCATGAAGAAGGCGAAATGCGAAAGCTCGGTCCCGCGCGCGAACGCGGCCTCGAGGATCGCGTCCTTCGAATAGAAGCCGGCGAAGCCCACCACATCGACGATGCCGACGCCGGTAATCGCCAGCGTGCCCGCCGTCATCGCCCAGAAGGTGATCGGGATGTGCTTCCGCAGGCCGCCATAATAGCGCATGTCCTGTTCGTGGTGCATCGCGTGGATCACCGAACCCGCGCCCAGGAACAACAGCGCCTTGAAGAAGGCGTGCGTGAACAGGTGGAACATCGCCGCGCCATAGGCGCCGACGCCCGCCGCGAAGAACATGTAGCCCAGCTGCGAACAGGTGGAATAGGCGATCACGCGCTTGATGTCGGTCTGCGTCGTGCCGATGGTCGCCGCGAAGAAGCAGGTCGCCGCGCCGATGAAGGTCACGAAGCCCAGCGCCGTCGGGCTGGTTTCGAACATCGGCGAAAGGCGGCAGACCATGAACACGCCGGCGGTGACCATCGTCGCGGCGTGGATCAGCGCCGAAACCGGCGTCGGGCCTTCCATCGCGTCCGGCAGCCAGGTGTGCAGGCCAAGCTGCGCCGATTTGCCCATCGCGCCGATGAACAGCAGCAGGCACAGCACCGTCATCGTGTCAAAACGGTGGCCGAGGAAGCCGATCGTCGATCCGGCCATGCCCGGCGCGGCTTCGAGGATCGCGGGAATGGAAACCGTGCCGAACACCAGGAAGGTGCCGAAGATGCCCATCATGAAGCCAAGATCACCCACGCGGTTGACCACGAAGGCCTTCATCGCGGCGGCATTGGCACTGGGCTTGCGGAACCAGAAGCCGATCAGGAGGTACGAGGCGAGGCCCACGCCTTCCCAGCCGAAGAACATCTGCACCAGGTTGTCGGCGGTCACCAGCATCAGCATCGCGAAGGTGAACAGCGACAGGTACGCGAAGAAGCGCGGCTGGTCAGGCTCGTCGCTCATGTAGCCCCACGAATAGAGGTGCACGAGCGCGGAGACGCTGGTGATGACCACCAGCATGACCGCCGTCAGCGTATCGACGCGCAGCGCCCAGGCGAAATCGAGATTGCCCGAGGTCACCCAGTGCAGCACCGGCGAGACATGCGCCTCGGCATGGCCCGACAGGAACGACAGGAAGATCGGCCACGACAGCGCGCACGAGATGAACAGCGCGCCGGTCGTCACCACCTTGGCGGGAACATTGCCCAGCTGCTTGTTGCCCAGCCCGGCGATGATCGCCGCCAGCAGCGGCAGGAAGACGATGATGTGGATGGCAGACATGATCGCGTACTCAGCCCTTCATCCGGTTGACGTCGTCGACGGCGATGGTGCCGCGGCCACGGAAGTAGATGACCAGGATCGCAAGGCCGATCGCCGCCTCGCCCGCCGCCACGGTCAGCACGAACATCGCGAAGACCTGGCCGACAAGGTCGTGCAGGAAGGCGCTGAAGGCGACCAGGTTGAGGTTCACCGACAGCAGGATCAGCTCGATCGCCATCAGGATGATGATGACGTTCTTGCGGTTGAGGAAGATGCCGAGCACGCCGAGCACGAACATGATCGAGCTGACGACGACATAGTGTTCGATGCCGATCATTAGAGGCTGACCCCCTTGCCCACTTCCGGCTTGACGTTGATGGTCGCCTCTTCCGGACGGCGCGCCACCTGTTTCGCCACGTTCTGGCCGCGCACCCCGCCACGCTGGCGGTGCGTCAGCACGATGGCGCCGATCAGGGCCACCAGCAGCAGGATGCCCGCCGCTTCGAACAGGAAGAGGTAGCGCGTGTACAGCAGCGCCCCGATGGATTCGATGTTGGATGCCCCGGCCAGCGGCGCGGCCGTCCCGTCCGCCGTGCCAAGCTGCATCGCGCCGGCGCGATAGGCGCCGATGCCCAGCACCAGTTCGCACAGCAGCACCAGCGCCAGGATCATTCCCAGCGGAAAGTTCTTCACGAACCCTGCGCGCAGTTCGGCGAAATCGATGTCGAGCATCATCACCACGAACAGGAACAGCACCGCGACCGCGCCGACATAGACGATGACCAGCAGCATCGCGATGAACTCGGCCCCCACCAGGATCATCAGGCCGGCGGCGTTGAAGAACGCCAGGATCAGCCAGAGAACCGAATGGACCGGGTTGCGTGCCAGGATCGTGACGGCGCCCGAGACAATCATGAGCGTCGCGAAGAGATAGAAGGCAAATGCCTGGATCATGCCAACAACTCCCGTTCGCTTCGAGCGAAGTCGAGAAGCCTCGCGCGACGTGTCTCGACTTCGCTCGACACGAACGGATGCAGGGTTTCTGAAGTCATGTGTGTGCGGCCCCCTACCGGTACGGTGCGTCGGCTTCAAGGTTGGCAGCGATCGCGCGCTCCCACTTGTCGCCGTTCGCCAGCAGCTTGGCCTTGTCGTAAAGCAGTTCCTCGCGCGTTTCGGTCGCGTATTCGAAGTTCGGCCCTTCGACGATGGCATCGACCGGGCAGGCTTCCTGGCAGAAGCCGCAGAAGATGCACTTGGTCATGTCGATGTCGTAGCGCGTGGTGCGGCGGCTGCCGTCCTCGCGCGGTTGCGCTTCAATGGTAATGGCCTGGGCCGGGCACACCGCCTCGCACAGCTTGCACGCGATGCAGCGTTCCTCGCCGTTGGGATAGCGGCGCAGCGCGTGTTCGCCGCGGAAGCGCGGGCTAAGCGGGTTCTTCTCGAACGGGTAGTTGATCGTCGCCTTGGTCTTGAAGAAATACTTCAAGGTCAGCCAGTGCGCCTTCACGAACTCCCACAGGGTGAAGCTCTTGATGAGCTGTCCGACGGTCATGAGAAATGCCCCGTAAGCATCAGGTAGCCGCTGACGAGGAACACCCACAGCAGCGAGACAGGCAGGAACACCTTCCAGCCCAGACGCATCAGCTGGTCATAGCGATACCGGGGTACGGTCGCCTTCACCCAGCTGAAGATGAAGAAGAAGAACAGGATCTTGAGCAGCACCCACACGACGCCCGGCACCAGATAGAGCACCGGAATGTCGAGCGGCGGCAGCCATCCGCCCCAGAACAACGTGGCGTTGAGCGCGCACATCAGCAGCACGTTGGCGTATTCGCCCAGCCAGTAGAGCGCGAAGGCCATCGACGAATATTCGGTCTGATACCCGGCGACGAGTTCGCTCTCCGCCTCGGTCAGGTCGAACGGCGCGCGCTGCGTTTCCGCCATGCCCGAGATCAGGAACATCACCCACATCGGGAACAGCAGCGGGTTGAACACGAAGCCGTTGAACAGCCCCAGCACATGGCCCTGCTGCGCCTTGACGATCTCGTTCATGTTGAACGAGCCGGACCACAGCACCACGCAGATCAGGATGAAGCCGATCGAGACTTCGTAGCTGATCATCTGCGCCGAAGCGCGCATCGCCGAGAAAAACGGGTACTTCGAGTTCGAGGACCAGCCGGCGATGATCGTGCCGTAAACGCCCAGCGACGAAATCGCGAGGACATAGAGCAAGCCGACGTTGATGTTGGCGAGGATCGCGCCGGAATTGAACGGGATCACCGCCCAGGCCATCAGCGCCACGGTGAAGGTGATGATCGGGGCGATCAGGAACAGGCCCTTGTTGGCCGCCGAAGGAATGATCGTTTCCTGCAGCATGACCTTGAGG
This sequence comes from Novosphingobium sp. LASN5T, assembly GCF_003856955.1. Lineage (NCBI taxonomy): Bacteria > Pseudomonadati > Pseudomonadota > Alphaproteobacteria > Sphingomonadales > Sphingomonadaceae > Novosphingobium > Novosphingobium sp. LASN5T. The sequence continues at coordinate 38,639 of NZ_RQSI01000003.1, forward strand.
CCGTCCGCGAACGACTGCAGCAGGCCGAACGGGCCGACCACGTTGGGGCCGCGACGGAGCGCCATCGCCGCCCAGATCTTGCGGTCGGCATAGATGATCATCGCCACGCCGAGCATCAGCGGCAGCGCGATCAGCAGGATGCCAACGATCGTAGCGAGCGTCCACGCAGCCTCATAAGACATCGTGACATGAAGCCACGAAATCCAGAGAATGTGAAAGTCCTGAAAGAAAGCGGTCATGACGGCTCCCTCAAGCCGTCACCCCAGCGCAGGCTGGGGTCTCGTGCCTCAGGCGAAGCGCCATCCGGAGTGAGATGCCAGCCTTCGCTGACATGACGGGCAATGGTGTTGGACGTGCTCACTCGGCCGCCTCCGCGAAGCTTTCACCATGGAGCAGTTCGGCCGAGCAGCGCTGCAAAGTGGGGCTGGCGCGGCAGATCGCGTTGGTGAGGTAACGATCCTTGATCGGGTAGCCGGCGATCACGCCTTCCGCCTTCGCCCCGGCGGGGGCAGCGGGCAGCGCGCCGTAATCGGCCAGTCCCTCGGCACCCAGTGCCGGCACGTCCGCGATCATGGCAATGCGCAATTCGTCGAAGCTGTCGAACCCGACCGAGACTTTCAGCGCATCGGCCATAGCCCGCAGGACGCTCCAGTCCTCGCGCGCGTCGCCGGGCGCGAAAACGGCCTTTTCGGCATATTGCACGCGGCCTTCGGTGTTGACGTAGGTGCCGTCCTTCTCGCTGTAGGCAGCGCCCGGCAGGATCACGTCGGCGACATGGGCCGCCTTGTCGCCGTGATGGCCGATGTGGACGATCATGCTGCCGGCGAACTGGGTCCAATCCACTTCGTCCGCGCCGAGCGAAATCACCAGCTTGGGCTTGGCTGCGACGATATCGGCAAGGCCGCCCTTCTGCGCATAGCCCAGCATCAGCCCGCCCATGCGCGCGGCCGCCATGTGGACCACGTTGAAGCCGTTCCAGCCCTCTCGCACCAGGTTGAACTTTTCGGCGAAGGCCAGGCCTGCCTCGCGCGCGCCTTTCACGATGCCGGCGGCACCGATGATGATCGCGGGCTTGGCCGCCTTGGCGAACACATCGGCGACATCGGCCGGCAAAGCGTTCAGCGTGGCGGCATCATCGCCCAGGAAGGTCGCCGAATAGGTCGGCTCCCATGCCGGGCCGATGATGAAGACCTTCGCGCCCTTCTTCACCGCCTTGCGCAGGCGGACGTTGAGCAGCGGGGCCTCGTCGCGGATCTGGCTACCCACGATCAGGATCGCGTCGGCATCCTCGATCCCAGCCAGCGTCGAATTGAAATTCACCGCCGCCAGGCTCGACGTGTCATAGGCCATGCCCGTCTGGCGGCCTTCGAGCAGCGAGGACCCCAGCGCGCCGGCCAGCTTCTTCGCGGCGAACATCGTTTCGCAATCGACCTGGTCGCCCGCGATCACCGCGACCGATGAGCCCGGGTTGATCCGGGCGATGGCGTCGAACGCCTCGGCCCAGCTGGCCGCCTGCAGCTTGCCGTCACGGCGCAGCCACGGCTTGTCGAGCCGGCGCCGGGTAAGGCCATCGACCATGTAGCGGCCACGGTCCGACAGCCATTCCTCGTTCACGTCGTCGTTCACGCGCGGCAGCGCGCGCAGCACTTCGCGACCCCGGCTGTCGAGCCGGATATTGGCGCCCACCGCGTCCGAAACGTCGATCGAGAGCGTCTTTTTAAGCTCCCACGGCCGCGCTTCGAAGGCATAGGGACGGCTGGTCAGCGCGCCGACCGGGCACAGGTCGATCACGTTGGCGGAAAGCTCGTGCTTCGCCGCGTGCTCCAGATAGGTCGAAATCTGGGTGCTTTCACCGCGATAGAGCGCGCCGATCTCGTCCACGCCGGCGACCTCTTCGGAGAAGCGCACGCAGCGGGTGCAGTGGATGCAGCGCGTCATCACCGTCTTGATGAGCGGCCCCATGTACTTCTCGGTGACCGCGCGCTTGCTCTCGTGATAGCGCGAACCGCCCCGGCCGTAGGCCACCGACTGGTCCTGCAGGTCGCATTCGCCGCCCTGGTCGCAGATCGGGCAATCGAGCGGATGGTTGATGAGGAGAAACTCCATCACCCCTTCGCGCGCCTTCTTGACCATCTCGCTGTCGGTGCGGATTTCCTGCCCCTCGGCGGCCGGCAGCGCGCACGATGCCTGCGGCTTCGGCGGTCCGGGCTTCACTTCGACCAGGCACATGCGGCAGTTGCCGGCGATGCTCAGCCGCTCGTGATAGCAGAAGCGCGGGATTTCCTTGCCGGCCAGCTCGCACGCCTGCAGGACAGTGGCGCCTGCCGGAACTTCGAGTTCTACGCCGTCGACTTTGACCTTGGGCATTACTCTGCAGCCTCCCGCACGGCGCCGTGTTCGGCGATCCGGCGTTCCAGTTCGGGGCGGAAGTGGCGGATCAGGCCCTGGATCGGCCAGGCGGCCGCGTCGCCCAGGGCGCAGATGGTGTGGCCTTCGACCTGCTTGGTCACGTTGAACAGCATGTCGATTTCCTCGACCGCCGCGTCACCCGTGCGCAGGCGCTCCATCACGCGCCACATCCAGCCGGTGCCTTCGCGGCACGGCGTGCACTGGCCGCAGCTTTCGTGCTTGTAGAAGTGCGACAGGCGGGCGATCGCGCGGACGATGTCGGTGGACTTGTCCATCACGATCACGGCGGCGGTGCCAAGGCCCGAGCCTAGCGCGCGCAGCCCGTCGAAATCCATCGGCGCGTCCCAGATTTCCGCCGCCGGAACCAGCGGGACCGAGGAACCGCCGGGGATCACGGCCAGCAGGTTGTCCTTGCCGCCACGGATGCCGCCGCAGTGCTTCTCGATCAGTTCGCTGAACGGGATCGACATCTCTTCCTCGACCACGCAGGGCCGTTCGACGTGCCCGCTGATCTGGAAGAGCTTGGTGCCCTTGTTGTTCTCGCGCCCGAAGGACGAGAACCACGAAGCGCCACGCCGCAGGATGGTGGGCGCGACCGCGATCGATTCGACGTTGTTCACCGTGGTCGGGCAGCCATAGAGGCCCGCGCCAGCCGGGAACGGCGGCTTGAGGCGCGGCTGGCCCTTCTTGCCTTCCAGGCTCTCGATCATCGCGGTTTCTTCGCCGCAGATGTAGGCGCCCGCGCCGCGATGGACGAAGACGTCGAAGTCATAGCCCGAACCGCAGGCGTTCTTGCCCAGCAGGCCGGCGGCATAGGCCTCGTCCCGCGCGGCGAACAGCGTCTCGGCCTCGCGGATATATTCGCCGCGAATGTAGATGTAGGCCGCCCGCGCGCGCATCGCGAAGCCGGCCACCAGCGCGCCTTCCAGCAGCTTGTGCGGATCGTGGCGGATGATCTCGCGGTCCTTGCACGAACCCGGCTCGGATTCGTCGGCGTTGATCACCAGGAAGCTGGGCCGGCCGTCCTTGCTCTCCTTTGGCATGAAGGACCACTTCATGCCGGTGGGGAAGCCCGCGCCGCCACGGCCGCGCAGGCCGGACGCCTTGATTTCCTCGATGATGCCGTCCTGCCCGCGTTCGAGCAGCGCCTTGGTGTTATCCCAGTCCCCACGCGCCTGCGCGGCAGGCAGGTTCCACGGTTGGTAGCCGTAGACGTTGGTGAAGATGCGGTCCTTGTCGGCGAGAGCCATGGCTTACCATTCCCCCCGATAATCGTGGTTTTCACCGACCATCGCGGTCAGGTTGCTGAGCGCGCCGGCCGGTTCCACCGTGTGGCGGCCGGGAAGCTGCGTACCGGTCTTGGGCTGCTTGCCCGCCGCCAGTTCGTCGAGGATGCGTTCCATGTCGGCGGGGGTCAGATCCTCGTAGTTGTCGTCGTTGATCTGGACCATCGGGGCCGAAGCGCAGTTGCCCATGCATTCGACCTCGGTGAACGACCAGAGGCCGTCATCGGTGATGTGCCCCGCCTTCATCCCGCGCTTCTTGCACGCGGCGATGATGTCGTCCGACCCCCGCAGCATGCACGGCGTGGTGCCGCAGACCTGCACGTGGAAACGGCCGATCGGCGCGATGTTGTACATCGTGTAGAACGTCGCGACCTCGACCACGCGGATGATCGGCATGGAGAGATAGGCGGCGACGTATTCCATCACCGGGATCGGCAGCCAGCCTTGCGTGTTCAGTTCCGCGCCGACCTGGCGCTGGGCCAGATCGAGCAACGGCATCACCGCCGAGCGCTGCCGCCCTTCGGGGTAGCGCGCCACGATCTCTTTCGCCTTCTCCGCGTTCTCGGCAGTCCAGGCAAAGGCGCCCCAGCGGGCGCGCAGTTCCGGGGTATCCGGTTCGATGTAGCGGTCAGCCATCAGCGAATAAACTCCACTCGAGAGCACTTGTCGCCCTCGAAAGTATAGACTGCGATCACGTCGAACGGTTCGACCAGGGCCGATCCGTCGGTGGCGGGGCCGCGCGTGACGTGTTCGCGCATCAGCACGTAGTTGCCGATCGCCTGCGCGTCGCGGATTTCAGCATGGTTCTGCGGCCAGCGGGCGAACGCGGCGGTAAGGCCCGAACGCGTGCCTTCCTTGCCCTCGCGCACGACATCGCCGCGATAGTTCGCCTCGCAGGCGTCGTCGGTCATGTACGAGACGTAGGTATCCACGTCCTGCGCGTTGTAGGCGGCGATCATGGCCTTGGCGGTGGCAAGGTTGCTCATTTGATGGTCCTTGCGGCCGCCGGACGAACGAAGACAGCCCACAAGACTGCAACGGGAACCATAAGGATTGCGATAACCTTGCCGACCGTGAGCGGAGTTCCATCATGCATGTGTGGGATGATGAACAGCCACAGCGAAGCAAGCATCGCAGTAGTCAAAACGACGGTTACAACGATATGGAGACGCTTCCCGATCACCGGTCGCACTCCCCGAACACCACGTCGATGGCGCCAAGGATCGCGGTCGCGTCGGGCAGCATGTGGCCCTTGCACATGAAGTCCATCGCCTGAAGGTGGCTGAACGCCGTCGGCCGGATCTTGCAGCGGTACGGCTTGTTGCTGCCGTCCGAGACGAGATAGACGCCGAATTCGCCCTTGGGGCTTTCGGTGGCGACATAGACTTCGCCGGCCGGAACGTGGAAGCCTTCCGAATAGAGCTTGAAGTGATGGATCAGCGATTCCATCGAGCTCTTCATCTCGCCGCGCTTGGGCGGGACCACCTTGCGGTCGGCCGAGCTGACCGGGCCTTCGGGCATTTCGGCCAGGCACTGCTTCATGATCCGCGCGGACTGGCGGACTTCCTCCACGCGCACCATGAAGCGATCATAGCAATCGCCGCTGGTGCCGACCGGAATTTCGAAGTCCATGCGGTCATAGACGTCATAGGGCTGCGCCTTGCGCAGATCCCACGCGATGCCCGAGCCGCGGATCATCGGGCCGGAAAAGCCCCAGCGGATCGCGTCTTCCTTGCTGACCACCGCGATATCGACGTTGCGCTGCTTGAAGATGCGGTTGTCGATGAGGAGGCTCATCGCGTCCTCGAACAGCTGCGGCAGGCGCGTGTCGAGCCAGTCGCCAATGTCGGTCAGCAGCTTCAGCGGCACGTCCTGATGCACGCCGCCGGGGCGGAACCAGGCCGAATGCATCCGCGCGCCCGAAGCGCGCTCGAAGAAGTTGAGGCAGTCCTCGCGGATTTCGAACAGCCACAGGTTCGGCGTCATCGCGCCCACGTCCATGACGTGCGACCCGATGTTGAGCATGTGGTTGCAGATGCGCGTCAGCTCGGCAAACAGCACGCGCAGGTACTGACCGCGCAGCGGCACCTCGAGGTTGAGCAGCTTTTCGACCGCGAGCACGTAGGAGTGCTCCATGCCCAGCGGCGAGCAGTAGTCGAGCCGGTCGAAGTACGGGAGCGCCTGGGTATAGGTCTTGTACTCGATCAGCTTTTCGGTGCCGCGGTGAAGCAGGCCGACGTGCGGATCGATCCGCTCGATGATCTCGCCGTCCAGCTCCATGACCATGCGCAGCACGCCGTGCGCCGCCGGGTGCTGGGGGCCGAAGTTGATCGTGTAGTTGGTGATGACCTCGTCGCCGGTGGTCGGCGATTCTTCGAGCTGGAAGCTCATGCGCCGTCTCCTTCAACCTTGCGGTCGGTCTTTGCGGGAGCCCCGGGTTCGTCCTTGGCCGTCGTCTTGGGCGAGCCTTCGACCGGCTTCGCAGCCTCGGCATTGGCCTTGTCGCCGGCGCCGGTATCGGCGGGCTTTTCGGTGACCTTCGGCGTATCGACCTTGGGCGGAGGGGCGGGCGCCGCCGGCGCGGGCGAAGCCGCCGCCTTTTCATCGCCCGGCAGCACGTATTCCGCGCCTTCCCACGGGCTCATGAAATCGAACTGCCGCAGGTCCTGCGCCAGTTCGACGGGTTCATAGACCACGCGCTTGTCCTCTTCGGAATAGCGCAGTTCGACATAGCCGGTCAGGGGGAAGTCCTTGCGGAACGGATGCCCCTGGAAGCCGTAGTCGGTGAGGATGCGGCGCAAGTCCGGATGGCCGGCGAACAGCACGCCGAACATGTCGTAAACCTCGCGCTCGTACCAGCCGGCGACGGGCCACAGCGTCGTCACCGTCGGCACCGGCGTCGCCTCGTCGGTCGAAACCTTGACGATCACGCGATGGTTCTTCGTCAGCGACAGCAGGCAGTAGCAGACCTCGAAACGGTCGGGCCGCTGCGGATAGTCGACGCCGGCGATTTCCATGAGCTGCTGGTATTCGTGCCCGTCACGCAGCAGGCGCAGCGCATCCTCCACGCGGTCGCGCGCGACGGTCAGCAGGACTTCGCCATGCTCTTCCTTCGCCGAAACCAGCATGGCGCCCAGCGCCGCCGAAAGCGTGTCCAGCACGCCTTCGTTCGAGGTGAAGCGCGGGGCGGAATGAACGACCGTCATGCCCTTCTCCTCAACGCTCGAGCGTGCCGACGCGGCGGATCTTCCGCTGCAGCTGCATCACGCCATAGAGTAGCGCCTCGGCAGTGGGCGGGCAGCCCGGCACGTAGATATCGACCGGCACGATGCGGTCGCAGCCGCGCACCACCGAATAGCTGTAATGGTAATAGCCGCCGCCGTTGGCGCACGATCCCATCGAGATGACGTACTTGGGGTCCGACATCTGGTCATAGACCTTGCGCAGCGCCGGGGCCATCTTGTTGCACAGCGTGCCGGCCACGATCATCACGTCCGACTGGCGCGGGGATGCGCGCGGCGCGACGCCGAAGCGCTCCATGTCGTAGCGCGGCATGTTCACGTGGATCATCTCGACCGCGCAGCAGGCCAGGCCGAACGTCATCCACCACAGCGAACCGGTGCGCGCCCACTGGAACAGTTCCTCGGTCGAGGTGACGAGGAAGCCCTTGTCCGAAACCTCGGCATTGAGGCTTTCGAAGAACGCCTGATCGGGCGCGGTGATGGCGGAGCCGGCGGCAGCGCCGGTTGCAGTCGGAGCGGTGACCATGTTGCTCATTCCCAATCCAGCGCTCCCTTTTTCCAGGCGTAGGCAAACCCGACGACCAGTTCCGCCAGGAACAGCATCATCGTGAACCAGCCGGCCCAGCCCGTTTCCTTCAGGCTGACCGCCCAGGGAAACAGGAACGCCGCTTCCAGATCGAAGATGATGAACAGGATCGCGACCAGGTAGAACCGGACGTCGAACTGGCTGCGCGGGTCCTCGAACGCGGGGAAGCCGCATTCGTACTCGCTGAGCTTCTCCGCGTTGGGATTGTAGGTTCCCGTCAAGCGGGAAACGCCCATCGGCAGGAACACAAAGGCACTGGAAAGCGCGAGAGCGATCCCGAGGAAGATCAGGATCGGCAGATATTGTGACAGATCGACCAAGGGGCTGACTCGCCTAGCTGGTGTTCGCTCCGCGCCCTAGTCCCGACGCCGCCCGCGCGCAAGTGCCGTGCAGCGCCCGCAAGGGCAGTTTCTCCACCCTTTTGGCCTTCCCGTGCCGATTACAGCCCCGTTTCCGGGCCTCCCGCGATCGTATGCGGGGCTTACTTAAGTTGCATCTTCAGGGTGCGCTGCGTCGCGGCACCATAGGGCGGCCGCAACCCTGCCAGCTTCGCAAGATCGACCTTCGGCTGACGATAGACCGCGCGCGCATGGCTGAACGTGCGGAAACCTTCCACGCCATGATAACTGCCCATTCCCGAAGGCCCGATTCCGCCGAACGGCAGGTCGTCGGCCGAAACGTGGAAGATCACGTCGTTGACGGTAACGCCACCCGAGATGGTGCGGGTCAGTACCTTCTCCGCCTCGGCCTTGTCCTGGCCGAAGTAGTACAGCCCCAGCGGACGATCGTGCGCGTTGACGTAATCGATCACCTCGTCGATCGCGCGATAGGTTTTCACCGGCAGGACCGGACCGAAGATTTCCTCCTGCATCACGCGCATGTCGTCGTTGACGTTGCGCAGGATGGTCAGCGGCATCTTGTTGCCGTTGGTGCCGGCGAAGTCCTCGCCGCCCGGATTGACGACGATCGCCTCGGCGCCTTTCTCTCGCGCATCCTCCACAAGCCCCGCCAGACGATCGCGGTGGCGGCGGTTGATGACCGAGGTGTAGTCGTCGTTGGCGAGCAGCGTCGGATACATCGAGCTGACTCCGGCGGCGACCGCGGCGATGGCGCGATCCTCCAGTTCCTCGGGCACCATCATGTAGTCGGGCGCGAGGCATATCTGCCCCGCGTTCATCATCTTGCCCAGCGCCACGCGCTCTGCGCTGCGCTGGAGATCGGCGCTGCGGCCGAAGATCGTGGGCGACTTGCCGCCCAGTTCCAGCGTGACCGGCACGAGGTGATCGGCGGCGGCATGGAGCACGTGGCGGCCGATCGGCGTCGCCCCGGTGAACAGCAGATGGTCGAACGGCAGCCCGCAAAACGCCTGCCCGGTTTCCGGCCCGCCCGTGACCACCGCCACTTCCTCTTCCGCGAAATAACGCGGGAACAGTTCCTGCATCAGTTCGGACGTGCGCTCGGTAAACTCCGAAGGCTTGAGCATCGCGCGGTTGCCGGCGGCGAAAGCCTGGGCCAGCGGGGCCATGGTCAGCCCGACCGGGAAGTTCCACGGCGCGACGATGCCGATCACGCCCTTGGGTTCGTAGCGCACTTCCGCCCGCGCACCGAGCAGGTTCAGCGGGAAGTTGACATGGCGCTTTTCCGGACGCGACCAGCGCTTCATCCGCTTCTGCGAATAGCGCACGATGCTGACCGAGGGCATGATGTCGGTCAGCATGGACTGTTCGTGGCTGCGGTGTCCAAAATCGGCGCTCATCGCCTTGGCGAACGCCTCGCCATGCTCCTTGAGCATCGTGGCGCAACGCTCCAGCCTGTCGTGCCGCACCGAAAGCGCTTCGGGGCGCGCCGCCGTGAAGGCCGTGCGCTGACGTTCCAAAACGGCCAGCATGTCCGTGCGATTCGTCTCGTTCATCACAATCCCCGTCCCCGAACCGCTTGTGCAGGTCCGATTTATCCGAAGCCCTGGAGCAGGAAGACCGGCCAGCCGGCGGCGGCGAGACAGGTTCCGAGCGGCAGGGCCGTTTGGCGCGAGACCTTACGGCCTCCCGCCAGCAAAGCAACCGTTGCGAGAAGCCCGATCACGCTGCCTCCCAGCAGGGTGGCGACCGTCCCCACCGGCCCCAGCCACAGGCCGATCGCGCCCAGCAGCAACGGGTCCCCTCCCCCCATGCCTTCGCGGCCGCGCACCCGGCGATAGTAGGCGGCGATCAGCCAGAGCATACCGAAGCCGGTCAGCGCGCCCGCGCTGGCCCACAGGACCGGACCGCTATCGTGCTCCATCGCCCCGCGCAGCAGCGCGAGCACGCCTCCCGAACCGGCGAGCGTGCCCACCAGCGGCAAGGGCAGCCAGAAGTGCCGCAGATCGAGCAACGCCAGCAACAGCAGTTGCCAGCCCAGCACCATCGCGGCCAGCGCGGTGCGATCGGGCATGGCGATCACGGAAACCAGCGCCACCGCCGCGCCACCCAGTTCGCAGCCAAGCTGCCATCCACCGATCGCGCCGCCGCAGGTCCGGCAGCGGCCCCGCTGCACCAGCCAGGACAACACCGGCACCAGCTCCAGCGGGCCAAGCGTCCGCCCGCAGTGATCGCAGGCCGACCGGCCGGTCACGACCGACCGCTCCTCCGGCAACCGTGCCAGCGCCGCGCCCAGGAAGCTCCCGACGATCGCGCCCAGCATCGCCGACGCGGACCAGATCAGCGGCAGGCTGGCATATGCCACGCGTTCGTGACTCCCCCGTCGGCTCGATTGCCATGAGCGCGGCGTGGCAGTATGGCCCCGCCAAGTCCAGCCCCGGCGCGATCGTGGCCACAGGAACCGCCAACGAACCGCAACGGATCGTCAGATGGTTGCCGCCCGCCCGGACCGACCCCATATCCGGGTCTTTCCTGACCCGACCATTGAAGGAGTGTGATCGCCATGGCCCAGTTTTCCGCCGCAGATCCGGTCGTTATCCTGTCTTACGCGCGCACTCCGATGGGTTCGATGCAAGGCGCGCTGTCCGATGCCGCCGCCACCGACCTCGGCGCCACCGCCGTCAAGGCCGCCGTCGAACGTGCCGGCGTGGCGGGTGACAAGATCGACCGCGTCTACATGGGCTGCGTGCTGCCCGCCGGTCTCGGCCAGGCGCCGGCGCGCCAGGCCGCGATCAAGGCCGGACTGCCCAAGTCCGTGCAGGCAACCACCGTCAACAAGGTCTGCGGCTCCGGCATGCAGACCGTGATCATGGGCGCCGAGGCGCTGGCTTCCGGCAGCGTCGACGTGATCGTGGCTGGCGGCATGGAAAGCATGACCAACGCGCCTTACCTGCTCAAGAAGCACCGTTCGGGCGCGCGCATCGGGCATGATACCGCCTATGACCACATGTTCCTCGATGGTCTGGAAGACGCCTACGAACCCGGCCGCGCGATGGGCACCTTCGCGCAGGATACCGCCAATGAATACCAGCTGACCCGCGAAGCGCAGGATGGCTACACGATCGAATCGCTGCGCCGCGCGCAGGCCGCAATCGCGGAAGGTGCCTTCGTGGACGAAATCGCGCCGGTCACCGTCAAGTCGCGCGGCGGCGATGTCGTGGTCGATACCGACGAACAGCCCGGCAAGGGCCGTCCGGACAAGATTCCGACGCTCAAGCCCGCTTTCGCCAAGGATGGCACAATCACGGCCGCCACCTCCAGCTCGATTTCCGACGGCGCCGCCGCCGTGGTGATCACTCGCCAGAGCGTTGCCGATGCGGAAGGCCTGAAGCCGGTGGCGAAGGTTGTCGCGCTGGCCGCGCACGCGCAGGAACCGAAGGACTTCACGGTCGCCCCGGTCGGCGCGATCAACAAGGTGCTGGAACGGGCCGGCTGGTCGATCGCCGATGTCGATCTGTTCGAAGTGAACGAAGCTTTCGCCTGCGTCGCGATGTTCGCGATGCACGATTTGGGCATCCCGCACGAGAAGATCAACGTGCACGGCGGCGCCACGGCGCTGGGCCATCCGATCGGCGCCAGCGGCACGCGCATCGTCACCACGCTGATCGGCGCGCTGAAGCGCCACGGCAAGACCAAGGGCGTGGCCAGCCTGTGCATCGGCGGCGGCGAAGCCACCGCGCTGGCGATAGAGCTGGTCTGACCCGGAAGAAAATGGCGGGGCGCCGACGTTACGGTGCCCCTGCCCCCCAGATGGCCGCTTGCTGGGCATAGCCCTTGCGGCCATTGACATCGAACTGGCACCAGCCGGCGCCGCAATCGCCGATCGTGCCCACCACGCCGGGCGCCAGCCGCCACAGCAGCCGCCCCGAACCGTCGGCCTTTTCGCGCATCTCCGCGACGCCGCCCTTGACCATGCCGGTATGGGCGCGCGCCAGGAACTGGGCGAGCATCCACCCGCGCGAACCGTCCGGGTCCTCCACCAGCCGCCAGCCGCCCATCACGCGCAGCACCTTCATCGGCAACCCCTTGCGCACGTAGGTCCAGTTGATCCGGTATTCCCGGCCGGGGCCGACGCGCATGTTCGATTCATCCTTGCGCAGCGAAACCCAGTATGGCGCGCCGCCATCCTCCGCGCGCGCGGCGTAGCCGGAAAGACCGGCGGACACGGCAAGGACGCAGGGCAGGACATACTTCACGGCACGCACGACACGGAAACCCCAGACCAAATCCAACAAAAACTTGCCCGCCATGCGATACAGCATTGGCACGACAGGGCAACCACGCGCTTGACCATCCCTGTCCCGCAGGCATAGCGATACGATCATGCCAACGCACCAGAGCGCCGCCGGCGCGCGCACCGCGCACGAAGCCGTCAAACGCCGGATCGAGGGGAAACCCTCGGTCATCGTCACCCGCCGCCTGCTGCCGGAAACCGAACAGCGGATGCGCGAACTGTTCGACGTGACGCTGAACGCCGATGACCGGGCGATGACGCGCGACGAACTCGTCGCCGCGATGCAATCCTGCGACGTGCTGGTGCCGACCGTGACCGACACGATCGACGCCGGGATGATCGCCGAAGCGGGAGAACGCCTGGGGCTGATCGCGAATTTCGGCGCGGGGATCGAACACATCGACCTCGCCGCCACGCGCGCCCGCAGAATCATCGTGACCAACACGCCCGGCGTCTTCACCGACGATACGGCGGACATGACGCTGGCGCTGATCATTTCCGTCGCGCGGCGGCTCAACCATGGCGGCCGCATCCTGCGCGCCGGCAAGTGGGAAGGCTGGGCGCCATCCACGCTGCTTGGCCACCGGCTCAACGGCAAGACGCTGGGCATCATTGGCATGGGCCGGATCGGGCAGGCCGTGGCGCACCGCGCCCGCGCCTTCGGCCTGCAGGTGGCCTATCACAACCGGCACCGCCTGCCCGAAGCGCTCGAAACCATGCTGGGCGCACGCTACGTCGCCGATCTCGACACCCTGATTGGCGATGCGGACATCCTGTCACTGCACTGCCCCGCCTCGCCCGAAACGCACCACCTGCTCGATGCCCGGCGGATCGCGCTGATGAAGCCCGAAGCCTACCTCATCAATACCGCGCGCGGGCAGATCGTGGACGAACAGGCGCTGATCGAAGCGCTCGTGGCAGGGCGTATCGGTGGCGCGGGACTCGACGTGTTCGAGCACGAGCCGCAGGTCGATCCGCGCCTGCTGGCGCACCACAACGTAGCGATCCTGCCGCACATGGGCAGCGCCACGTTCGAGGGCCGCATCGCATCGGGCGAAAAGGTCATGGCCAACATCCGCTTCTGGGCCGACGGACATCGCCCGCCCGATCAGGTGCTGGAAGGCTGGGTCTGACGCCGCCGATCCGGCGCCATCGCCTCCTCTGCCTGTACAGGGCCAAGCGCTTCGCCTAGGGGCTTGAACGGACACCGCATAACCGCAAGCGCGGACGGAGGGGCAAGAGTGCGCAAGTTTCTGGCAACGGCCGCGATGGCCGCGACATCGGCCATCCCTGCACTGGCGCAGGCCCAGACCGCCACTACGCTCGATTCCGCCGACAGCGGCGATACCGCCTGGCTTCTCGCGGCTTCGGCGCTGGTGCTGATGATGGCCGCGCCGGGCCTTACCCTGTTCTACGGCGGCCTGGTGCGCGCCAAGGGCTTCCTGGCGGTGATGGTGCAGACCGGCGCAATCATCGCCGTTGCCTCCCTGCTGTGGATCGCCGCTGGCTATACACTGGCCTTCGGCGAGGTAACCAATGGCTGGATCGGCGCCGGCAATGCCTGGATGCTGCTCAATCTCGGCAACGTGCGCGGCAGCTATGGTGTGCCCGAAAGCGCGTTCGCCCTGTTCCAGATGTGCTTCGCGCTGATCACCCCCGCGCTGATGGTCGGCGCCTGGGTCGATCGCGCGCGGTTCGGCTGGGTCGTCGCCTTTTCGGCGTTGTGGAGCCTGATCGTCTATGCGCCCGTCGCGCACTGGATCTGGGGCGGCGGCTGGCTGGCGACCAAGCTCGGCACGCTGGATTTCGCCGGCGGCATCGTGGTTCACACCACGGCTGGCGTCTCGGCGCTGGTCGTTGCGATGCTGCTGGGCAAGCGCAACGGCTTTCCCAAGTCGCTGATGCTGCCGCACAGTCCTGCGCTGACGCTGGCGGGCGCCGCGCTTCTGTGGGTGGGCTGGTTCGGCTTCAACGGCGGCTCGGCGCTGGCCGCCAACGACGACGCGGCCTCCGCCATCATCAACACCCACGCCGCCGCCAGCGCGGCGGCGCTGGCCTGGCTGCTGATCGAAAAGCTGACCGTGGGCAAACCCACCTCGGTGGGCTTCGCCACCGGCGCGATCGCCGGCCTCGCCACGGTGACGCCGGCCGCCGGCTTCATCGCGCCTGGTGCGGCGATGCTGCTCGGCGTTGCCGCCGCGGCGGTATGCTATCCGATGATCCTGCTTGTGAAGCACAAGCTCCATATCGATGATTCGCTTGACGTTTTCGCCGTGCATGGCGTGGGCGGCATGCTCGGGTCGATCCTGCTCGCGGTGTTCGTCTCGCCGTCGCTGGGCGGCACCGGCTATGCCGATGGCATGGGCATGGCGCGCCAGATCGTCGGGCAGGTCGGCGGCGTGGGCATCGTGGCGATCTGGAGCGCCTTTGCCACCACCATCGCTGCCCTGATGGTTTCGATGGTGATACCGATGCGCGTCACCGAAGACGAGGAACGGGACGGTCTGGACCTGACCAGCCACGGCGAACGGGCGTGGGAAATGGACTGACGGCGGGCAGCCCGGATTTCCCCGGACGGTCGGGTCATCGTCCCCAAATCACCGCCGATGCCGATTTTGCTTCATACCCTGCTGATCGATAACGATTCTTTTACCGGCCATTGATACGTCATCTCCGAAGGAGTGATGTGATGGTCCAGCACAAATTGGCGGACGCCCTCGAGGCGAGGACCGCGCATCGACGCCGCCTGACGCTGTCGGTGGAAGCCAATGTCACCGCAGCGGGTACGCCCGTCGACGCCAGGCTGCTCGACTTGTCGGAACGCGGCTTCCTGCTCGAAAGCGATACCGCGCTGGACGAAGGCGATGTGGTAGACATCGGTCTGCCCGAAACGGCCGCGGCCACCGAGGCGGTCGTCGTCTGGACAGCGGGCACGCGCCACGGCTGCGAATTCGTTACGCCGATCAGCCGCGCCACCGTCAGCGCGCTGCTGCTGCGTTCGCCCGCGCTGCATGGCCAGGTGACGATCCCGGCGGACCAGCGATCGCAGGAAGTGTTCTCGCCCCGCGCGAAGTTGGCGATCTGGATCGGCCTTGCCCTGCTGGCATGGCTGCCGATCATCGTCGCCTTCAGCCTCTGGGGCTGAAGGCGCGGCCGCACCACTTACCCGCGCAAGGTCTTCGGCGTCAGTCCCCCGTCAGGATACGATCGACCAATTGCTTCACGCTGGGCGTGAAGTTGTTCGAATAGAACGGGTCCTGCTTGAAACGATAGGCCGCGTGGCCGGCGAACATGAGGTTCTGATCCACCGGGCCGCCGTGCGCGATGTCCTGCAACGTCTTCTGGATGCAGAAGCTGCGCGGATCGGCGAGCCGGCCGGTGGTATAGTCGTCATGATCCTTCCAGGACGAAAAGCCACAGTGGGAAAGACAGCCCATGCAATCGGCCTGATCCTTGCGGATTTCCTCACGCTCGGCGGGCGTCACGAACACGATGGTATCGTCCGGCGTGCGTAGCGCATCGGTATAGCCCGCACCAAACCAGTTTCGCGCGCGATCGAGATCAGCCGGCGTAACCCAGAAGTTCTTGCCCTTCACCCCGACATCGAGCTGCACGGTGTGTTCGCCCGCCGCGACCTTGGAATAGGGAATCTGGCGCTCCGAACGCGCTTCGAGATTGCGCAGGAAGGGGTTGCGCACGGCCGAGCTGTAGAACCCCGTGGGGGAAAAGCGGTGCAGCAGCACGTCGCCCGGTTCCAGCGTGCGCAGATGATCCTTCCACGTCTGCGGAATGGGGCTTTCGTGCGTCAGCAGCGGCCGCGTGCCGAACTGGAAGGCGATGCTGCCGAGTTCCGGATTGTCGATCCAGTCGTTCCATTCGCGCAGGAACCATACGCCGCCGGCCATCACGATCGGCACGTCGTCCGAAACACCTTCCTTGCGCATCGTATCGCGCAGCGCGGCAACGCGGGGATAGGGATCTTCCGGCGTCAGCGGGTTTTCCGCATTCGACAGGCCATTATGGCCGCCCGCCAGCCACGGGTCTTCATAGACCACGGCGGCCATCAGATCGGAAACCTTGTGGTAGGCCCGCTTCCACAGCGCGCGAAAGGCGCGCGCGGAGGAGACGATCGGCAGATAGTTGACGTTGAACCGCGCCGCGATTTCCGAAAGCTTGTAGGGCATCCCCGCGCCGCAGGTCACGCCAGTAACAAGGCCGCGCGTCTTTTCCAGCACGCCTTCCAGCACCTGCTGCGCACCGCCCATTTCCCACAACACGTTGATGTTGATCGCGCCACGCATGCCGTTGGGGCCGCTGGCGATATCATAGGCGCGCCGCACCTGCTCGACCGCCCCGTCGATTGCGTAGCGGATCAGCTCCTCGTGCCGCTCACGGCGAGTCATGGCGTTGTAAATCTGCGGAATGATCTTGCCTTCGGCGTCATAGCTATCGGCGTTGACAGCGCTGACCGTACCGATTCCGCCCGCAGCCGCCCATGCCCCCGAACTGGCATGGTTGGTGGCCGCCACGCCCTTGCCGCCTTCAACCAGCGGCCAGACTTCACGGCCGCCATACAGAATCGGCTTCAACCCCTTGAACGCAGACATAAACCCCTCTCAACGACCCTTCGCGCGCGTGACCTGCCCGGCTTCCAGCCGACACGGCTTTATCTTACCGGGTTCGGGCCGCCTGGGCGCGGCTTCGAACTGTGCATAATAGCCCGCTATTTCGGGCTTACGTTGAAATTCACTCAAGCGGAAGCCCACCGCCTCAAATTCGCAGAACAGAAGCGCCGGCGGCGTTCCGTGCTGTTCGGTCGGCCGGTCCAGATCGACCACGATCACGCGTCCGCCCGGCCGCAGCGCGGGCCAGAGGCGCCACAGGAACGCATAGGGTTCCCCCACTTCGTGATACATGTGGATCAGGAACACGCGGTCGAAACTGTGTTCCGGAATGCGTGGATCGTCGACCGCGCCGGGCTTGATCGACACGTTGTCGAGCCGGTCATGCTCGACGCGTGCACCCAGCTTGCGCAGCGCCGCCTCGTCGATGTCCTGCGCCAATACGCGCCCCTTGGCGCCGACACGGGCCGCCAGGCGGACGGTGTAATAGCCCTCGCCCGCGCCGATATCGGCCACGGTCATGCCCGGCTGGATCGCGGCCAGGTCCATGACCGTCTGCGCTTCCTTGCGGTTGTCGCGCTCCGCCTCGGTGGTGAAGCCACTGCCGCCCGGTCCCGATACGGGCCTGTCCGCACGCGGGAACGCCCGCGCAGTCGGAGCCCGATCCTCGTCCGACGGCCGCTGGCACGACGCCAGCGCCACGCAGGCCACCCCGATCAGGCCCGCCCGCAGGCCCAGGGCAGCCAGCCTGCTCAATCGTCGTCTTCCACGGCGACCTTTTCGCCGGTCACCTTCTGCGAGAGCGCCGCCGCCATGAACGGATCGAGCGCGCCATCCAGCACGTCCGTGGGATTGGTCGAAACCACACCGGTGCGCAGGTCCTTCACCTGCTGGTAGGGCTGCAACACGTAGGAACGGATCTGGTGGCCCCAGCCGATCTCGGTCTTGGCGGCATATTCGCCGCTCGCCGCCGCCTCGCGCTTGGCGAGTTCGGCTTCGTAGATCCGCGCCTTCAACATGTTCATCGCGGTGGCGCGGTTCTTGTGCTGCGAACGGTCGTTCTGGCTGGCGACGATGATGCCGGTCGGCACGTGGGTGATGCGCACGGCCGAATCGGTGGTGTTGACGTGCTGCCCGCCCGCGCCCGATGCACGGTAGGTATCGATCTTCAGGTCGGCCGGATTGATATCGACCTCGATGTTGTCGTCGATTTCGGGATAGACCCAGACCGAGCTGAACGAGGTGTGCCGCCGCGCCGAGCTGTCATAGGGGCTGATGCGGACGAGGCGGTGGACGCCGCTTTCCGTCTTGGCATAGCCATAGGCGTTCTCGCCCTTGATCAGCAGCGTGGCCGACTTGATGCCAGCGGCTTCGCCCGCGTGATAGTCGACCAGATCGACCTTGTAGCCATGCCGTTCGGCCCAGCGCGTGTACATGCGCTGGAGCATTTCCGCCCAGTCCTGGCTTTCGGTGCCGCCCGCGCCGGCGTGGACTTCGAGATAGGCGTTGTTGGCGTCGGCCTCGCCGGCCAGCAATGCCTGCACCTTGTCGTTGTCCGCCCGTTCGGCCAGCGCCGCCAGCGTCGCCAGCCCTTCGTTAATGGTGGCTTCGTCGTCCTCCATCTCGCCCAGTTCGACGAACTCGATCGCGTCGGCCATTTCCTGGCCGATCTGGTTGACTGTGCCGATCGCGGCTTCCAGCCGGCGACGCTCGCGCATCACTTCCTCGGCCTTCTTGGGATCGTCCCACAGCTTCGGGTCTTCGACGCGCGCGTTGAGTTCATCGAGCCGGCGGACGGCGCGATCCCAATCGAGGAACTTGCGCACCAGCGCCAGCGACGCTTCGATGCGATCGATATGAGCCTGACCTTCGGCCCGCATGACACCTGAACTCCGTAAATGAGCGGAACCGCTTAGCGAAGCGGCGCGCCAAGTAAAGGCCGGTTATCATTGCCCGGCGCCCGCCGATGCGGGTTATGGCGCTCGAAAAGGGGCCTAGCGGCGCGCGCGCAGGCGCTGCACCGCTTCCAGCGTCAGGCGGACGTGATCGCGATAGTCCATGTCCGAATGCACCAGCACGACCCGGCCATCGCGCCCGATCACATAGCTGGTGCGCTTGGTCAGCCCGGTGGACGTGCCATCGCGCTTGAGATCGACGTCATAGGCCGCGATCACCTGCGGCGTGGCGGCGGCCACGGCGAACTTGTCGCGGCAGGCTTCGCGCGAAAACTTCTGGAGCGTCGGCAGGTCATCGGCGGACATCCCGACCACGGTGGCCCCGGCGGCACGGAACTGGTCCGTCGCCTCGGCAAAGGCGTGTGCTTCCAGCGTGCAGCCTTGCGTGAACGCCTTGGGGTAGAAATAGAGCACGACCGGGCCACGGCGCAGCGCCTGGCGCAGGTTGAACTGGAACGTCCGCCCGCCCAGCGCGCCTTGCGCGGCGAAATCGGGCGCGCGCGCCCCTTGCGGCAATTCCGCCTGCGCGGCGAACGGGAGGACAAGGGCGATGGCCGCGGCGGCAGCCTTGATGGAGCGTGGGATCATCCCTTTAATATAGCAGGCTCCGCGCCACGCGGGGAGATGCCAAAACGCGGGCTGCCCGATAGGGCGACGAAGCGGGAACAGGGCCGGGTCAGTAGATCCCGCCCTGTTCCTCCACGAAGCCTTCCTCCCCGCCTTCGGGCGCGGCCGCCGCCCCGTGGCGCGCGGCGCGGGCGCGGCGTAGCGCATCGAGCACGGCTTCCTTGGTCGTCAGTTCTTCCTGGTGGATCGTGCGCCGTGGCTCGGTATCGGGCTTGAACGCCTCCCAGATAACCGACGCCTTGGGTTCATCGTTGTTCGGCATGCCGCCGAACACGCGCTTGCCCGAGACGCGATCGATGCGCACCATACGCACGCCTTCGGGCACCGGGAACGGCACATCGGCCCAGCGCGCGCGGGTGGACTGGACGAACTGCTTGAAGATCGGCGCGGCGATGCGGCCGCCCTGCGCATAGCCGCCCAGGCTGCGCGGCTGGTCGTAGCCCATGTACACACCGGCGATGATGTCAGGCGAACCGCCCACGAACCACACGTTGGTCGGCCCGGATGTCGTACCGGTCTTGCCGAACAGCGGCAGGTTGAGATCGCGCAAGGTCACCGCCGTGCCGCGAATGACCACGCCTTCGAGCATGTGGACGACCTGGTAGGCGGTGCGCGCATCCATCACCTGACGGCCCGACGGCTTCAGGCGGGGCATGGGCTTACCGTCCCACCGCGCCATGTTGCACCCGTCGCACGGCCGGTTGTCGGCGCGCCACACGACCTTGCCGTTGCGGTCCTGCACGAAATCGATCACCGACGGATCGTGCTGGCGCCCATGGTTGGCCAGCGCCGAATAGGCGTTGACCATGCGCAGCACCGTGGTGTCTCCCGCGCCCAGCGCCATCGACAGGAACGGCTTGTAATCGCCGATGCCGACATCGCGGATCGTCTTCACCACGCGATCCATGCCGGTATCGTTGGCGATGCGCACGGTCATCAGGTTGCGCGACTGTTCGAGGCCCCAGCGCATCGTGTGGCTGCCCGAACCGCCTTCGCCACCGAAGTTGCGGAAGCACTTCTGGCCGAGCGCCGCGCCCTGATAGACGCAGAACGTGCCATCGACGACCATCGAGGCCGGTGTCATCCCGTTATCGAGGCCAGTGGCATAGACGAAAGGCTTGATCGTGGAGCCGGGCTGGCGCTGTGCCTGCGTAGCGCGGTTGAACGAGCCCAGCCGCGCATCGAAACCGCCCTGCATGGCCAGAACGCGCCCGCTCTGCGGGTCTTCGACCACCATGCCGCCCGAGACTTCCGGCACGGTCCGCACCGCCCAGGCGTTGCCGTTGGGCGCCACCGTGATCACATCGCCCGGCTTCATCGCCTGCGGCATGCCATAGAGCGGCCCCGTGGTGCCATCGGCAAAGCCGATCTGGCCGCTATCGCCCCTGCGCGAAAGCACCACGCCTACGCGCCAGTCGAGATAGCGGATCGAGAGGTTGCTGGTGATGAGCTGGGTCTGCCAGTTGCCATCGGAAAGGTCGATCGTCGCCACCGGCCCGTGCCAGGGCCGTCCGCCCGAATAGCGCAGCAGGCCCGCGCGCAACGCGTCCTGTGCCGCCGTCTGCAACTGGGTATCGAGCGAGGTCCGCACCCACAGCCCGCCGGCATAGACGCTGTTGGGGCCATCCTCGGCCTTTTCGCCGAACTTGTCGATCAGCTGGCGGCGCACTTCCTCCAGGAAATAGCCGGCATCGGCGGTGTAGTTCTCCGCCCGCCGCGCCACCAGGCCCAGCGGTTGCGCCTTGGCCTCGTCCGCCTGCGCCTGCGTCGCCCAGCCGTTGCGGACCATCTGGTCCAGCACCCAGTTGCGGCGCGTCACCGCCTCGTCATGGAACTTGGCGCGGCCATACTTCTCCGGCGCCTTGGGCAGGATGGCGAGAAAGGCCACCTCGTGCAGCTTCAGATCGCCCACATCCTTGTCGAAATAGGCCCGCGACGCCGCCTGCACCCCGAAGCTCTGGCGGCCCAGCGGGATTTCGTTGAGATAGAGCTCAAGGATCTGCTGCTTGGTCAGCACGCCCTCGATGCGCCGAGCCAGGATGAGTTCCTTGAGCTTGCGCGTGATCGAGTATTCGTCGCCCAGCAGGATGTTCTTGGCGACCTGCTGGGTGATCGTGGACCCGCCCCGCGCGCGCTGGCCGGAGCCGAACTTGGTGGCATAATCGAACACCGCGCCGACGAAGCCGGTGTAATCGATGCCGCCGTGCGTCCAGAACGTCTTGTCCTCAGCCGAGAGGAAGGCGTTGATCAGCGGCTCGGGGAAATCGACGAAGCGCAGTTGCACGCGCCGTTCGCGCGCATAGGACGACGCGATCTCGCCATCCGCGCCGCGCACCATCGTGGGTAGCGGCGGCTGATAGGTCAGCAGCTTGTCGGCCGAGGGCAGCCCCCGCGCCACGAACACCCAGACAAGGAAATAGAGCGCGACCAGCGCCCCAAGGGCATAACCCCCGAAACGGAACCACTTCCTTTCGCGCCAGGTTTGGCGGAACCATGCAAACAGCCCCGATGCCTCGCGACGGATGCGGTAGCTGATGCTCTTCTGGGGCGTATCTTCGGCCATCGTGCGCGCCCTCTAGCACGCCCTTTCTGTCATAAGCCAGTAGGCGCGCGCATCATGGAGCAATCCCCGCCGCCTCCTGCCGGGCCAGGAAAATCTCCACGGCCTGCGCCACGCGCCCCGCAAACTGCTTGCGCCAGGCGGGATCGATCAGACGCCGGGCGTCGTCGGGGCTGCTGATATAGCCCGCCTCCACCAGCACCGAAGGAAGATCCAGCGATTTCAGCACGACGAAAGCGGCCTGCCGCTGCGGATTGGCATGAAATGTGACCACCCCCTGCCCTTCCCGCACCACCAGATCGGAGAAGCGCTGCGACCGCTCCCGCATCTCGCGCCGCGAAAGATCGACCAGAATGGTCGCGACCGCATTGGACTTTCCGCCCAGCGCCACGCCGTTGACATCATCGGCGCGGTTTTCGCGTTGCGCCACCAGATCGGCCACCGCATCGGAACCGCGATCCGACAGAGTATAAACCGTTGCGCCGTTTGCGTCCGGCGTTTCCGCCGCATCCGCGTGAATCGACACGAACAGGTCGGCCTTCAACTGTCGGGCTATGCCGGCGCGTTCCTCCAGCACGAGAAACCGGTCGCTGTCGCGCGTCATTGCCACGCGCACGCGGCCATCGGCGAGCAGCGCTTCGCGCAGCGCCTTGGCGAGGGCCAGCGTGACGTTCTTTTCGCGCAACGTGCCCTCGCCGCTCGCGCCCGGATCGTGACCACCGTGACCGGCATCGATCACCACCAGCGGCCGGCTGGCATCCGCCGGCCCTTCGACGGGTGGCAGGCCAATCCCGCGCGATCCATCAGGCAGCGTCAGCCGCAGGACGTATCCATCGCCGGGATTGCCGATGCGCAGCACGAAATATCCCCACAACAGCAAGGCCGCCAAAGGCAGCACAAACCCCGCGATGATCCCGACCCGCCGCAACATCGCCATCCGCTATGCAGGTCCGGTTTCGGTCGGTCCAGCCGGAATCGTGGACGGCACTTCCCGCCCGCCCGACACGCATCGAAAAATGCCGCCGGAAATTGCTCCGGGGAAATCATCGCCATTGTTTTAATTGCTGGTTTGGATTTGTAATGCTAGCACCCTTCCACCGGGGCAAGCCAGCACCGGCGCCAGCCTTGAATATGCCCTCCCTGCCCCCATTTGACCGGACAGGACGGCGGAACCAGGCAATGTGGAGCCGCTGGCAAAAATCCGGAACGCGGGGATGACGAAGCAGAAACGCTCACTCACCCGCGCCGTGAAGGTTGATGCTGTGATGATGAGCCGAGTTTCGATTGAGCAGAAGCGCCCCGGAAGGGCCGCTCGCGCTTGGTCGATACCGCTTCCGACAGGCCGGAGCCTGACGGAAGCCGGCGCGCGCATTTCGCCGCGCATTGTCAGCACTGCAGACGCAAACCAACCGCCGCCGGGCGGAGAGCGCGACAGGACCGAGGTTCAGGCGCTCCGAACCGGCATTTCCGCATTCGCGATACGTCATGGCCGGGCCATCGCCCGGCCGTCCGGCGTTCGCGCTTCACCAAAGAACCGCGCCCGGTACCCGGATACAATCCCGTGGCGGCGCGGCTGGAGATTCCATAATGACCACGCGCATGCTAATCGATGCGCGCCACCAGGAAGAAACCCGGGTGGCGGTGCTCAAGGGCAACCGTATTGAAGAATTCGACTTTGAATCGGCTGATCACAAGCAGATCAAGGGCAACATCTATCTCGCCAAGGTAACCCGCGTCGAACCGTCGCTGCAGGCCGCGTTCGTCGATTTCGGCGGCAACCGTCACGGGTTCCTGGCCTTCAGCGAAATCCATCCGGATTACTATCAGATCCCCAAGGAGGATCGCGAGGCGCTGCTGGCGGAAGAAGCCGCGCATGCCGAGGAAGAAGCCGCCCTGCGCGCGGCCGAGGAAGACGCGGACGACGGCTTTGGCGATGAAGGCGATGCCTTCGGCGATGAAGAAGGCGTGACCGAAGTCGATACTTCGGAAAAGGACGATGTCGCCACGATCGAAGGCGGCGTGGTCGAAGGGGAAAACGAAGAGGCCGAACAGGACGCCGAGGCGGAAGACGCCTCTGCCGATAACGGCGGTCGCCGCCCGCGGCGCGGACGCCGGCAGGGCCGCGGCCAGGCCAAGGAAGCCGATGAATTGCGCGCCAAGCGCATGGCGCTGCGCCGCCGCTACAAGATCCAGGACGTGATCCAGCGCCGGCAGGTGCTGCTGGTCCAGGTCGTCAAGGAAGAGCGCGGCAACAAGGGTGCGGCGCTGACCACCTACCTGAGCCTTGCGGGCCGCTATTGCGTGCTCATGCCCAATTCCAGCCATGGCGGCGGCATCAGCCGCAAGATTTCCAGCGCTTCGGACCGCAAGCGGCTGAAGTCGATCATCGGCGAACTGGAACTCCCCAAGTCGATGAGCTGCATCGTCCGCACTGCCGGGCTGCAGCGCACCAAACCCGAAATCAAGCGCGACTTCGATTATCTCGCCCGCCTGTGGGACGAAATCCGCGAGCGCACGCTGCATTCCAGCGCGCCGGCGCTGATCCATTCGGACAGCGACCTGATCAAGCGCGCGATCCGCGACATCTACAACCGCGACATCGAGGAAGTGATCGTCGAAGGCGAAGCCGGATACCGCGCCGGCAAGGACTTCATGAAGCTGCTGATGCCCAGCCACGCCAAGCGGGTGAAGCACTATGCCGATCCGGTGCCGCTGTTCCAGCGGTACGGCGCGGAAGACCAGCTTACCGCGATGTACGATCCGGTGGTCCAGCTGAAGTCGGGCGGCTATCTCGTCATCAACCCGACCGAAGCGCTCGTTTCGATCGACATCAACTCGGGCCGCTCCACCAAGGAGCACGGCATCGAGGCGACCGCGCTTTCCACCAACCTGGAAGCGGCCCGCGAAATCGCGCGCCAGCTTCGCCTGCGCGACATGGCCGGCCTTGTGGTCATCGACTTCATCGACATGGAATACGGATCGAACATCCGCAAGGTCGAGAAGGCGATGAAGGACGCGCTGAAGAACGACCGCGCGCGCATCCAGGTGGGCCGCATTTCCGGCTTCGGCCTGATGGAAATGAGCCGCCAGCGCCTGCGCACCGGCGTGCTGGAAGCGACCACCCGCGCCTGTCCGCACTGCGATGGTTCGGGCCTGGTCCGCACCGCCTCGTCCGCCGGCCTTTCGGCGCTGCGCATGATCGAGGACGAAGCCGCCAAGGGCCGTGGCAGCGTCATCACGCTCTACGCCAGCCAGGAAGCGACGATTTACGTCCTCAACACCAAGCGCGCCGATCTTGCCGAGATCGAGGCCCGCTATGGCGTGACGGTGGAAGTGATCCCCGAAGGCGAGAACGAAGGCGCCAAGATGCGCGTCGCCTCGCGCGGGCCGAAGCCTGAGTTCCAGCCGCGCTTCGAACCCATCGTCGAACCGGAGGAAGACGACCTCGCCGACGAGGCGTTCGACGACGAGGACGAGGAAGAAGAAGCCGAGGCGCGCGGCGACGACCGCGACAACGGCGATGGCAATGGCCGCCGCAAGCGGCGCAAGCGCCGTCGCGGCCGTGGCCGACGCGACGACGAAACGGCGCAGACCGAGGACGGCCGTTCGGCCGACGACGGCGATGGCGAAACCGAAGCGCGTGATGCTGAAACGGCAGACGATGCCGAGGATGCCGAGGAAACCGAAAGCACCGTTGCCGCTGGCGAGGATGCCGAGGGTGACCGCGGCCCCCGCAAGCGTCGCCGGCGCAGCCGTCGCCGCCGTGGCGGCGGTCGTGAAACGGATGGCACCGAAGGCGGTGAAGAGCTGAGCGCGGCGGAAGAAGCGGCTGCTCCCGAAGAAGCGCCGGAAGAAACGCCCCAAGAAACGGTTGCCGAAGCACCGGCTGAGACGGTCACTGCCGAAGCCGCGCCTGCGGACGAGGCGCCGGCCAAGCCCAAGCGCACCCGCCGCAAGAAGGCCGAGGCCGCTCCGGTAGTCGAGGAAGCGCCGGCTGCGGAAACGGCCCCCGCTGAACCGGCTGCCGCCGAGGAAGCTCCGGCCAAGCCCAAGCGCACCCGCCGCAAGAAGGCCGACGCTGCTCCGGTGGTCGAGGAAGCGCCCGCTGCGGAAGCGGCCCCCGCCGAACCCGCTGCCGCCGAGGAAGCGCCGGCCAAGCCCAAGCGCACTCGCCGCAAGAAGGCCGATACTGCTCCGGCGGACGAAGCGGCCGAACAAGCGCCCGTGGCCGTCGAGGCAGCCGATCCGGTTGTCGCCGATCCGGCCGCCGACGCCGAAAATGCCGAAGCCGAAGGCGGCGCATCGCGTCGCGGCTGGTGGCAGCGCACGTTCGGCGCCTGACGGCACCCGTCATTGGACAACAAAAAGCCCTCCCCGGACAGCCGGGGAGGGCTTTTTCGTGTAGGCCGGCGCATTACGCTGTCTTGAGCGCGCTGCCCCATTCCATCCAGGACGCCCAGCGCGGCATCTTCGGCATGTACCGCTGACCGCTGTCTTCCACGGCAAAGCCCGCCTGCCGGACGGACGCAATCACCGGCCGCGTCAGATGGCATCCCCCCATCAATGGAACCCAGAGCGGCTCCAGCCGGCGCTGCCAGCGCTGCACGCCGGGATCGGGCGCCTGCCCGTGTTCGAGGAACAGCAACCGCCCGCCGGGCTTCAGGATGCGCCGCATTTCGCGCAGGACCTGCGCGGAATCCCCCACCGAGCACAGCGTGTAAGTGCAGACAACCGTATCGAAACTGTCGTCCGCGAACGGAATGGCCTCGCCCACGCCTTCGCGGATATCGGCCTGCCAGCCCTTCCTTTCGGCTTCCGCGCGGGCATAGTCCAGCAGCTTGCCCGAAGGGTCCAGCCCGGCGAACGCGGTTACCGCATCGGCATCGTAGAACTGCTGGTTTATGCCCCCGCCGCAGCCGAGCTCGAACACGCGGCCGCGCGCCTTGGGCACCACGCCCGCCCGCAATTCCATGATCGCATCGGCGCTGCACGCGCATCGGATCATCCGTGGCAGGATCTT
The DNA here is from genome assembly GCF_003856955.1 of Novosphingobium sp. LASN5T. Classification (NCBI taxonomy): domain Bacteria; kingdom Pseudomonadati; phylum Pseudomonadota; class Alphaproteobacteria; order Sphingomonadales; family Sphingomonadaceae; genus Novosphingobium; species Novosphingobium sp. LASN5T. Next base: position 65,596 of record NZ_RQSI01000003.1, read on the forward strand.
GTCCTCATACCATTGTCTGATACCCATCCCTCTCCCTCTCGCTCGCCTTTCACGCTCCGGTCGCAGAGTGAGCATGCCCGCAATGTTCGACAAGCCGGAAACACCGCGCGTTCCGCAGCATGGTTCCGCCAGAGCGACGGCAAGCCGCCCCAACCAATTGTGCGCCGCAAGGGGCATTACCCGTCTGTCCCCCTTGCCCCGCGCGCCGGTTTCGCTAATGACCGACTCGAATTGGAGCCAACCACGCGCAACGGGGACATTTTGATGGCGACCTTCTCGCTTCCGAAGAATTCCAAGATCACCGGAAAGTCCCGTCATCACGCGGCGGCGACCCAGGGGCGGATCCGGAAGTTCAAGGTCTATCGCTACGACCCCGACAGCGGCGAGAACCCCCGCTACGACACGTTCGAGATCGATCTGGACCAGTGCGGCCCGATGGTGCTCGACGCGCTGATCAAGATGAAGAGCGAGCAGGACCCGACGCTGACGTTCCGCCGGTCCTGCCGCGAGGGCATTTGCGGTTCGTGCGCGATGAACCTCAACGGCCGCAACGGCCTAGCCTGCACCACGGCGATCGAGGACCTCAAGGGCGATATCCGCATCACCCCGCTGCCGCACATGGAAGTGATCAAGGACCTTGTTCCCGATTTCACGCACTTCTACGCGCAGTACGCCTCGATCCGTCCCTGGCTGCAGACGGTTTCGCCCACGCCTTCGGGCAAGGAGCGCCTGCAGTCGCCGGAACAGCGCGAAAAGCTGGATGGCCTTTACGAATGCATCCTGTGCGCGTGCTGCTCCACCTCCTGCCCGAGCTACTGGTGGAATTCGGACAAGTTCCTTGGCCCGGCAATCCTGCTTCAGGCCTACCGCTGGCTGGCCGACAGCCGCGATGAAATGACCGGTGAACGGCTGGACGAGCTGGAAGACCCCTTCCGCCTCTACCGCTGCCACACGATCATGAACTGCGCCAACGTCTGCCCCAAGGGCCTGTCGCCGGCGCGCGCGATCGCCGAAATCAAGAAGATGCAGGCCGAGCGGGCGGTCTGACCCGCAGATGGCCTTCAGCTACGGGCCTTCGGACCAGCATCCCGGCTGGTTTACCTGGAACCTCGCGGACCCGACCCGGTTCAACGCCCAGACGATGGGCGACCTTGTGGTGCGCGAGGAAGAGGCGCCGGGCGGCAAGCGGCAGGTTCGCCTGCGCATGTTTCCTGAACGCCGCCACAGTAACCTGCTGGATGCGGTCCACGGTGGGGTCACGCTGGCGCTGATCGACATCTCGCTGTTTTCCGCGATGCGCCTGCTGCTGAACGGCGATGCGGCGGGTTCCGTCACGCTCGACCTCGCGACGCAGTTCATCGGCGCCGGCCGGATCGGCGAGCCGCTCGATTCGGTGTGCGAAGTCCTGCGCGAAACCGGCCGGCTCGTGTTCCTGCGCGGCCTGGTGGTGCAGGAAGACGAAACCGTCGCGTCTTTTACCGGCACGGTCCGCAAACCTTCGCGTAAATGACCCGCGTTTCGGAACGCTATGCCGAACTGGTCGCGGCGGGAGAACTGCGGCCCGATCCGGAACAGGCCGCCGCCGCCGCCAGGCTCGACCGACTCCAGCAGGAACTGGAAGCACCAGCGCACACGCCCGGCTTTTTCGGCAAGCTGCTGGGCCGCAAGGCGCAAGACCAGCCGCGCGGATTGTACATGTGGGGCGGCGTGGGGCGCGGCAAGTCCATGCTGATGGACCTGTTCCACGACAACCTTGCCATCACCGCCAAGCGCCGCTCGCACTTCCACGAATTCATGCTCGACGTGCACGCGCGCCTGCGCGAGGAGCGCAAGAAGGAAAGCGGCGATCCGATCCTGCCGGTCGCCGCCGCGATCGGGCAGGAAACGCGCGTGCTGTGTTTCGACGAGATGGTCGTGAACAACAGTGCGGATGCCATGATCATGAGCCGGCTGTTCACCGCGCTGATCGTGGACCATGCCGTTACCGTAGTGACCACATCCAACCGCGCGCCGTCGGAACTGTACAAGGACGGGTTGAACCGCGAGCACTTCCTGCCGTTCATCGCGCTGGTCGAAAGCCGGCTGGACGTGCTGACGCTCAACGGCCCCACCGATTACCGGCTGGAGCGGATGCGCGGCGTCGGCACCTGGCATGTGCCCAACGGACCGGCCGCCACGGAGGCCACGCGCGAAGCGTTTTTCCGGCTGACCGACTATCCCCCCGAAGACAGCCTGCACGTTCCTTCCGCGGACATCGACGTGGGCGGCGGGAGAATGCTGCATGTGCCCAAGAGCCTGAAGGGCGTGGCCGTGTTCAGTTTCAAGCGGCTCTGCGCCGAAGCCCGCGGCGCGGCGGACTATCTGGCCATTGCCCGCAAGTACCACACCGTGATCATCGTCGGCATCCCGCGCCTGGGGCCGGAAAACCGCAACGAGGCCGCGCGCTTCGTCACGCTGATCGACGCGCTCTACGAACACAAGGTAAAGCTGATCGCCGCCGCGGATGCGGAACCGGCGGATCTTTACGAAAGCGGCGATGGTCGCTTCGAGTTTGATCGCACCATCAGCCGCCTGATGGAAATGCAAAGCCAGGACTATCTCGCGCTGGGACACGGCGAGAACTGACAACGCCTACGTGGCGAACCTGCCTGGCTCATGCCGACAGCGGCTGCCGCTCTTTTGCGCCCCCGGCGACCCGATCCACCAATCCGCTGGCGCGAATCACCCAACAAAAAACCCGCGCGAAACCGCACGGGTTAACCAAAAAACACAAAATCAATAACCCCGGCTCCACCAAAATCCGTGGAAATCAGAAATCCCAGGAATGACAGAAAACGGGCACTTCCTTGCGGAAATGCCCGTATTTTCAGTGCTTCAGATCAGCTGAAGCAGCCAACGCCAAATCGACATAGCTTTTGCCTCCATCCACGGTTGGAAGCAAAAATTATCATTAACGTCGAGGGTTAACAATCCCTAAACGATTCCGATCTGGATGTCGGCCGATCTGCGGTAGGTCTGGATGAAGTCCGCGAAGGATTGCGGTTTGCCGAGGTAATACCCCTGCGCGTAGTCGCAGCCCAGCTCCATCAGAAGCTGAAGCGTCGCCTCGTCCTCAATCCCCTCGGCCACCACTTCCTGGTGAAGATCGTGCGCCAAGGCGATCGTATAGGCCACGATCGCGCGTTCGCGCTCTGCCGTGGTGATTCGCGAAACGAACCGGCGGTCGATTTTCAACTCATCGCTCGGCAATTCGGCCAGGTGGGAAAGGCTCGCCTCGCCGGTGCCGAAATCGTCGATCGAAAGGCGGAAGCCCAGTGCGCGCAATTGCGAAAGATTGTGACGTGCCGCCGGGCGGTTGTGGACGCTGGAGGTTTCGGTGACCTCGATGGTCAGGAGCGAGGGATCGATCCCGCGCCGCTGCACCACCTCGGCGATGTTCGACACCAGGTTCGGCTTGTCGACCATCTGCGCCGAAAGGTTGATGCTCATCTGGAAACGCGGCCCCAGGGCGTTGATTTCCAGCGCGGCCGTAATCGCCTCTTCCAGAACCCAGAAGGTCAGCGCATCGATCCGCCCTGCCCGCTCCGCCTGCAGGATGAAGGCATCGGGCGCTATCGGCCCGCGCGTGGGGTGGTTCCAGCGGATCAGGGCTTCCGCGCCGCAGAAGCGCTTTTCGGCAAAGTCCCACTGTGGCTGAAAGGCCAGCCAGATATCGCCGTTGCGCAGGCCTTCATCGATGCGCGCATGAAGCGAAAGTTCCCACGGCGCTTCGGCAAGGCGAGCCGCTTCGAACAGTTCGATCGACCGGCCGCTGGTCAACGCCTCGTTGGCGCTCGCGAGCGCGGAATTGACGCGCGCAAGGGCATCCACGCCCTCGTTGCGGTCAAGACCGAAATGGATGTTGGTGTCGAACGTGTGCTCGCCGATCTGCAGCGGAGCCGAAAACAGCGCGCGCAACCCTTCAAGGTGGTTGAGCTGCATTTCCAGCGGCCGCGCTTCCTCGGTCCAGGCGAAATGACCGCCATCGCCGTTGTATATCTCGCTGCGTCCCGAGCCGACGGACAGGCGGCGCGCGATCTGCCGCGCGCATTCCCCATGGAGTTCCTTGGGCAGCGTCGCGAGGATTTCTTCATAGCGCGCGATCACCGCGACCACCACGTCGCGCCCGACCTCGATTTGCTTCGAGGTGAGCGACAGAAGATTGGGCAGGCCCGACGCGCTCGTGTGCTGCACGCGACGGCGCCACTTCTGCCACAGGCGGATGCTGCCATAGATCGCCATCGTGGCGAGAAGCTGATCGGTGAAGCTGAGGATGCCAAATTCGACGAGAATGGCGGGCAGCACGAACGTGACGGCGCAGGCGGCGATATAGAACAGCGCCTTTTCCCGACGCGATCGGGCATTCGCCGCCAGCGCGAGGCAGACCGCCAGCAGGCCCAGCAGCACAAGGCGCGGCAGCACGATGGCGAAAGGACGCCGCAAACCCTCCGATCCGGCGAAAGCCAGCGCGATGTCGGGCGTGCGACCGTGCCCGAAGTATCCGATCGGTCGGCCTGCCGTTCCAAAATCGCTGATGACGACAGTGCGGCCGGTCAGCAGGCCCGGCGCGAACTTGCCGTTGAGCAGCTTGCTGACAGGAAGCTGCGGCACCGAATCCGGATCGAGCGAGAAATCGGGAACATAGACCCCGCCCTCACGCCCGCGGATACCGGCAACCGCCGGGCCGACCGTGGGATAGGACTTGCCATCGATCCGCACCGCATAGGGCGCGGTCGTGGCGAAATCGATGAAGTTCGCATTCCATTTGGAAATGGCGATGCGCGAACGCGGCACCACGGAGGAGGCAGGGAACAGGAACTCGCCGTGCGAATCCGCATCCACGCTGTTGTTGCGCAGAACCAGCGAGAAATCGTCCCCCAGTTCACCGATGGCACGCGCCAGCGCGCGATCGCCCCAGATCGACTGACCGGTATCGACGCGCGCGTCGAGCACGACCTTGCGCGGAACCTGCCGTCGCACCAGTTCGAGCAACCGGGCCTGTTCCATCGTGGTCCAGCCGCTGCTCTTCGTCGATCCCGAACCCTGGTTATCCAGCGGGATAACGATAACCGGCTGCGAGATCGCGTGGCTTGAGAGGCGATAGCGAACGTTCCAGTAGATCTGGTCCAACGGCTCGGCAATGAACACCAGGCTGCATATCAGCCCAATGAGCACCGAGATTGAAACTGGCGATCGCAGAAAGTTTCGCATGGACCGTCACGAAAAAGGTTACGATCGGCGTCTAATCCGAAATGGTTTATATGACATTACCATGGTTACCGCCCATCAACCAAATTGAACAGGCGGTGAAGCACGCTCCCGGCGATCGCACGGAAGCCCACGCCCTCCCGCGGCGGGGCGGATCAGGATAGCAGCGCCAGGCTGCGATCCAGCATCAGCACTTGCCACAGCAGGCGGGAATGGTCGGCGCGGCCCGCGATATGAGCCTCGGCGATATCGCGCAGCACAGGAGCACGGAACCAGCCCGTTCGCGCCAGCACGCCACCTTCTGCCACCGCCCTGGCCTCTCCGGCCAGCGGTCCGCGCAGCCATGCGGCGATCGGGGTGACGAAACCCATCTTGGGGCGAAACAGCACGTCTTCGGGCAGATAACGGCGCATCACGTCCTTCATCAGCCATTTGCCCGTCGCGCCGCGCACCCGCATGGCCTCGGGCAGCCGCGCGCCGAATTCCAGCAAGCGATGATCGAGCAGCGGCTCGCGCGCTTCAAGGCTGACCGCCATGCTCGTCCGGTCCACCTTGGTCAGAATGTCGCCGGGCAGATAGAACTTGAGATCGGCGTATTGCGCCCGGTCCAGCCCGGAACGCCCCGGCGCCCGGCGCATCATCTCCACAAAAGGCTGTTCGGCGCGATAATCGCCCCGCAGCCGCAGGAAATCCTCGCCATACAGGCGTTCCCGCAGTTCGACCGGCGTGACGGAGAGCGATCGGGCATAGCCCTCCTCTCCGCTCCGCGCGAGATTGAGGAAGGTTGCCTTGGCCCGCAGCGGGCGTGGCGCCCAGTCTGCCTTGGGCCAGAGCCGCCCCAGCGTGCCGAACACCGGCGTTCGCAAGCCTTGCGGCAGCAGCGCCCGCACGGATTCCTCGCGATGCTGGAACACCTGCCGGCGGTATCCGGCGAAAGCTTCGTCCGCGCCATCGCCTGAAAGCGCCACGGTCACATGCTCGCGCGCAAGTTCGCAGACCCGGAACGTCGGCAGAGCGGAGGCATCGGCGAAGGGTTCGTCGAACATGCCCGCCAGCCGGTCGATGAGCGCGAAATCGTCCGACGCCACCACCCGCTTGCGGTGGTCTGTGCCGAACAGCGCGGCCACCTTGTCGGCATAGGCCGTCTCGTCCAGCGCCTGCACGTCGAAGCCGATGCTGCAGGTCTTCACCGGATCGGTGCTGGCTTCCGCCATCAGCGCCACGACGCTGGAACTGTCGACCCCGCCCGAAAGGAAGGCACCCAGCGGCACATCGGCCATCATGCGCGAGGTAACCGCCTCGCGCAGGCGGTGCAGCAGGTGCGCGCCCAGATCGGCGGTATTGCCCGGCTCCCGGTCGGCAAAGGAGATGTCCCACCACTGTACCGGGGCGGCCGGCGGGGCATCGTGCCGCAGCAGGCGGTAATGGCCCGCCGGCAGCTTTTCCACGCCCTTCAGGATGGATCGGTGATCGGGCACGTAACCCCAGGCGAGATAGTCCTCGATCGCCAGCGGATCGATATCCCGCCGCAGCATGGGATGCGCGAGCAGGGCCTTCAGTTCCGAACCGAAGATCACGCTGCCATCGGCCAGTTGCGCGGTGAACAGGGGTTTCACGCCCAGCCGGTCGCGCGCCAGCAGCAGCGTCCGCTGCCGCAGGTCATAAAGCGCGAAGGCGAACATGCCGTGCAGGCGCGGCAGGCAATCGACGCCCCAGCGCTGCCACGCAGCCAGAATTACCTCGCTGTCGCCGTCAGTGTGGAACTGCGCGCCATCGGCCTGCAATTCGCGGCGCAATTCGCGGAAATTGTAAATCTCGCCGTTGAAGACGAGCATCGCCGAACCATCGGTGGCGGCCATCGGTTGAGGCGATCCCGCCAGATCGATGATCGCCAGCCGGCGGTGCCCCAGCGCCACGCCGGGAGCAGTCCATATCCCCTGCCCGTCTGGCCCGCGATGCGCAATGGCATCGCACATCCGCTCCAGCCGCGCCGGATCGACCGGCTTCATGCCCTCCGTGTGGAAAATGCCCGCGATGCCGCACATGCCTCCGCGCCTATCGCATGTTGCCGGTGCGGTCCATCCAGGTCGCTACCGGACCGGTAGCACCCAGGAACGCGCGAACGGCGGCTTCCGTCTGCCCATCGCTGCCTTCGGACGACACGATCAACGCGGCTGTGGGCCGGCGACGCAACAGCAGCCGGTCAGCGATGTTGGCCAGCTTGAGCCGCGCGTTGCTGCCGGTCAGCAGATCGCCGGTGCGATACCAGGTGAGCGCGAGGCGGTGGACCGGCCCCGGCGCCTGGATCACATCGGACTTCGCACCTTCCAGCGCCAGGCCCTGCTTTTCCCAGGCCCAGCTGCTGCCCAGCGGTAAGGCGCCCTGCCCGAAGCCGCCAGCCTCCTTGCCTTCGGCCTGCCCCGCATAGAGCGCGTAGGACACCTCCACCCGATGGCCTGTCGCATCGGCGTAACTGCCCAGCAAGCGATGCTCGGCACCCGTGTGCAACGGCTGCCAGGGCGCGGCAGGCGCCATGTCTACCCGGTGCCAGCCCGGCACGTCGGGCAGCAGTATTTGCGCAGGGACGGGCGCTTCCAGCCGGTTGGCCATCGCCCCCCAGCCCAGGAACAGCGCGGCGATCCCGGCCAGCGCACCCAGCGCCTTGCCCTCGGGCCAGCGCAAGGCAGCGAGCCGATCCAGCAGCGGAGAAGCGGCGATCGCGTCGGCGTCGATCATCGGATCATCGATCGCGCGGTCGAAGAACTTCCAGCCGGCGGCCATGACCAGCGCCATCACGATGGCGAAGAACACCCAGCCGTAGAACACGTGGTCGAAACCGGCGGCGAAACCGATGCCGACCTTTCCGGCGATGAACACCGTGCCCCATGCGCGCACCCCGTTGGCCAGGATCGGCACCACCAGCGCCATTGCCATGAACGCTGCACGGCGCGGCCAGCTGCGGAAGCAGACGTTGGCGACCAGCGTGCCATAGGCCACCATCGCGATCAGGAATTTCACGCCCGAACAGGCTTCGGCCACTTCGAAGTAACCGCCCGGGGCGGTGATGAACACGCCGTCGATCGTGGCGGGGCCTCCCGCCACGGACAGCAGCAGCATCGTGATCCTGGCGGTCACGGTCTGCAGCGTCGGGATCATCTCGTCCCCGGCGGGCACCAGAAACAGCATGTAGAACAGCGGAAACGCCAGCGCCACGCCCACGCGCGGCCCCAGCAGCGTCAGCACGCTCGCCTGCAACATGACCACCACCGCCAGTTGCCGCGCCAGCGAAAAGCCGGAGAAATCGCCCAGCATCCACAGGAAGCACGCCCCGCCGAACGGCAGCAGCCCCGGCCACCAGGCGGAAGGCACGAGGCGCAGCAATCCGTCCGTCCGCAGCCAGACCAGCCAGCCGAGTATCAGCGGGATGAGCAGCGCGTGGTTGTAGGTCGAACTGTCCCACCATTGCAGCGCCATGTCGCGCCAATCGCCGGCGAACAGCGCGAACACGCCCAGCCATGCCGTGGCAACGAACAGCAACGGCCGCCGCCAGCTTTCCGGCACGGCCAAAACGAAACGCTGGATTGAGGACAAGGGCGCGGCATCAGGCCGCATGGCGATCCCCCCTGCGGTCCGCGCCCAGCAGGGCCGGCAGCGGGTCGAGCGCGCGGTCCCAGCCGCACCGGTCGACCACGAAGCGCCGCCCCGCCGCGCCCATGCTGCGCGCCAGCGCCGTATCCGCAAGCAGCGTCATCGTGTGCGTGGCGAAATCCTCCGGCCCGTCCGCGACCGCGAGGTCCTGCCCCACGCGCGCGGGAATACCGGTGGCCGCCGCGCGCGTCGCCAGCACGGGGCGCGCCATGGCCATCGCCTCCAGCACCTTGTTCTGCACCCCGCGTGCGATCAGCAGCGGCGCGACCACCAGATCGGCCCCGGCCAGCCACGGACGGACATCGGGCACCGTGCCGGTCACGCGGCATCCGTTGCGCCCGTGTAGCGCCTGCACCTCGGCAACGGGCGCGCGACCGACCACGTTGAATTCCGCCTGCGCAAAGCGTTCGCGCACGCGCGGCATGACCTGGCGCGCAAAGAATTCCACCGCCGCCACGTTTGGCGGATAGTCCATCTGGCCGGTGAAGACGATCTGCGGCCCGGCGCGCAGCATGTCCGGCGCGGGGACGATGCCCGACGGATCGTAGAACCGCCAGTCGATGCCGTTGGGCAGCGCCATCACCCGCGTACCGCGCCGATGCCGCAGGCGATCGCGGAACAGCGTGGCTTCCTCATCGGTCACCAACACGCTGGCGGTGGCGCGATGCGCGATCTTTTCCTCGAACCGGCGCAGGAGGTTCGCCTCGCGCCGGTACATCACCCGCACCGCTGGATTGCCTGCGCGCGCATAGGCTTCGAACTTGGCGGAATCGACATCCACAAAGTCCATCACCACCGGCCCGGTGAAATCCTCCGGAATGTATTGCGCCATCTGCCCGGAGAACACGAAGATCGCCGAGATCGGCCGGGTGGCCAGCGTTTCGCGCACGAAGCGGCGGATGGCCGGCGAGGAAAACGCGGTCAGGCTGACGGGCTTGCCCGTTGCCAGCGCCTGCGCGGCGGCTACGGGAACCGACTTGGTCCGCGCGACAAGGCACAGGCTGGCCGAAATCGCCGCCAGTTCCGGTTCGTGCGACCAGTCCGCCTCGTCATCGGCAAAGCACGCGACATGAACCGGCGCCAGCGCGCTGATCCGGCGCAGCATGTGGCACGAGCGGATCTTGTCGCCGCGATCGGGCGGAAACGGCATCCGGTGCGCCAGAAACAGGATTTCGCCCATGGCCGCTCCCGTCAGGCCAGCCCGGTCGCGATCAGCGGACCGAGCCGGTTCGCGATCGGCAGCGGCAGTTTCTGCCACGCGGCGATCTTGGCGCGATAGCGCGGGCTGAGCGGATTGACGTCGCGCGGAGGAACGCCATCGGCGGACCAAGTGGCATAGGACAGCGGCTCTGGCACGAAGCCCCAGTTGCGCTTGAAATGATAGGCGCCGCTGTCGGTCTTGGACCGGCCGAAATCGAACCGGTCGCAGCCCAGGCCGCGCGCGTGGTTCATCAGCGCGTAGTACATCACGTCGTTGGCGCGCAGCGCGCGCGCCGCGAACACGCCACCGCCCCAATAGGGCATGACCGCGCCGCGATGGTACAGGCTCAGCACGCTGGCGACCGGCTTGCCCTGGTGCAGCACCGTCAGGATATCCGCATCCGCAACGAAGAGGTCCATCACCGCGTCGAACAGGCACTTGGGGAATACCGGCGTGCCCAGGTTGCGCACGGATTCGGCATAGACCGCGTAGTGCATCGCGCGATCCGCCCCGGACCGGCCGACCCGCACTTCCAGATCGTTGCCCAGCCCCTTGCGCACTTCCGCGCGCTGTTTGCGCGGAACGGCAAGCAACTGCGCCTCGTCGTCGGCGGCCAGCGGCAGGACGAAGCCGGCGTGGCTATCCTGCTTGATGTGCCAGCCCGCGCCGTCCGGCATCACGCCGCCGCGCAGTTCGATCGTCGGCGTGGACAGGCGGCGGGCCAGTTCGCGCGCGGCATCGAACAGCGCCGTGGCTTCGCCCGCATCGCCGATCAGCCCGCCGCCCACTGCGAACCCGATCGAGACCAGCGCGCGGCCGAAAAGCGGGGAGTGCGCCGCGTGCAACGGCAGCATCGCGGTAATCGCGCCATCACGCTCGGCCAGCAGCAGGTGCGCGCGGTGCCCGGTGGCGCGCTCCACGGCGTCGATCCATTCCAGGCGGTGGAAGGCCGTGGCGGCGGGGTCTTCGGCCAGGAACCGCGCCATAGCCGGGCGGTCACCCGGATCGGCAAGGCGCACGCGGGCCGCCAGGAAGCGGAATGGCGCGTTCATGCCGCCTTCCCCAGTACGGGTTGCGCCGGCAGAGCCAGGGCCATCTGGCCTGCGGCCACCTCGTCCATGCGCCCCCAACGGAAATCGCGGATCAGCCGGTCCAGCTTGGCCGCCATGACCGTGAGGTTGGTATAGTGCCGCACCTTCGAGCGCAGCGGCGCGGAAGCGACGCGTGGCTGTTCCGGATCGATTTCCCACGGATGGAAATAGAACACGGCCGGCCGGCCATCCACGGTGTTGACCTGCCGGATCGCCCAGCGTGAAACGGTATAGGGCAGCAGGCGGAAGAAGCCACCGCCGCCGGCCGCCATACGCCGGCCGGCCACTTCGGCCGTCGTTACCGGGATCTCGATGAGGTCCGCACCTGCGACCGGACGGAAGGCGAAACGCGGCGCCTCGCGCCAGCCGTAGTGATCGTGCACGATCGGCGCGACGCTGGAAGAATAGGCATAGCCCTGCTCGGCCAGCACCTCGTGCGCCCAGGGCGTGCGCGCATCGATCGAGAAGCTGGGCGCGCGATAGCCGGTCACGCGCTGGCCGCCGGCATCTTCCAGCACCGCCCGCGCCCGCGCGATGTCCTCGGCAAAGGCCTTGGCGCCCAGCGTGAACACGCGGGCATGGTCCCAGCCGTGGCTGGCGATCTCGTGCCCTTCGTCGGCGATCCGGCGGATCATCGCGGGATAGCGTTGCGCCACCCAACCCAGCGTGAAGAACGTGCCCTTCACCCCGGCATCGGCGAACATGCGCAGAATCACGTCGCAATTGCGCTCGACACGGCAGGAAAGGCCATCCCAGTCCCCGCGATCGATCACGGTTTCGAACGCGCCGACCTGGAACCAGTCCTCGACATCGACCGAAAGGCCGTTGCGCGGCGCCTGGGCGGGCCCTCTGCTGGGCCCTGAGCTGGGCCCTGAGCTAGGCCAGGTCATCGGCACGCTCCCTTCCTCAAGCCGCGAGGCGCGGCTTCTGTTCGCTTTCCAGCCATTCGATCAGCATGGTCAGGACATGGCGGATCGCCTGTTCCTGCTCGGCCAGCCGCATTTCCAGCGCAGCGACGCGACCGTTGGCATCCGTCAGAGCGGCGGCGAGTTCATCGCGGGCCGGGTCTTCCGTCGTTGCGGCCGGGCGCAGTTCGGCAAGTTCGATCACGGCCTGCTGCAGTTCGGCGATCTGTTCGTCGCGGCTGGCCAGCGCCTGCTGGATCATCGACAGGTCGAACGCCGGCTGGGCATGCGCCTGGGGCTCGGCTTCGCCAACCGGCTGAACACCGTGCTCCAGCGCTGGTTCAGGCGCGGCGAAGGAATCCATCACCGGCAATGCATCGGTCAGCGCCGGTTCGGCCGCGGGGGCCGGCCGCGCGGCAACGGCACCGCCCGCCGCATCGCGATCCAGGTCGGTCAGCACGTCTTTCAGCATGGCGCTGTCAATGCGCGGGGACTGCTCGATTGCTCCCATCAGCAGCAGGCGGCTGACGATCTGGTTGATCCGGCGCGGCACGCCACCGCTTGCCCGCGCCAGATCGGCATAGACGCGCGGCTCGAACGCGGGATTGCCCGTCCAGCCCACACGCGCGAGGCGATGTTCGATATACGGCCCCACCTCGCCCGCTTCCATGGCATCGAGATGGTGCGAGGCGATCACGCGCTGGCGCAACTGTTCCAGTTCGGGCGATGTCTGAAGCAGCGTACGAAATTCCGGCTGTCCCAGCAGGAGCATCTGCAGCAGCGGATGCGCGCCAAGCTGGAAGTTCGACAGCATCCGCAGTTCTTCGAGTGCGCCGATCGAAAGGTTCTGCGCCTCGTCCACCACCAGCAGACAGCGGCGGCCGGCGCGGGCCTCTTCGTGCAGGAACACCTCGATCGCCGCGAGCGCGGACGCCTTGTCGTGCCCTGGCACATGCAGCCCGAACGCGCGCGCGGCCACGTGGATCAGTTCCTCGCCGTCGAGCTTGCTGGTGACGATCTGGCCGGCGGTCAGCCGCTGGCGGTCGATCGTCGCCATCAGGTGCGCGGCCAGCGTGGATTTGCCCGCGCCGACTTCGCCAGTGATGACGATGAAGCCTTCGCCCTGCGCCAGACCATAACCGAGGTACGACAGCGCCTTGCGGTGCGTCGTGCTCTCGAAATAGAAATCCGGGTCCGGCGTGAGCTGGAAGGGACGTCCTGTCAGCCCATAGAACGTATCGTACATCGAAGCCCCCCGGGGGTTAGAAATTGTAGCGCAGGGCGATCCGGCCCGATGCGACGAGTTCATCCGGCGCCGCCTTGCGGCTGAAGCCATCGATCCCCACCGCCGCGCTGCCGACCAGACGATCGGTCAGGTTGCGGAAGTAGGAAGCGTTCGCGCCCACCGCGTTGCTCTTGGCATTGCCAGCCGAACCGCTGTTGTACCAGGCGCTGTACACGGCCACGGCGAAACTGGATCGTCGGTCGAGCCGGCCGGACACGCTGCCATCGACATACCAGCTTTCGTCCACCGTGCCATCCGCAAGGCCCAGCACGGTCCCGCGCGCGGCAATGAACTTGCGCCGCACATAGCCGGCGCCGATCCCCGCGCGCAGACGGCCCACGGTCATGCCGTAGGTCGCGTTGACGCCGCGGGCGCGGAACACCGACGACGACAGCGAGGCCAGCGCGCCGTTGACGCAGCCGCCGCCAGTCGAACCGATGCCGCAACCGCTGATGTTGCCGTTGAACGGATCACGGCCAACCTCGAAGTCGGTCGGCACGTCGCGCAGCGCATTGCCGAGCGAGGAGCCGAAGCCCGAAATGCCGTCATAGACCGAGATTCCCAGCGCGCTGCGCGCGTTGGGCGCATAGCTGAAGCTGCCGTAATAGGTCGTGCTGTCATACCGGCGGCCGACGAAGGCCGAAAGCGATGTGCGCCGGCTGGGCCGCCACATCACGCCGGCATCCCAACTGAGGCCGCTGAAATCATAGGCGATGGCGCGCGGCTTGGACTTGTCGGTAACGAAGCGGCCGTTGCTGCCGATCACCGGCACACCGTTGACATCATAGACCGCATCGCGCGCCGAAACCTGTACGTCCTGATACCCGACATCGCCCACCAGCGCGAGGTCCTGCGTCACCGGCAGGGTCACCTGCACGCCGGCGTTCAGTTCGCGATAGCGCTGGTCGAGGTTGGAAATGTCTTCCTGCGCATAACGGCCGCTGGCGGTCACGCCCACCGGCGCGATCACGCCGGGGCGTACGCCTGCCGAAAGCTGCGCCGATTGCGAAAGCGAATGATCGAAGATGTTGGAACTGGGCTGCCCGGCCACGGCGGTCACGCCGTTCTTGGTATCCACCTTGGTGTAGCCCACCATGTAGGAGCCGTTGACCGCCACGTCGCCGACATGGGTTGCCAGCGCCGGCCCGGCATAGGCCGAATAGATCTGGGTGGTCGCGCTGCTGGTGGCCACGGGGTTGAGGCTGCCCGCCCCGGTGGCATCCACGCGGGTCCGCGTCGCCAGGCCGCCGGCTTCCACCGACAGCGTACGGGGGATCAGATCATGCTTCACGCGAGCGAGGCCCGAGATCGTGTCGCCGTTGGCGGTATTGCCCTTTTCGGTGATGCGCCGTTCATAGCGGAAGGACACCGCCCCTTGCGTGTTGCGCCCGTTGAGCGCGACATCAACCCCGGCCGCAATCGCGGTATAAGTCAGCACATCGTCGCCCGGCTTCAGTTCGGCTAGCAGGTTCTGCGACACCTCGAGATAGGGCTGGATGGTGGTCCGCGCCCCGCCACCGGCGGAACGGATCGAGTGCCCGCCGCGTCCTTTCGCGCCGGCATCGCCGCCCGTGGCGCTTCCGCCCGAGGCATCAACGACGTTGCCGTAGTCAAGCTGCTGCGCAAGCGCTGGCGCACCATGAAGCGCCAGCAGCGCGACGGCACCGTACAGGGCGGATTGCGCACCCCGGCGCGAGGAAAAGCGGGCCATTATCATTCCTTGTACCCGTAATAAGAACCGAACCGCCGGCCCGTGGGCGAGAAGCGGGTGCAGTTGAGCAACAGCCGGATGTTCTCGCAGCCGGAAAGGATGTTCACGGCGTCGCGCAGCTCGGCTTCGCCGGTTTGGTCCGCGCGAACGACCATCATCGCCTGCCCCACGTGCATGGCCAGCTCCGAAGCCGGAGAGGCCGCCAGCGCTGGCGGGCTATCGAAGATGACGATGCGATTGGGTGCGTGCGCCGTCAGCCGGTCCAGCACCGTACGGGTGCGCGCGGACGCCAGGAATTCGGTGTCCGACCCGGTCGAATTGCCAGCCGGCAGCACGAACAGGCCCGGAATGTCCGTGCCGAGGATGCAGTCCTCTACTCGCACGGAAGGATCGGCCAGCGCGTCCATCAGGCCGGGGCCGCCGGGCAGGCCGAGCGCGGACAGCACGCTGGGCTTGGCGAAATCGGCATCCACCAGCAGGACCTCGTTGTCCTTTTCCGCGGCGATCGACAGCGCCAGATTGGTGGCGCAGAACGTCTTGCCCTCGCCCGGATGGGCGGAGCAGACGAGAATGCGCTCGCCATGTGGGGCACCACGCCCTGCGCGCGAATCCGCCGCCGTCAGCAGCAGCTGGCGCTTGACGATGCGGAATTCCTCCAGCAGCTCCGTCACCGCGCCATCGGGTTCGATCAGGCACTGTTCGCGCAAGTGCAGGCGGTCGATGGGATGCAGCTTGCCCTTGAAGACCTGCTCCGCCGGGATACCGTCGAGCACGGGCTGCGCGTCCTCTGGAGCAGGACGGTCGACGGCCGCCGGCACTGGTGGCACGGGCGCGAGGGGCGAAACGGGCGCGGCAACGGGCGGAGGCGCAGGCGTATCCGCAGCCGGCGCGCCAGGCGCGGCGGGCACGGGAGCCTGCAACACCTTGCGGAAATCGAACGTCCCCGCGGCCCGCTCGATCAGCGATGGGCCGGTAGGCGGCAGCGGAATCTTGCTCTGGTCGGTCATCTTCAACCCCGCTTCCTCACGCCACCATGCCGCGCTTCATGAACTCGACCGCCAGCAGCAGCACCAGCACGGCCACAAGGCCCGCGCTCGCGCCGGCAAACCATTTGAGGTGCCGGTTGCGCAACGCGCGCGCCTGGCGCGTCAGCGTCAGCGACACGGAACCCAGCACCGGCATCCCGGAGGCCCGTTCGAGCTGGCCGGTGGTGGTATAGGTCGATCGCAGTTGCGCCACCGCGAAAGCCGCGCCGCAGCCCGCTCCAAGGCCCACGATCAGCACCAGCATGAGCAGCAAGGGCCGATCCGGGGCCGTCGGCGCGCGCGGCGTGGACGGCGGATCGATCACGTCGAACTTCACCGCATCGTGTTCGGATTCCACCTGGCCGCGCAGGCGAAGCTGTTCGCGATCGCGCAGCAGCTTGTCGTACTGTTCCTTCAGCACGTCATAATCGCGATTGATCCGCGCCGCTTCGGCGGCGACCGCCGGTTCGCTGTATTGCTTGCCGGTAAGCTGGCCGATTTCGCCCTGGAGCGATGCCTTGCGCGATTGCAGCGCCACCACGCTTGCCTCGCGATCCGCCTTGATCGACTGGAGCGAGGAATAGGCCGGGTTGGGCGTACCGCCGACGTGCCCCGTTTCCGATGCCGCCTGCCGGGAAAGGCTGGCGATCTGGCTCTTGAGCGCGATCACGTCGGGGTGGCTGTCGGTAAGGCCGCGCGCGCGCATCGAAGCGAGATCGGACTGCGCCTGTGCCAGCGCACCCTTGGCGCCGCCCGATACGCCGGGCACCATGATCGTCGGCGGCGTGCCCGAAAGCTGGCCGTTGATCGAGGCGAGCGCGCTCTGCGCCGCCAGCAGATCGGATTCGACGCCGCGCAGTTCGGAGCGCGCGCTTTCCAGCTTCGCCCCCAGCGAACCGCTGCCGGGAATGAGATCGGTGTTCTTCGCCTCGAATTCCTGGCGCTTCTGTTCGGCGGTTTCGAGATCCTTCTGCCGATCGGCCAGCTGCTGGTCCATGAAGGCCAGTGTGCTGCTCATCTCGCCACGGCCGCCGGCCAGGTTCTCTTCCCGGAAGATGTCGATCATCTTCTGCACGATGTCCTGCGCCAGCTTGGCGTTCTGCACGTCGGTATAGCCGCCGCTGCCGGAGCTGGCCGAAATCTCGAACAGGTTGTCCTGCTGGCTGACCACCTTGATCCGCGCGCCCAGGCCCTGGACCGCCGATTCCATCTGCTTGTCGCTGGTGATCTTGTCGCCCAGCCGCGTCGCGCGGATGACCTTCTCGAGATTGACCGAGCTGGTCAGCGTCTGGCGCACGCGCTCGATATCGCGCTTGCCGTCGTTGCCCACGCCGATCTGGTCGGACAGCACATTGTCGGTCTGGACGAAGATGCGCGCTTTCGATTCGTAGCTGTTCGGCACCATCGCCACGAAGACCCACCCGACAAGGCAGACCAGCCAGGCGATACCCAGCGCCAGCCAGCGCCGGTGCCAGATGCCGTAAAGCGCGATGCGCACTTCTTCATAGATGTTGGTCATCGCCGGAAAGGCCCCCTCGTCCCGCCGCCGCTCAGAACGTGCTCTCGGGGATGATGATCACATCCCCGGGCATGAGCAGGACGTTGGCCTTGCTGTCCCCCTTGCGCAGCAGATCGCCCAGCTTGACGGCGTATTCCTTCTGCTTGCCGGTCTGCTTGTCGAAGCGGATCAGGCGGGCGCGATTGCCGGCGGCGTATTCCGAGAGGCCACCGACCGCGATCATCGCGTCGAGCAGCGTCATGTTGGCGCGATAGGGGATCGAGGCCGGCTTTTCCGTGGCCCCCACGATGCGCACCTGCTGGCTGAACGTGCCCGCGAACTTGTTGACGATGACCGAGACGATCGGCTCCTGGATGTACTGCGACAACTGGAGCTTGAGATCTTCCGCCAGCATCGAGGGCGTCTTGCCCACCGCCGGCATGTCGGTGATCAGCGGCGTGGTGATGCGCCCGTCCGGCCGCACCTGCACGCTGGCGCCGAGTTCGGGGTTGCGCCACACGAAGATCGTCAGTTCGTCGAGCGGACCGATCACGTATTCCTCGCCCGGCCCTTCCTGCAGCGAGACGAACGAGGCCGGCGGAAGCTGCGGCTTGCCGCCCGAACCCGCGCAGCCCGTCAGGGCAAGGCTTGCCATGGCGGTGCCGGCAAGCAGGCGGGTCAGACGCGTATCGATCGGCATGGACTGTCCTTTTCCGAGCCAGCGGCATCGCTTCCGCCGTCCCGCCAAGGGACGCGAAAGGCACCGCTATTCAGTGTCGGCTATCGCCAAAAAGGGTGAAGATACCGTTAGCCTTCACTGAACCGCGCCCGCGAAACAGCGGGAATTTGCGGCCAGTCCCGAAACGGCACGGATCGGGCGGACAGTATGAAAATCCGCTCCGTTACGGATTCATACGAGGATTTCGGCCGCCGGCCCCTGCCCCAGGAACATCGCCGGGCTGGCGCTGGCGCCATAGGCCCCGGCGCAGAAGATCGCCACCAGATCGCCGGGATGGGCGCGCGGAAAGCCGCCCTTGTCGGCCAGCCGGTCCAGCGGGGTACAGAGGCAGCCGACGATGCTCGCCTCTTCCTCCACCGGGGCACCGAACCGCGTGGCGATGGCGCTGGGATAGTTGCGCCGCACCACCGTGCCGAAGTTGCCGCTGGCGGCAAGCTGGTGATGCAGCCCACCATCGGTAACCAGATAGATCTCGCCGTGGCTTTCCTTGCGGTCGACGATGCGGGTCAGATAGACGCCCGCTTCGCCCACCAGATAACGGCCCAGCTCGATGCAGAAGTGCGTGTCGGCGAGCACCGCCGGCAGGTCCGCGAAGCGTTCGGCGAGAGCCGCGCCCACGGCCGCGACGTCCACCGGCTCGTCGCCCGGGAAATAGGGAATGCCCATGCCGCCGCCCAGGTTGCACTTGGGCAGCGGTGCGCCGCTTTCTTCCGCCAGCCGCGCCGCCAGCTGCAGCGTCTGCGCCTGCGTATCGGCGATGGCGGCGGCATCAAGCGCCTGACTTCCCGCGAAAATATGGAAACCGCGCCATTCCGCGCCCGCCGCGATCAGGCGGCGCGCCAGCGCCGGCACGCGCTCCGCATCGATCCCGAACGGCTTGGCCCCGCCGCCCATCTTCATGCCCGATCCCTTGAGATCGAAATCGGGATTGACCCGGATGGCAAGGCGCGGCGCCTGACCCAGCCGTTCGGCAATGGCCAGGGCGCGCTCCGCCTCGCCTTCCGATTCGAGATTGAGCGTCACGCCCCTGGCGATCGCCGCTTCCAGTTCGGCATCGCGCTTGCCCGGCCCGGCGAAGCTCACCAGCGCCAGGTCGATGCCGGCCGCCTCCACCATCGCCAGTTCGCCGCCCGACGCGATATCGAATCCGTCGACCAGCCCGGCCATGTGCGCGAGCAGCGGCCCGAACGGATTGGCCTTCACCGCATAGTGGATCGCCAGCCGCTCCGGCATCGCGGCGCGCAACCCGGCCACCTTCCGGTCGAGCAATTCGCGCGCATAGACGAACAGCGGCGTATTCCCCGCCTCTGCCGCAAGATCGCTCGCCTTGCGACCGGCGATGGCCAGTTCCCCGTCGATCGCGGCGAAACCGGGCGGGATGGGGCCGAGCGGCTTCATGCGTTCTCTCCGCCCGCGAGTTCGGCGACGAGGGCCACGCGGTCCAGCTTGCCGTTGGGGCTGACCGGCATGTCCGCCCGCCAGTGGACGTGGCGCGGCACCATGAAATTGGGCAGCGCGCGGGTCAGCGCGGGCAGCAGTTCCGCCTCGGCTTTCTCCGGCGCCACGGCGGGCCGGGCGACAAGATGGATCGCGTGCCCCAGGTGCGGATCGGGCAGGCCCAGCGCGACGGCTTCGGCGACCAGGCCAGTGGCCACCGCCGCTTCCTCCACTTCCTGCGGGCTGACACGGTTGCCCGAGGTCTTGATCATGGCATCGCGCCGCCCCACGAAATGCAGCAGCCCTTCGGCGTCGCGCCGCACGCGGTCGCCCGACCAAACCGCCATGCCGCCAAGCGCGGAGAACGCCGGCGCGGGGCGAAAGCGTTCGGTGGTGCGTACGGTGTCCTGCCAATAGCCCTGCGCCACCAACGGCCCGGCGTGCACCAGTTCGCCTTCCTCATCCGGCGCGGCTTCGGCGCCGCTGTCGGCCACGACCATGATCTCGGCAAAGGGAATCGCCCGGCCGATCGAGGTGGGGTGACGATCGACCAGATCGGGATCGAGATAGGTGGAACGGAACGCCTCGGTCAGCCCGTACATCGGATAGAGCCGCGCTTCGGGGAACGTGCCGCGCAAGGCGCGCACCAGCGAGGGCGTCAGCGCGCCGCCGCTGTTGGTCAGCCGGCGCAGTTGCCGGGCGGCATCCTCGGGCCAGTCCTGCTCCACCAGTTGCAGCCACAGCGGCGGAACCGCGGCAATGCTGGTCACACCATCGCGCGCCACGGCCTTCACCACATCGCGCGGGGTCAGGTAATCGAGCGGCACCACCGCGCCCCCGGCGTACCACGTCGAAAGCAGCTGGTTCTGGCCGTAATCGAACGCGAAGGGCAGCACCGCCAGCACGCGGTCCGCCGCCGTCACCTTCAGGTAATACGCCACGCTGACCGCCCCCAGCCACAGGTTCGCATGGCTCAGCACCACACCCTTGGGCCGGCCGGTCGATCCGCTGGTGTAGAGAATCGCCGCCAGATCGTCGGACATGGCCTGGCTCGGTGGTAGCGGATCGGCCTCCCCCGCAAGACCCGCGCGCACGCCGGCTTCCTCGCGCAGCGCGGCCTGCCCGGCATCGCCCGGCTCCAGCGTATCGAGCCGCGCCGTGTTGGAAATCATCAGCCGCGCGCCGCTGTCGGCCAGGATATGCGCCACCTGCGCCCGCTTGAGCAGCGGGTTCACAGGAACATGCACCAGCCCGGCGCGCACCGCCGCCAGCGGCATCAGGCACGCCAGTTCGGTCTTGGCCAGCCATGTCGCCACTCGCGCGCCCTTTTCCGGCACCTGCCGGGCGAGCCATGCAGCAAGCCGGCCTACACGGTCATTTAACGCCTCGAAGCTAAGGGTCTCGTTCCGCAGGATCAGCGCCGGGGCTTCCGGCGCGCCGCGCAACGGCAGATGGTCCAGCGGATGAACGGTAGGATCGGGATCGGCGGACACGCGGCTTTCGGACCTTCGCAACGGGGAATTCGGTTCTTGGGCGCCATCGTCTATCACGCCAGTCTTAACGAAGCGCAAGAAGACGCCGCGCTTTCGCGCCTGCTCGGGCGCGAGATGCAGCACGCGCCGTTCGACCGGCTGGACTGGTACGCGCTGCTGGCACGCGAATGCCTCGATCCCGCGCGCTGCTTCCTGGCGACCGCCCGCGATGGGGACGAACGCGCGGTGCTGCCGGTGCGCCAGACCGCGCCGGGCACGCTGGAACCGCTCGGCAACTGGTACAGCTTCTTCACCCGCGCGCGCTGGACCGATCAGGGCGCCGCGCTGCTCGAAGGCATCGCGCGCGACCTGTCACGCACGCACGACGGGATCGTATTGTCGCCGCTGCCCGAGGAAGACGTGGCCCCGCTGACCGCCGCGTTCCGCAAGGCGGGCTGGCTGGCGTTCGCCACCCCGTGCGATACCAACCATATCCTGCCGGTCGATGGCCGCAGCTTTGCCGAATACTGGGCCGCCCGCCCCGGCCGCCTGCGCGAAACCGTGCGCCGCAAGGGCAAGAAGGGGGTGGTCGATCTGCGCATCGCCACCGCGTTCAACGAAGCGGACTGGGCCGCCTATGAAACGATCTATCGGCTGAGCTGGAAGCCGGAAGAAGGCAGCCCCGCCTTCCTGCGCCGCTTCGCCGAAGCCGAAAGCGCGGCCGGCAATCTGCGGCTGGGCATCGCCACGATCGACGGCAAGCCTGTGGCAGCGCAGTTCTGGACGGTGGAAGGCGGCACCGCCTTCATTCACAAGCTGGCGCACGATGAAAGCGCCAAGGCCCATTCGCCGGGCACGCTGCTGACCGCCGCGCTGTTCGAACACGTGATCGATCGCGACCGCGTGCGCGAAGTGGACTTCGGCACCGGCGACGATCCCTACAAGCGCGACTGGATGGAAAGCACCCGCACGCGCTGGCAGGTGGCGTTCTACCGTCCGCTCGCTCCGCGCCGCTGGCCGGCCATCGCCAAGGCGCTCGTGCGCGGCGGGCGGACGTAACGCCCCTTGCTCCGGACTCCCGCGCTGGCTAGACGCCGCGAAAACCATGATATCAGGGAAGGTTCGATAGTGACCGGTCTGGCCAACGACGAAACCGACACGCTGCTCCGCGCGATCCTGCGCGACGTTCTGGGTCTCGCGGCGGACCGCGTTGCCGCGTTCGATGCGGATACCGGGCTGTTCGGCGCGCTGCCCGAACTCGATTCGATGGCCGTGGCAGGCCTGCTCACCGAAATGGAAGACCGCTTCGACATCGTGATCGATGATGACGAAGTCGATGGCGAGTTGCTGGAAACCTACGGCAACCTGCTCGCCTTCGCGCAGGCCAAGCGCGCGGCCGCCTGATCGCGGTGTTCGCCGACTGGCCCTGCCCCGGCCCGGAAGGCCCCGCCAACGAACAGGCGCTCGCGTTCGACCGTGACCGCGCGCACCGCCTGCTGATCGTGCCCGCGCTGTTCGAGGAAGCGAACCGCACGCGGCGCTTCCTGGTCGAAACCATGCGTCGGCTCGACGCCGCCGGGATCGACAGCTTCCTGCCCGACTTGCCCGGCTGCAACGAAAGTCCGCAAGAGTTCGCCGCCCAGAGCCTCCACGCCTGGCGCACCGCCATGGCTCAGGCGGCGGCGCACTTCGCGGTCACGCATGTGCTGGCGGTGCGTGGCGGGGCGCTGGTCTTTCCCACCTCGCTGCCGGGCTGGGTGCTGGAGCCGGTCAAGGGCGCCACGGTCCTGCGCCAGATGCTCCGCGCCCGCACGCTCTCCGCGCGCGAGGCCGGGCGCGAGGAGGACAGCGCATCGCTGCTGGAGCACGGCCGCGCCGAAGGGCTGGACCTCGCCGGATACCGCTGCGGCGCCTCGCTGATCGCGGGGCTGGAGACGGCCCTGCCGGCGGATGAGGGGCAGCGCACGATCCGGCAGGCTGAGCTTGGCGGCAGCGCGCTTTGGCTGCGCGCCGAACCGGGCGAGGATGCTGCGCAGTCGGATGCCCTGGCCGCCATGATCGCGCGCGAGATCGCCGCGTGAACCGCCTGCACCTGACGTGTCCGTGCGAAGGCGCGGCGCTGGCGGGTACGCTGGACATGGCCGCCGCCACGGGGACCACGGGCCTGCTCATTCTCTCGGGCGGCAACGAGATACGCGCCGGAGCGTGGGCTGGACAGGCGCAACTCGCGGCCCGGCTCGCGCGCCATGGCGTTCCCGTGTTCCGCTTCGACCGGCGCGGCGTGGGGGACAGCGAAGGCGCCAACGGCGGGTTCCGCTCCAGCCGCGATGATCTGGCCGCCGCGCTCGCCGCGTTCCGCAAGGCGGCGCCGCAAGTCCGCCGTGTGGTCGCTTTCGGCAATTGCGATGCCGCCGCGGCGCTGCTGCTGCACCACGCCGGGCTGGGCATCGATGCGCTAGTGCTGGCGAACCCATGGACGATCGATGGCGAGGAAGCGCCCGCAGCGATGCCCGCCGCCGCGATCCGCCAACGCTATCTCGCCAAGCTGAAGAACCCGCGCGAAGTGCTGCGCCTGCTGACGGGCGGCGTAAACCTCGCCAAGCTGTTCCGGGGCCTGCGCAGCGCCGCCGCGCCGGCGGCCGCGCCCTCCTCCCTGGTGGATGCGTTGCGCGCCGGGGCAGACGCATTCGCCGGCCCGCTCACCATCCTGATCGCCAGCGGCGACCGCACCGCGCAACTGTTCGAAGCCGCGTGGCCCAAACACGACGCGCGCATCCAGCGGATCGCCAGCGCATCGCACAGCTTTTCCGACGATGCGGCCCGCGAATGGCTGTTCGCGCGCCTGCTGGACGCGCTGGATTAGCCGACCGCTTCCGTCTTGGTCGCGGCGAAATCCAGTTCGGCCACGAACCGTTCCGCATCCAGCGCCGCCATGCAACCGGTGCCGGCCGCCGTCACCGCTTGGCGATAGGTGTGGTCCATCACGTCGCCGGCCGCGAACACGCCGGGGATCGCGGTCTTGGGCGTGCCGGGCTGGACGAAGATATAGCCGCTCTCGTCCAGTTCCAGCTTGCCCTTGAACAGTTCGGTGGCCGGGGCGTGGCCGATCGCGACGAAGGCGCCGTCCGTCTCCACCACCGACTGTTCGCCCGTTTCGGTATCGATCACCGCCACGCCGGTCAGACCCTTGCCGGGCTCGCCCACGAAACGGTCGACCTTCTTGTTCCACAGCACCTTCACATGGGGATGCGCGAACAGGCGGTCCTGCAGGATCTTTTCGGCGCGGAAGGAATCGCGACGGTGGATGATCGTCACGTCCTGCGAATGGTTGGTGAGGTAGAGCGCTTCCTCGACAGCTGTGTTGCCGCCGCCGATGACCACGACCTTCTTGCCGCGATAGAAGAAGCCGTCGCAGGTGGCGCAGGCGGAGACGCCCTTGCCGCCGAACTCGACCTCGCCCGGCACGCCCAGCCACTTGGCTTGCGCGCCCGTGGCGATCACCAGCGTATCGCCTTCGTACATGTCGCCGCTATCGCCCACGGCGCGGAACGGCGGGCCTTCCAGGCTGACCTCGGTGATCGTGTCCCACAGCATCCGCGTGCCGACGTGCTCGGCCTGGGCCTGCATTTCCTGCACCAGCCACGGTCCCTGCACGGCTTCGCGGAAACCGGGATAGTTCTCGACATCGGTGGTGATGGTCAGCTGGCCGCCCGGCTGCAGCCCCTGCACCACGATCGGCTCCATACCCGCGCGCGCGCCATAGATCGCGGCGGTCAGGCCGGCAGGGCCGGAACCGATGATGAGCATGCGGGTCTTGTGCGTGGTGGCCATGGTGAACTCCGGTCGGGGCCTTGGCAACGGGTGCCGAAACTGGGCACGCGACATAGGAAACCGGGGCGCGGAATGCGAGTCCGCGCGGTCCGGTTATCCGGCAAATTCGCCTTGTGATCGGCGAGGTCAGACTATCAGGCGCCGCTCCAGCGCCGCAATATCGGCTTTGCCGAAGCCCAGCACCGCATCGGCATAGGCCTCTACCGAGCCATGTTGTTCGCGAATCGCGGTAAGGCTCGTGTCGAGGTAATCGGCATGGACCGACATCAGCACCCGCACCGCCGCATCATCCATGTGCCGGCCGAACCCGGCGCGCACGTGGCGCGCGCCGGCCGCGATACGTGCCTCGGCGTTGCCCGCCGTGTTGGTCAGCAGGTAATCTTCCACGATATCGTCGGGATGGACCCCCAGCAGGTGATGCACCAGCGCGGCGGCCACGCCCGTCCGGTCCTTTCCCGCCAGGCAATGCAGCAGGCTTGCCCCATCCCGATCGACCAGCGCGCGCAGATAGAGGCGATAGGTGCCGACCAGCACGGGGCGGAACGGCAGGGTTTCGTAGAGCCGGATCATCGCGGCGTGCGCGTCGGCGGCCGTGCGCACTTGTTCGGCCGCTTCCTCGTGCGCCGCCCGGCCATGCGCGCTTGCCGTTTCGCCGGGGTGAAACAGGACGTGCCCTTCGAATTCGGGATGGCGCACGCACGGGCAGGCTTCGCGCTCGCTATCGCCGCGCAGGTCGATCACGGTGGCGATGCCCAGGCGATGCACCGCATCGAGATCGTCCGCCGTGGCTTCGCCATGCTGGCCCGATCGCCACAGCACGCCCAACCGGATGGCACCGCCGCGCGCGCGATACCCGCCGTAGTCCCGAAAGTTGTGAATACCCTGCATGGGCAGGACGCGGGTGTCCGCATCGATCATCTAGTCAGGCTCCTCGTTCGGGATGCCTTGTTGCCCTGCGGCAGGCCGATTGCAAGACAGTGACGGTTAACGCGGGTGGTTCATATCTGCCGGGCGTCACCGCGAGCGCATTGCAGGGCACGCGTCACCACGACGGAGGCCGGCGTCGGTTTGGGCACGAGAATCCCGCCCAGATCGCGCACCGCCATGTCCAGCCGCTCGACGTCCCCGGTATGCAGCACATAGGGCACGCCGCGCGCCGCGAGCGCCCGCGCGACCGGCTCGCAGGTTTTGCCCTGCCCCAGCGACACATCGAGAATGGCCGCGCAGACCGGCTCGACATCAAGGATTTGAAGAGCTTCGTCAGGCTCAAGCGCGGTCAGCGGCACGCACCCGGCATCAGCGACGGCGCATTCCAGATCCAGCAGAATCAACGGCTCGTCGTCCAGAACCAGAATCCGCTTGGGACTTTCATGGTCACCGGCACCGGTCATGCCCGAATAGCTGTTGTCCTGCGTCACCAAACCGATTTGTCCCGGGCGCGGCCGCATTGCCGCTGGTCTTCTATACCGCCGACAATGCTTTTCCCGCCGGATGGTTCCAGCACACGGTAAATTTTGACAGCGACCGTGTTGATAGTTGGCGGCACGTTACTTCCGGTCGAGCGGAATGATCGCCACGGTCAGGCGTGAAACGCACACCAGCCGGCCTTCCCCGTCCTCGATGCGAATCGACCAGACGTGCGTGGTTCTGCCCAGCGCCTCCGGCCGGGCTGTCGCATAGACCCATCCATCGCGGACGGGACGAACGTGGTTGGCGTTGATCTCCATCCCGACCCCGACAAACTTGTCCGGATCGACGGTCATCGCCGCCGCCATCGAGCCGACTGTTTCCGCCAGTGCCACCGAAGCTCCGCCATGCAGCCGCCCGAACGGCTGGTGCGTGCGTTCGTCCACCGGCATTCGCGCCCGGATCCAGTCCGGCCCGCAATCGTCGAACTCGATACCCAGCAGCGCGGGCATGGCCTTCGTGCCCATGCGCGTCAGCCGCTCGAGCGAGGGCATCTCCCCATTCCACCAGATCATGCGAAACCTTCCGCCAGAAACGCTTCGGCACATCCCGCCAGCAATGCCGTTCCCAATGGAAGAACAGCCTCATCCACAACCATCCGCGTCGAATGGATGCCGCAGGCGTGCCGCCAGTCGGTCCCCTCGTGCGCAACGCCCAGGAAGAACATCGCGCCCGGCACCTTTTCCAGCACGTAGGAGAAATCCTCCGCCCCCATGATCGGGTCGGTCAGGCGGTGAAACGCATCCGGCCCGCGCAATTGCCGCGCCACCTTTTCGCCAAGATCGACCGCGCGAGCATCGCAGACCGTGACCGGGAAACCGGGCGTCAGGGTAACCTCCGCCGTCATGCCGTGCGCGGCGGCGATATGCGTCGCCAGCGTGCGCAATCCCTCGCGCAGAGCCTCGCGGTTGGTGGGCGAGAGCGTGCGCAGCGTGCCCCCCAGCGTCGCGGTATCGGCAATCACGTTGTGCGCCGTGCCGGCCTCCACTTTGGCCACGGTGGCGACGACGGGATTGGCGACCGGGAATTTGCGCGTGACCATGGCCTGCAGCGCGGTCACGATCTCGCAGGCAACCGGCACGGGATCGAGCGTGTAATGGGGCATGGAGGCGTGGCCGCCGCTGCCCCGAACCACGATCTCGAACTGGTCGGCCGAGGCCATCAGCGGGCCTGCACGCCCGGCAACAAGGCCATGCGGGCTGTTGGGCATGATATGCAGCGCGAACGCCGCCTCGGGCAGCGGGCGATCATCACCGCCCAGCAGACCGTCTTCGAGCATGAAGCGCGCGCCGTGCCAGCCTTCCTCGCCCGGCTGGAACATGAAGCGGACCTCGCCCGCCCAGCTTTCCCGACGTGCCGCCAGCAGCTCGACGGCGCCGGCGAGCATCGCGGTATGCGTATCGTGCCCGCAGGCGTGCATCGCGCCGGGAATGGTCGAGGCATAGGGCAGCCCGGTTTCCTCGGGCATCGGCAGGGCATCCATGTCGCCCCGCAGCAGCACGGTGCGCCCTTCCCCCGCGCCGCCCTTCAACGTGGCGACAAGGCCGGTGGTGGACGGCCCTTCCCGCCATTCGAGCGGCAGATGGGCCAGCGCGGCGCGCACCTTGTCGCGCGTCTTCGGCGTCTGCAGACCCAGTTCCGGTTCGGCGTGAATCGCGCGGCGCAAGGAGACGATCCGTTCGGACAGTCCACGCGCCTGATCGAGCAGTTGGTCGGTGAGCATGACGGACATCATAGGCACGCCGCCGAAACGGTGTCGAGAGGGGCGGATGCGGATGCCGCATGGTTGCGCCCGGCGAATTGGACTTGCAGAGACCGCTCACGCGTATTAATCGATCGATTAAATACTTCATCCAGCGCGCCGCCGGACACCGTTGCCCGGCACCGCCACAGGGAGAGACTGACCATGGCCGAAGCCTACATCATCGACGCCGTCCGCACGCCGCGCGGCGTGGGCAAGCCCGGCAAGGGCGCGCTTTCGCACCTGCATCCGCAGCACCTTGCCGCCACCGTGCTGAAGGCGATCAAGGACCGCAACCACCTCGACACCTCCACCGTGGACGACATCATCTGGTCCACCTCGTCGCAGGTCGGCAAGCAGGGTGGCGACCTTGGCCGCATGTCGGCGCTGGCCGCCGGCTATGACATCACCGCCAGCGGCACCACGCTCGACCGGTTCTGCGGCGGTGGCATTACCTCGGTGAACCTCGCCTGTGCCTCGGTCATGTCGGGCATGGAAGACTGCGTGATCGCCGGCGGCACCGAAATGATGAGCTTCACCGCCGCCCACGGCGCGGAACAGGCCAATGCCGGCATCAAGCCGCTGGGCATGGGTTCGGGCAATGCGGCGCTCGACGCCATTCACCCGCAATCGCACCAAGGCGTTTGCGGCGATGCGATCGCCTCGATCGAGGGCATCAGCCGCGAAGCGCTCGATGCTCTCGCGCTCGTCAGCCAGCAGCGCGCCGACGTGGCGATCAAGGAAGGCCGCTTCGCCAAGTCGGTCGTGCCGGTCTATAACGAGGACGGCTCGGTCGCGCTCGATCGCGAGGAGTTCCCCCGCCCCGAAACCACCGCCGAGGGCCTCGCCGCGCTCAAGCCCAGCTTCGCCGGACTGGCCGATTTCGACCTTGGCGGAACCACCTTCCGCAAGCAGATCAACCGCCGCTATCCCGACGTGGAAATCCAGCATTTCCACCACGCGGGCAACTCCTCGGGCGTGGTGGATGGCGCCGCCGCCATCCTCGTCACCTCGAAGGACTATGCCGACAAGCACGGGCTGAAGCCCCGCGCCCGCATCGTTGCTTACGCCAACCAGGGTGACGATCCCACGCTTATGCTCAACGCCCCGGTTCCGGCGGCGAAGAAGGTGCTCGCCAAGGCCGGGCTGACCAAGGACGACATCGACGTCTGGGAAATCAACGAAGCCTTCGCGGTGGTCGCCGAAAAGTTCATCCGCGATCTCGACCTCGACCGGTCGAAGGTGAACCCCAACGGCGGTGCGATGGCGCTGGGCCACCCGATCGGCGCCACGGGCTCGATCCTGATCGGCACCGCGCTCGACGAACTGGAGCGCACCGGCGGCCGCTATGGTCTCGTCACCATGTGCGCCGCCGGCGGCATGGCGCCCGCGATCATCATCGAACGGATCTGATACAGTACACCGTCGCCCCCGCGAAAGCGGGGGCCTCAGGCCTTTACAGGGGAACAAGGCACCGCCCGACCTCACGAGATCCCCGCTTTCGCGGGGATGACGCGCTTTACATGCCGCGCGTCATTCGACCGGCTGGATCGGCTCCGCCGCGTTGGTCACGACCTTGAGCACCGCCGTCCACGCCGCCACGTTCTGCGCCAGCGCCTGCGGATCGACCTTGTCGAGCGTATCGTCGGGCGTGTGGTGCAGGTCGAAATAATGCGTGCCGTCCTGGTTGAGATCGACCACGGCCAGCTTCTGCCTGGCGATCACGAAGCCCACGTCGGTTCCGCCCTCCACCTCGCCATGGCCGGCGACGATGCCCATCGGCGCAAGTGCGACGGCGATGCGATCGCCCAGCGCCTTGTTGCCCGCGGCGAACTTCGTGATCACGCGCCACACCCGATCCGCGCCAAAATCGCTTTCCATCGCCAGCGCGTGCGGTTCCCCATGCTTGTCCGCATAGGCCTGGCCGCCGAAGCCGCCCAGTTCCTCGCTCCCCGCCCACAGCACGCGGATCGTGCGCAAGAGCTTGCCCCCTTCCTGCGCCTTCAGCGCGGCAGCGGTCACGATCGCGCAGCCGGCCGCATCGTCGATCGCGCCAGTGCCGAGATCCCAGCTATCGAGATGGCAGCCGACCAGGATCGGCGGCAGCGATGGATCGCTGCCCGGCAGTTCGCCGATCACGTTGCCGGAAGGCAGGTTGTCTGCCGTCTTGCCGGTTAGCGTGAGCGCGATGCGCACCGGCTTGCCGCCGGCCACCGTGCGCGCGATCAGATCGGCATCGGGATTCGAAACCGCCCCGGCCGGGATCGGCTTCACGTCGTCGGGCCAGTTGGTGGCACCGGTATGCGGGTTGCGGTGGCTGTCGGTACCGATCGAGCGGATCACGACGCCGATCGCGCCCTTGCGCGCTGCAATGGCCGGGCCCTGCCGCCGGGCATTGCCATAGGGGCCGTAGCCGCTGCCATCCTGCGCCGCGCGCATGGCGTGGTCGATGTAGGCGATCTTGCCGGCGAGCGAGCCGTCCGGCGCGGCCTTCAGCGCGTCCAGTGTGGGGAAATAGACGAGTTCGCCCTCGATCCCGGCATCCGGCGTGGTGCCGCTATAGCCTAGCGCGGTCACGGCCAGATTTTGCGGCACCGGCGCTACCAGCCGCGCGCGATCCACGCCGCGCACATAGCCGCGGATGGGAAACGGCTCGACCGCGACATTGCGGAAGCCCAGCGCCTTCAGCTTTTCCGACGCCCATACCCGTGCCCGGGCCTCTGCCTCGCTGCCAGCAAGGCGCGGGCCGACATCGGTGGTCAGCCCCGCCACGATGTTCCACGCGACATCGTCCTTCGGCGGTTCCGCCTGCGCGGCAACGAGGGGAACGAAGGCGGCGGAGAGCGCGAGCGCGCGGAGCTTGTTTCGCATGAAACCTCTCCTATCTTTGGGGTGCTCTCCTGCCAACACCCTATCCGCCAAAACGCCCGCTTGCCCGGCCCTTCCCGCTTGGCTAGAGGCCGCATCAAGTGCCGAGTTCGCACGCCATTCCACCAAGGAACGATCATGGCCGCCCAATACGCCTACGTCATGAAAGACATGACGAAGACCTTCCCCGGCGCACAGAAGCCGGTGCTGAACAATATCAACCTGCAGTTCTATCAGGGCGCCAAGATCGGCATCGTCGGCCCGAACGGCGCCGGTAAATCGACCCTGATCAAGATCATGGCCGGGATCGACAAGGACTTCACCGGCGAAGCATGGCCGGGCGAGAACATCACCGTCGGCTATCTCGAGCAGGAGCCGCAGCTCGACGAGAGCAAGACCGTGCTCGAAAACGTCAAGGACGGTGCGCGCGCGACGGCGGACATGGTCGAGCGCTTCAACCAGATCGGCATGGAAATGGCCGAGGAAGACGCCGACTTCGACGCCTTGGGCGCGGAGATGGCCGAGCTTCAGGACAAGATCGACGCGGTCGATGGTTGGACGCTCGACAACCAGCTCGAAATCGCCATGGAAGCGCTGCGCTGCCCTCCCGGCGACTGGTCGGTGGCAAGCCTTTCGGGTGGTGAAAAGCGCCGCATCGCGCTGACCCGCCTGCTGATCCAGAAGCCTTCGATCCTGCTGCTCGACGAACCGACCAACCACCTTGACGCCGAATCCGTCGAATGGCTGGAAAACCACCTCAAGGACTATGCCGGTGCGGTGCTGATGATCACCCACGACCGCTACTTCCTTGACAACGTGGTGGGCTGGATTCTCGAACTCGACCGCGGAAAGTACTTCCCCTACGAGGGCAACTACTCGACCTACCTCGAAACCAAGGCCAAGCGCATGGCCCAGGAAGAGCGCGAGGAAAGCGGCAAGCAGAAGGCGCTGCAGCGCGAACTCGAGTGGATCCGCCAGACCCCGGCCGCGCGCCAGACCAAGTCCAAGGCACGTATCCGCAAGTTCGAGGAACTGCAGAACGCCCAGGACAACCGTCCGGTCGGCAAGGCGCAGATCGTGATCCAGGTGCCCGAGCGCCTTGGCGGCAAGGTGATCGAGGTGAAGAACATCTCGAAGGCCTATGGCGACAAGCTGCTGTTCGAAGACCTGTCGTTCATGCTGCCGCCCGGCGGCATCGTCGGCGTGATCGGCCCGAACGGCGCGGGCAAATCCACGCTGTTCAAGATCCTGACCGGCAAGGAAGTGCCAGACACCGGTTCGGTGGAAATCGGTTCGACCGTCCATCTGGGCTATGTCGACCAGAGCCGCGACGACCTGAACCCGGCCAACAACGTGTGGCAGGAAATCTCGGATGGCCTCGATTACATGAAGGTCAACGGGCAGGACATGTCGACGCGCGCCTACGTCGGCGCGTTCAACTTCAAGGGTCCGGACCAGCAGAAGAACGTCGGCAAGCTTTCGGGCGGTGAGCGCAACCGCGTGCACATGGCCAAGATGCTAAAGGCCGGCGGCAACGTGCTGCTGCTCGACGAACCGACCAACGACCTCGACGTGGAAACGCTGGCGGCGCTGGAAGACGCGATCGAGAACTTCGCCGGCTGCGCCGTGGTCATCAGCCACGACCGCTTCTTCCTCGATCGCCTCGCCACGCATATCCTGGCGTTCGAGGGCAACAGCCATGTCGAATGGTTCGAAGGCAACTTCGCGGCTTACGAGGAAGACAAGCGCCGTCGCTTGGGCGACGCGGCCGACCGGCCCACCGCGCTGGCCTACAAGAAACTGACACGCTGATTTCCATCGGCGGAGCCTGAAACACGGTGCGGGGCGGGAGCACGGTTCCCGCCCCGTTTCGCTGTGCCGTTTCGGGAAAGCTGAACGAATGCCCTTGCAAGCGGTTCAGCGGCGCGACAGCGCGACTCCGGTAACACTGTGTCACATGACGTCACGGGATGGGCCGTGACCACAGGTGCATCGGAGAGCGGCCATGGCCGGGATCACATTCTTCAGGAACAGCCTGCTGGCAGCAGCCGCGCTCGCCTCGACGGTGGCCGCGCTTCCCACGGCCGCTTTCGCCCAGCAGGGCGACTGGCGCGGCGCGGGGCGCGAGGCGCGCGGGACTGAGCCCGGTCCGGGCCGTGGTGGCAACCGGGGTGGCGGCTGGAACGGAGGGGGCAATGGTGGAGGCGGCGGTGGAGGCGGCTGGAATCGCCCCGCTCCACAACAGGCCCAGCCCCAGCCCCAGCCCCAACCTCAGCCGCAACGCAACTGGGGTGGCGGCAATCCGGGCGGCTGGAACCAGAATCGTCCTCAATCGCAACCCTCCATGCCCCAGCAGCAGGCGCCACGCGCGCCCCGCTCCTGGCAGGGAGGCGGCGATGGTGGCGTCCGTCCGGCGCCGCAGGACCGCGGTGATCGTTGGCAAGGGGGTGGCTGGCAGGGGGGCGGCTGGCAGGGAGGCCGCAATGGCGACTGGCAGCGCGGTAATCCGAACCCGCGCCCGGGCGGTCCCCGGCCCGATGGCCCGCGTCCCGACAATGCCCGCCCCGGGCCGACCTATCGCGATGGCGTGGGCGTCCATTATGGCAACGGCCAGTGGCGGAACGACAATCGCGGATACGATCGCGGGCGGGACAATCGCTGGCGTGGCAACGATGGTTGGCGCGGCAACGACGGCTGGCGCTCGGGTGAAAGCTGGCGGGGGGACCGCGGACGCTGGAACAATGGCGGTGGCTGGAACAGCGACTGGCGGCGTGACCGGCGCTACGATTGGCGCGGCTATCGTGCTGAAAACCGCAGCATTTTCCGGTCCCGGCCCTACTATGCGCCCTATCGCGGGTATTCGTACAGCCGCCTCAGGGTAGGCTTCTTCCTGGATAGCGTGTTCTTCGGCAACCAGTACTGGATCAACGATCCGTGGTCCTATCGTCTGCCGGACGTGTACGGCCCCTATCGCTGGGTTCGCTACTACAACGACGTCCTGCTGGTAGATGTCTATTCCGGCGAGGTCGTGGACGTGATCTACGATTTCTTCTGGTAACGCCCAGATACTTCTGGTGACATCCAGGCCGGAAACCGCCGGTTCTAAAGACGCGACGACCCGCCGGTGGCCCGTGCCAACCGGCGGGTCGAACGCTTCAGGAACGCGCCAGCGACGGCTCGCAGCGACCGTCGGGAATCACCGCGGTCCGCCGCTTCTCAGCTGATCGGCCCGATCGCGCGCAACACGCGCCGCATGACGGCATGGCCTTCATCGGTCAGGCGCACGAAGCGGCGGCGCGCATCTCCCCGGTCAGCCTTGCGGTAAAGCAGGCCTTCCTTTTCCAGCCGGGCAATCCACCGCAGGATGGTGGTGGAAGGGACACCGGCCTCGATGCACACGCTGGAAACCTGGATTTCCATGCCGCGTTTGCTGGCGATGTACAGGTCCAGAAGTATATCCCACGCCGGCTCGCCGAAAATCCGCCTTGGCCCCAGGGCGGAATCGCGCTTACGGCGCAAGTTATACAGGGCTTGAGCGAGCCGATAAGCTTCGGCCTCAGTATCGATCAGGGCTTCCAATGGAATACGACCTCCCTATATCAAAAGTAGGTCATCCCAAATTAGCGAAAGAAGAACATAGAATTCCTTGCCCGCTATTAGGCATAGCATTCCAATTCGACCCTTCCGCAAAGTTAGGACTTCGATTCCTACTTCCCGGTATTTATTTAACGACTTCTTCCTACGCCAATATTCACAGTATTTGCCCTGACTGGCAACGGCTCGCCACCGGATCGGATCAAAACCGCATTAACCTTAAATCGCCCCTGAACGCGGGGTGTGACATCCGTCACAAGGCGCCCACGCCTCTTGCTCCCCGTCCCGCCTTGGGTCATGAAAGCGGCACCCATGATCTCCCTGTCTCGCAAGTCCCGTCCGCATCCGGACGCCGCCCTTCTCAAGCGTATCGGCCAGACCGTTCGCGCCCGTCTGGATGCCGATCCTGCGGCCTATCGCCTTCCGGTTGAAGGTCTTGAAATATATGGAGTTTCCAACTTCCTTTCCGAAGCGGAATGCCAGCGGCTGATCGCGACCATTGACGACGTCGCGCGCCCATCGCTTACCTACGATGGCAACCGCAGCGGGGGCCGCACCAGCTACTCCGGCGACGTCGATCCGTGGGACCCGTTCACCCTGATGTTGCAGCGCAGAATCGATGACCTGGTGGGGCTCGATCCCGACACCGGAGAGACCATTCAGGGGCAACGTTACACCCCCGGACAGGAATTTTGTCCCCATTTTGACCATTTTAATCCGGCCCAGCCGTTCTGGGATCGGGAGATGGGGCGTGGGGGTCAGCGAAGCTGGACCGCCATGGCCTATCTCAACACCGTCGAGGAAGGCGGTTCAACCGATTTCCCAAAGGTCGACCTGTCGATTCCCCCCCAACGCGGCGCGTTGCTGGTGTGGAACAACATGGCCGTGGATGGCACTCCCAACCCCAACAGCCTTCATGCCGGCCGGCCGGTCGTCAAAGGCACCAAGTACGTCCTCACCAAGTGGTACCGGACACGCGCATGGGGCTGATCCGGGGGGCGGGCACGGCAAACCCGACGGTTCCGGCAAGAGGGGCTGCAAGCTGGCGCCTGCTTCGCGGCACCGCATTGGTCCTTGCCCTGGGGTTGACGGCAGCGGCAAGCGCCCCGCAGACCTCCCCACTGGCAGATCGGCCCGTCCCGCAAGCCACCGCGAAGGCCGGCTTTGTCCGGCAAAGCGAAGCAGCCCTGGCGCTCGACCGGTTGTTCATGGACGACAGCCGGGCGGAACAGGCGCTCGACCCGCTCGGTGCGCTGGAACAGGGCGAACAGATTCCGCTCGACCGCTTCCTGCTGCTGTTCACGCCGGAAATCGTCCACCGCCTGCGCGAAACCAACGCTGCCACGCTGGCCCGGCTGGACAGGATCGATCGCAATCAGCTCGATGACGCGCACCGCATTTCCTACGACGTGTTCCGCGATGCCAAGCTCCAGGAACGCGATGCGCTGGCTCCGCAGGTGGAGGCGCTCACCGCGGTTCGGCCGTTCAACCACTTCGGCGGCTTTCACGTCGAGTTTCCCGGCCTTGCTTCGTCCGAAACGCCTGTCCCGCTGGAAACGCCCGCCGATTTCGACGCGCTTCTGGCGCGTGACCGGGCGCTGCCGCAGGTCTTCGACCATGCCATCGCCCGTTTCCGCGAAGGCATGGCAGGCGGCGCGATCGAATCCCGCCTGACCGTGCGCAACATGATCGCGCAGATCGATACGATCCTGGCGCAGCCGGTCCAGCGATCCCCGTTCTATTCGCCCGTCGCGCAGTATCCCGCGCGATATGGCACCGGCGCCAAA
This sequence comes from Novosphingobium sp. LASN5T, assembly GCF_003856955.1. Taxonomy (NCBI): domain Bacteria; kingdom Pseudomonadati; phylum Pseudomonadota; class Alphaproteobacteria; order Sphingomonadales; family Sphingomonadaceae; genus Novosphingobium; species Novosphingobium sp. LASN5T. The sequence continues at coordinate 102,143 of NZ_RQSI01000003.1, forward strand.
CGGCGCAGCGCCGCCGCCTTCCGGCAGACAATCAGTCAATCGGTGTACCCCGCTTATCACAAACTTCGGGCTTTCCTCGCGGAGGAATACTACCCTGTCGCGCGCGAGGATGCCGGATTGTGGGCGATGAAAGGCGGAGACAGGCTCTATCGGCTGCTCATCCGCAATCACACGACCCTGCCGCTCGATCCCGATGCGGTGCACGATCTGGGCCTAGGTGAAGTGGCGCGCATCCAGCGCGAGATGGAAGGGGTGAAGACGGAACTGGGCTATGCCGGTCCGCTCAAGGCGTTCTTCGACGAATTGCGGGTGAACCCCCGATACCATCCGCGGACCGACGCGCAACTTGCCGAGGGCTTTCGCGCCGTGGGCCGCAAAGTCGAAGCGCAGGCGCCGCGCTATTTCCTGCACCTGCCGCGCACGCCGCTGCTGATCCAGCCCTACCCCGCCTATCGCGCGCGCTACGAAGCCGGCGGCAGCTATAGCCAGGGCGCGCCGGACGGCAGCCGGCCGGGCGTGTTCTTCTACAACACCTACGACCTCAAAAGCCGCTTCCTGACGGGCATCACCACGCTTTACCTCCACGAAGGCGCGCCGGGGCATCATTTCCAGATCAGCCTGGCCCAGGAGAACGCCAGCCTGCCAGATTTCCAGCGTTTCGGCGGCAATACCGCCTATGTCGAAGGCTGGGCGCTCTATGCCGAGACGCTGGGTTACGAGATGGGGTTCTACAAGGACCCGATGCAGCACTGGGGCACGCTGGACGACGAGATGCTGCGGGCCATGCGGCTGGTGGTGGACACCGGCATCCACGCCAAGCGGTGGACGCGCGAACAGGCGATCGACTACATGCTCGCCAATTCGGGCATGGGTCGCAGCGATGCGACCGCCGAGGTCGAACGCTACATTGCCAATCCGGGGCAGGCGCTATCCTACAAAATCGGCGCGCTCACCATCCAGCGCCTGCGCCGCAAGGCCGAAGCGGAACTCGGCCCGCGCTTCGACATTCGCGCGTTTCACGATCAGGTGCTGGGCAGCGGCGCGCTGCCCATGCCGGTTCTGGAAGCGAAGGTCGACCGCTGGATCGCGGGGCAGCGGGGATAGTCGAGAGGGCGGCGCGTCGGCTCCAAAGTGCGCGCTCAGCCTTCCAGCGCCTCGGCGATCAGCTTGCGCGTGTTCTCGATGCCATAGAGCGCGATGAAGCTGCCCATGCGCGGCCCCTGGCTGGAGCCGAGCAGCGTCTCGTAAAGCGCCTTGAACCAGTCGCGCAGGCTCTCGAAGCCGTAATGCGGGTCCTTGCCGATCTCGTAGACGATGTTCTGCAATTCCTCGGCGGTGGTGTCGGCGCTGGCGGCGGCCAGTTCCTCGTCCAGCGCGGTCAGCGCCGCGATCTCGCCGTTCTCCGGCTTGCGGCGGCGAAGCGTGGGCGCGATGAAATCGCGGTTGTAGGCAAGTGCGCAGGTCACCAGCGTATCGAGCGCGGGATGCGCAGCGGGATCGGCATCCTCCACATAGTTGGCAAGATACGACCAGACCTGTTCGCGCGTCGCGCCCGCGCCGAGCACACCCACCAGATTGAGCAGCAGGCCATAAGTGACCGGCAGCTTCTCGCCCGCCCCGGCGGCATCGCCGTTGGCGCGCAGCAGGTGCCACACCGGGTTGCCCAGTTGCTGTTCGATCGGCTGCGCGGGCAGCTTCTCGCGGAACTGCCAGTATTCGTCCACCGCGCGCGGGATGATGCCAACGTGCAGAGACTTCGCGCTCTTTGGCTCGCGGAACAGGTAGAAGCCCAGGCTTTCCTCGCTGCCGTAGTCAAGCCACTGCTCGATCGTCAGCCCGTTGCCCTTGGACTTGGAGATCTTCTCGCCCTTCTCGTCCAGGAACAGCTCGTAGATCAGTCCTTCGGGACGGCGCCCACCCAGCACCTGCGCGATCCGGCCCGACTGCGTGACGCTGTCGGTCAGGTCCTTGCCGCACATCTCGTAATCGACGCCGAGCGCGACCCAGCGCATCGCCCAGTCGACCTTCCATTGCAGCTTGGAGCGCCCGCCCAGGATCGACTGTTCGACCATCTCGCCGGTCACGTCCTCGAACCGGATCACGCCCGCTTCCGCATCGACCACGTCCACCGGCACCTGCAGCACCTGATGATTGGTCGGCGAAACCGGCAGGACCGGCGAATAGGTCTTGCGCCGTTCCTCACGCAGCGTGGGCAGCATGATGCCCATGATCGCGTCGTAATGGCGCAGCACGTTCTTCAGCGCATCGTCGAAACCGCCCGCGTTGTAGCGGTCGCTGGCCGAGACGAATTCGTAGTCGAAGCCGAAGCGGTCCAGAAACGCGCGCAGCATCGCGTTGTTGTGGTGCGCGAAGCTTTCGTGCGTGGCGAAGGGATCGGGAATGCGCGACAGCGGGTGGCCGATATAGGCGGCGAGCAGGCCCTTGTTGGGCACGTTGTCGGGCACCTTGCGCAGCCCGTCCATGTCATCCGAAAAGGCGACGAGGCGCGTCGGGTGGCCGCCCGTCAGCGCTTCGTAAGCGCGGCGGACCAGCGTCGTGCGCAGCACTTCCTGGAACGTGCCGATGTGCGGCAGGCCCGAAGGGCCATACCCCGTCTCGAACAGCACGGGCGCCAGATTTCCGGCGGCATCGCGTTTGCCGCCCGGATACCGCTTCACGATCTTGCGGGCTTCCTCGAACGGCCAGGCCTTGGAGACCTGCGCGGTTTCGAGCACGGACGGCGGACGGGTTTCGGTGTCGGTCATAGCGGGCGTCCTTTCGCCCGCCTGCCCCGCTTGCGCAAGGAAAAGCTGGCGCCGCTGACGACGTGGCCCGATCGTGGGAAGGACACCGCGCCGCGCAACCCAAAAAAGAACGGCCGCCCCGCCAGGGTGCGGGGCGGCCGCGCTGCGGCGCAAGACGCGGGGGAGAGCCTTTAGCGCAGCAGCGTCAGGACGGTCTGCTGGGCCTGGTTGGCCTGTGCGATCATCGCGGTCGATGCCTGGCTGAGGATCTGCGACTTCGCCAGCGCCGTGGTTTCGGCCGAGTAATCGGTGTCCTGAATCCGCGAACGCGCTTCCGACAGGTTGGTCACGTTGCTGGTGAGGTTGTTCACCACCGATTCCAGCCTGTTCTGACCCGCGCCCAGCGAGGCGCGCGTCGCGCTGACATCCGAAAGCGCGGCTTCCACGTTGCTCATCGTGGTCACGGCCTTGGCCGCCGTGGTGACGTCGAGCGCGGCTGCGGCCAGGTTCGTGCCATCGATGGCCGTGCTGGTCAGCGTCACGGTATCGCCGCTGTTGGCCCCCGCCTGGATGTCGATCGACACGTCGGTGCCGGCCGTGGTGCTGAACAACGCGTTGCCGTTGAACTTGACCGTGCTGAAGACGCTGCCGATCTGCTCGGTCAGCGCGGTCACTTCGGTCTGCATGTAAACGCGGTCGGTGGTGTCCTGATAGGTGCCCGAAGCCGACTGGTTCGCCAGTTCACGGATGCGCTGGAGCATGTTGGTCACTTCGCCCAGCGCGCCTTCGGCGGTCTGCGCCAGCGAGATGCCATCGTTGGCGTTGCGGATGCCCTGGCTCATGCCCTTGATCTGCGAGGTCATGGACGTGGTGATGGCAAGGCCGGCCGCGTCATCCTTGGCGCTGTTGATGCGCATGCCGGTGGACAGGCGCTCCATCGAAAGGCCCAGGGTCTTGGTCGCGCTGTTGGATGCGTTCGCCGCGCGTATCGCGTTGATGTTCGTATTGATAACGGTCATGACAAATACCTCCACTCTGTCTGCCGGAACGATCCGGCGCGGACCTGCTGGTCCCGGGGCAAAGACCGGTGTGGAAGCGGGGGGTTTCAGGGCATCCGTGTCAGTACGTAGTCCGCGGGCAAAGATCGCTTCAGTATGACCCCTGTCAATCATGTGATTGTTTTAGCCTAATAATCTCCGATCTTCACCATTTCTGACAGCCGCGCATCGGGAAACGCGACAGGCCATGGCTTGCCCCGCGTTCCAGTTCCGTTCTATGCGGAACGGATGGCTGCCCTTACCCTTCCCGCGCTCCATGCCAGCCATGGCGGCTGCTGGCTGCGCGATGCCTCGCTGACGGGCAGCCCGTCCACGCGCACGGTCGGCAAGGGCGACGCGATCATGGCTGCGGCCGATACGCCGCTGCTGCTGCTCAACGCCCCGCTGGTGGCAAGCCGGCTGGGCTATCCCGACCTGTCCGGGCTGGACCTGCTCGAACTCTATGCCTTCGTTCACCCCGCCCGGTTCGTTGTGCCCACGCCCAAGGGGCTCGCCCACGCCCTGAACCTTGCCGAACCCGCCAGCGACGATGCCGTGCCGCTGCTGTTGCAGGAAGCGGCGGAGGCCCTGCTGGCGGTGTGCGAAAGCCCGGACTGGGCCGAGCGCGAAGGCGCCTGGACGGCGCTGCAATCGCTGGTGCGGATGCGCTGGCCCTGGGCAACGCTGCTCGCTCCCCGCATCCGGCGGCCCGAACGCGCCGAACGCTGGCTGTTCACGCGCCTGCCCGAATGGGAAGAAACGGCCGAACGCCCGCAGCCGGCGCAGGTAACGCTGTCCGGGGAGGACGTGGAACAGCGGTTGGCCGTGCTAACCGGGCGCGACGCCGAAGCGCGCCCCGCCCAGCGCGCCTATGCGCGCGAGGCCGCCGGGATGTTCGCGCCGCGCCCGTCGCGCGGCACCGGTGCGGGCCAGCCGCACATGCTGCTGGCGCAAGCCGGGACCGGCACCGGCAAGACCTTCGGCTATCTCGCCCCCGCCTCGCTATGGGCGGAGAAATCGGGCGGCACCGTGTGGGTTTCGACGTATACCAAGGCCCTGCAACGGCAATTGCGGCGCGAAAGCCGGCGCGCGTTCCCGGCTGAGCGCCATGGCAAGGCGCCGGTGGTGGTGCGCAAGGGACGCGAGAACTACCTGTGCCTGCTGAACCTGGAAGACGCGCTGCAGGGCGGCTTCGCCGGGCGCGCGGCGATCCTGGCGCAACTTGTCGCGCGCTGGGCCGCCTATAGCCAGGACGGCGACATGATCGGCGGGGACCTGCCCGGCTGGCTGGGCACGCTGTTCCGCAAGCGCGGGATCAGTGCGCTGACCGACCAGCGTGGCGAATGCGTCTATGCCGGCTGCCCGCACTACCGCAAATGCTTCATCGAACGCGCGGTGCGCGCCTCCGCCGATGCCGAACTGGTGATTGCCAACCACGCGCTGGTCATGGTCAACGCCGCGCGGGGCCGCGATGCCGCCCAGCGCCCCACGCGGATCGTGTTCGACGAAGGCCACCATGTGTTCGAAGCGGCGGATTCGACGTTCTCCGCCGCACTCACCGGTGCGGAGACGATCGAGCTGCGCCGCTGGGTGATCGGCCCCGAAGGCAAATCGCGCGGGCGGCGGCGCGGGCTTTCGGCGCGGCTGGCCGACGTGGCGAGCTATGACGAGGAAGGCGCGCGGGCGATTGCGCAGGCGCGCGAAGCCGCCGAGGCGCTACCCTCCGACGGATGGCTGGCGCGGCTGCAGGAAAACGCGCCGATCGGCCCGCTCGAAGCGCTGCTCGCGGCGTCGCGCGCGGTGGTCCATGCCCGCGATGAAAGCGGCGGGCAGGAAGCCGGCTATGGCCTGGAAACCGAGATCGCGCAGATGGACGGCGGCTTCATCGAGGTTGCCGGGCGCGCGCAGGAAGCGCTCGAAGCGCTGCGGCAGCCCCTCGCGCGGCTGGCGTTGCGGCTGGAAGCGATCATGGAGGACGGCCCCGACTGGCTCGACGGGCCGGCGCGCGCACGGATCGAGGGCGCGCGCGGCGCCATCGGCTGGCGGACCGATCTGGTCGCCGGGTGGATCGCCCTGCTCAGCCGCCTCGGCGGCCCCGCTGATCCCGATTTCGTCGACTGGCTGGCGGTGGAACGCTCCGACGGGCGCGAGTGGGACATCGGCCTCTATCGCCACTATCTCGATCCGATGAAGCCGTTCGCCAACACCGTGCTGGCGCCCGCGCACGGGGTGATGATGACCAGCGCGACCTTGCGCGACCGGGCCGGTGGCGGTCGGGGGGATTCACCCGACAACGGCGACTGGGACAGCGCGATCCGCCGCAGCGGCGCGCCCTGGCTCGACGTGACCCCGCGCCTGTTCTCGGCGGAAAGCCCGTTCGATTATGCCAGCCAGGCCGAAGTGCTGATCGTGACCGACGTGCCCAAGGGCGATATTCCCGCGCTGGCCGGCGCCTATGCCCGGCTGATCGAGGCATCGGGCGGTGGCGCGCTGGGCCTGTTCACGGCGGTCCGGCGGCTGCGCGCGGTATATGGCCGCATCGCCGACCGCCTCGCCCGCGCCGGGCTGCCGCTCTATGCCCAGCATGTCGATCCGATCGATACGGGCACGCTGGTCGACATCTTCCGCGACGATCCACGTGCCTCGCTGCTGGGCACCGACGCGCTGCGCGACGGGGTGGACGTGCCGGGCCATTCGCTGCGGCTGGTGATGATGGAACAGGTGCCCTGGCCCAAGCCATCCATCCTTCACCGCGCGCGCCGTCTGGCCGGCGGAGGGCAGGCGTATGACGACCGCATCATCCGCGCGCGGCTGGCGCAGGCCTTCGGGCGGCTGATCCGTTCGGCCGACGACAGGGGCTTTTTCGTGGTGCTGTCCTCCGCCTTCCCGTCGCGCCTGCTGGGCGCCTTTCCGCCCGGCACGCCCGTTCGCCGCGTCACGCTCGATGTGGCTTTACAAAGCGTGGCGGGCGGTGTTTCTGGAGCTTCGGCATCCATCGCCAACGCCGGCGCCAGCGCCGGACCTGCCGGGGATTTCTCGTGAAGACGCTTGCGCTTTTCCGTCACGCCAAATCAGACTGGTCCGACGCGCGCGCGCGCGATTTCGACCGGCCATTGAACGATCGCGGCATCAAGGGCGCGCAAGTGATGGGGCGCTTCATCCGCGATGGCGGTTGGCGCTTCGACCGGCTGCTCGCCTCTCCCGCCGTGCGCGTGGCGGAAACGATCGAGCAGGCGAGCACGGCGTGGGGCCACGGCTTTCCGGTGGAATGGGACCGGCGCATCTACCTGGCCAGTTCGGCCACGCTGATGGACTTGCTGCGCGAAGTGGAAGGCGATCCCGCCAGCATCCTGATGGTGGGGCACAATCCCAGCCTGGAAGACCTGATCTTCGATCTGGTGCCCGACGACGGCAGCAGCCCGTTGCGCGACGTGGTGGAACAGAAGTTCCCCACCGCGACCTTCGCTGTGCTGGAACTGGATATCGACCGCTGGTCGGACATTGACGAAAACTGCGCGCGGTTGGTGGCGCTTACCCGCCCGCGCGATCTCGACCCCGCGCTGGGACCAGTCTTGATCGACTAAACGGCTTCGGCTTCCGCAAGGGCGCCGGCAAGACCGTCGCGCACCGCTTCCAGACGGCCGTACAGCACGCGCAGAGCCGAAAGGACATCCTCCGCCCGCGCAAGCTCATCGCTGCTGGCCGGCGCCGGATCGGACACGAACGGAACCGCGACAGGCCGCGCTCCACGCGCCTTGCCCCCGAGCGCCTGCCGCGCCCCGCGGATGGTATAGCCTTCGCGGTGCAGCAAACGGTCGATCTCGGAAACGAGCGCCACATCCTCCGCGCGGTAATATCGCCGCCCACCAGCCCGCGTCAGCGGGCGCAGCATGGGAAACTGTTCTTCCCAGTACCGCAGGACATGGGGCCGTATGCCCAGCCCCCTGGCCACCTCACCGATGGTGCGGAGCGCGCCAGGATCCTTGCCGTCCTGGAAAACAGAGACGCCCCGGCCGCTCATCCACCGGCGCAGATGCGATCCTTGAGCATCTGGCTGGCACGGAAGGTCAGCACCCGGCGCGGCGTGATCGGCACTTCGATACCGGTCTTGGGATTGCGCCCGATCCGTTCGGTCTTGTCGCGCAACAGGAAAGTGCCGAAGCCTGAAATCTTGACGTTCTCGCCCGTGGCCAGCGCGTCGCTCATGTGCGTCAGGATCGATTCCACCATGTCCAGCGAATCCGCGCGCGACAATCCGACGCGCCGGTTGATGCTTTCCGCCAGATCAGCCCGGGTCAAAGTGCCTATCGATCGCATCCGTTTGGTTCCCCCAATGCAAACCCTCCGTCACACCATAATGCAAAACGTCTGCATGGCAATGCAATGCCTTGGGGTTGAAGGGAATTCGGATGAAATCTCCGCGATCAGACGCGCGCGAGGCAGGCACCCCAGGTGAAACCGCCGCCCATTGCCTCCAGCATCACAAGGTCGCCAGGCTTGATCCTTCCATCGCGCGCCGCGGTGTCATAGGCGAGCGGCACCGAGGCGGCGCTGGTATTGGCATGACGATCCACCGTGACCACGACCTTTTCCGCCGGCAGCCCCAGCTTGCGCGCGGTCGCGTCGAGAATGCGGAAATTCGCCTGATGCGGCACCACCCAGTCGATGTCGGACGGCGCGTAACCCGATGCCGCCAGCACCTCTTCCAGCACCGAAGCAAGATTGACAACGGCATGGCGGAACACCTCGCGCCCCTTCATCCGCACCTTGCCGACCGTGCCAGTGGTCGACGGGCCGCCATCCACATAAAGCAACTGGTTGTGCTGGCCATCGGCATGAAGCCGCGAGGCAATGATCCCAGGCGCCTGCCGGTCATCATCGGCCACCGTGCGCGCTTCCAGCACCAGCGCGCCGGCGCCATCGCCGAACAGGACGCAGGTGGTGCGGTCTTCCCAGTCAAGAATGCGCGTGAAGGTTTCGGCGCCGATCACCAGCGCGCACTTAGCCATCCCCGTGCGGATCATGCTGTCCGCAGTGGCCATCGCGTAGAGAAAGCCCGAACAGACCGCCGCCACGTCGAACGCGATGCCGCCGTTGCAGCCCAGGTTGTGCTGGACGATCGTGGCCGTGGCGGGAAACGTCTGGTCCGGCGTTGCCGTGGCGAGCACGATCAGGTCGACGCGCGAGGCATCGACGCCGGCCGCTTCCAGCGCACGACGGGCGGCATCGGTCGCCAGGCTCGATGTGGTTTCGCCTTCCCCGGCAATGTAGCGGTTGCGGATGCCCGTGCGCTCGACGATCCATTCGTCGGTCGTATCGACCATCTTTGCCAGTTCAGCGTTGGAGACCGACCGTTGCGGCAGCGCCGAACCGCTGCCCGTAATCACCGATCGAATCATCACGCCGCCGTCTCGTCTTGCGCGGCGGCAGTCTTGCGGCGGCTGGAGGAACGGATGGTCTCAGCACCGACGCTGGCAAGGTCGGCCGCGATACGCTCGGTCAGATTTTCCTCCAGCAACCGAGCGGTGACCGCCACGGCATTGGCCACGCCCAGCGCCGAAGCGCCGCCGTGGCTTTTTACGACAATCCCGTTGAGGCCCAGGAACACGGCCCCGTTGTGGTTGTTCGGGTCAAGATGATGCTTGAGCAGTTCGGTCGCCGGGCGGGAGATCAGGAAGCCCACCTTGGACCGCAGCGAACTGGCAAAGCTGCGCTTGAGCAGGTCCGCCACGAAGCGGGCCGCGCCTTCCACCGCCTTGAGCGCGATGTTGCCCGAGAAGCCGTCGGTCACGACCACATCCACGTCCCCGCGCGACAGCTTGTCCGCCTCGGTATAGCCATCGAACGACATCGCGAGGCTGGCGTTGGCTTCCTTGAGCTGCTGCGCGGCGGCCTGGAGTTCCTCTGTGCCCTTGGTCTCTTCCGTGCCGATATTGAGCAGGCGCACGCGCGGCGCCGGCAGCCCGGTGACGATGCGCGAATAGGCCGCGCCCATGATCGCGAACTGGACGAGATTGCGCGCGTCGCATTCGGTGTTCGCGCCAAGATCAAGCATGACGAGATCGTGCTCGCCCATCGTGGGGAGCAGCGCCGCAAGCGCGGGCCGGTCGATACCCGGCATGGTGCGCAGCGAAAGCTTGGCCATCGCCATGAGCGCGCCGGTGTTGCCCGCGCTGACGGCGGCGCCGGCATCGCCGCGCTTCACGGCGTCGATGGCGAGCCCCATCGACGTCGTCTTCGCGCGGCGGAGTGCCTGAGTCGGCTTCTCATCGCCCGAGACGACATCGGGCGCATGGAGGATTTCCGTCGCCGCGCGCAGATTAGGGTGGTTTTCGAGAGCCTGCTTGATGCGTTCTTCGTCCCCGACCAGCAGGAACTTGAAGCGATCATGGCGACGACGGGCCAGCGCCGCGCCTTCGACCATCACGCGCACGCCCTCATCGCCGCCCATCGCATCAACAGCGATACGCGGCAGGCTCATTGTGCGAATACCCCCCAATTGATGGGATCAGAGCCCGACGGCGATGACTTCGCGGCCGTTGTAGTGACCGCAGGCGTTGCACAGCATGTGCGGACGCTTCAGTTCACCACAGTTCGAGCATTCGTGGAATGCTTCCGCCTTCAGCGCATCGTGGCTGCGGCGCATGCCGCGACGGGACGGCGAGGTCTTTCTTTTGGGGACGGCCATTTCGGCACCTGTTCCTGATCTTGCGAAACTGTTTGTTACGGGCGCGATAGGGAAAACAAGCCTTCCGCACAACCCCTGCGCGCGTATGCGGCGGAACGGCAAGTCGGGAGTCGCCCCTATCGCGGGCGAAGGCGCGCCTATACGGAATTTCTCGTGCTTTGCAAGCGCAACAGGGCTAGCAATCGTGCGGACAACAAGGGGAGTGGACGAGAGGATGATCCTGCCTGTCACATTGAGCACGGCCGCCGCCGCCGCGCTGCTGAATATCTGGCTTACCATTCGGGTCGGCATGGTGCGCCGCGCCACCGGCATCAGCGTGGGCGACGGTGGCAACGAAGCGTTGATCCGCCGGATGCGCGCACAGCTGAACTTCATTGAAAACGCGCCGGTGGTGCTGGTGATGGTAGGCGGGATCGAGCTGGCGCGCGCCGGCAACCCCTTCCTGCTGGGCGCCGCCGCGATCTTCATCCTGGGCCGCGTGGCGCACGGCATCGGCATGGACGGCGGCCCGCTGGGCTTCCTGCGCGGTGTGGGCACGCTGACCACGATGCTGACGCAACTATGCCTTGCCGTCTGGGCGGTTTCGATCGTGCTGGACGCCTGACCGATTACGGGCCCGCCGCGCGCATAGCCCGGCCGGCCCATTGCTTATCCCAGCACGTAATCGCTGACGTAGGAATTGGTCTGGCGCTCGCGCCCGAACGTGCTGGTCGGCCCGTGACCGGGCACGAACGTGACGTCGGAGCCGAGCGGCCACAGCTTCTGCGTGATCGAATCGATCAGATCCTGATGGTTGCCCATCGGGAAATCGGTGCGGCCGATCGAGCCCTGGAACAGCACGTCGCCCACGATCGCGAACCGCGAGGGCGCGTGATAGAATACGACGTGGCCGGGCGTGTGGCCGGGGCAGTGGATCACGTCCAGCTCCAGTTCGCCGATCGTGACCTTTTCGCCATCCTGCAACCAGCGGTCCGGCTCGAACGGCTCTCCGGGGATGCCCCAGCGCTTGCCGTCCTCGTCCAGGCGCGAAATCCAGAAGCGGTCCGCCTCGTGCGGACCCTCGATCGGCACGCCCAGGTCTTTTGCGAGAATGCCGGTCACGCCGCAGTGATCGATGTGGCCATGGGTGACGAGCAATTTCTCGATAGTAACGCCCGCCTTGGCGATCGCCGCCTTCAAGCGCTCGGGATCACCGCCGGCATCGATGAACGCGGCCTTCATGGTGCGGGTACACCACACCAGCGTGCAGTTCTGTTCCAGCGGCGTGACGGGGATGATGGCCACCTTCATCGGCGGCCGCGCGGCGGTTTCGGTCATGCAAAGGGAAATGGCGGGTCGCGTGGCGCTTGGCAAGGGACGAGCCACCCACCGTGCCATAATCGGCGCGCTACAGGCGCCCGCCCTTCCACACCACGCGTCCGACCACGTCGACCTCACCCATCGCGCGTTCGCTGGCCGGATAGGCCGGGTTGTCGCTGATCACACGCATAGTGCCGGCAGGGCCGGGTTCGAGGCGCTTGACCAGCAACATGTCGTCCAGGCGGATGACGTGGATACCGGCACGCAACGCGCGCGGCGTACGATCGACGAGAATCTCGTCCCCGTCGCGCAAGGTCGGCTCCATCGAATCGCCTTCCACCGCGATCACCGACAGCGCGACGGGATCGAGCCCCTGGGCCTTGAGCCAACGGGCCGAGAAGCGCAGTTGGCCCGATGGCGCTTCGTCCCGCGCCAGCGCTCCGGGACCCGCCGAGGCCCCCAGCGGCAGGCGCGGAATATCCGCCCAATCGACCAGCGCGCGGGCGACGCCGCCCACCGCGACCGCGCTTCCCGAAGCCGCATGGGCCGGCGCGCCGAGCTCGCTTTCCGACACGCCGAAGAAATTGGCGAGAACGCGGCGGTCGTCCTCCTCCAGCTTGCGCGGACTGCCCTTGCGCACGAACTGCTGGAGATAGGCCGGATTGCGCCCCAGCAGGCCCGAGAGCGCCGAAAGGCTAACGCCGCGCCCGCCGGCAAGCTCCAGCAGACGCTCCCGTGCACGGGCCTGAAGATCGGTTCCGGTCATGCACCCACCATTGTCGAAGGATTTTTCCTAGATTTGTAGGATTTGTCCGTCAACATAAGAAAAATCCTAAATGGATTCGCGAGGGAGATTGCACCGTGCTCATCCGCAAGATCGAAAAATTCCTGCTGCGCACCGGGATGCCGGTGACTCGGTTCGGCCGCATGGCCGCGCACGACCCCCGCCTGGTCATGGACATGCGCAACGGACGCGAACCCCGCCCCGAAATGATCTCCCGCGTAGAACATTTCATGAACAACTACAAGCCGGAGACCTTCGCGAGCGATGCCCATGCTGGTTGATCATGCCCTGTTTCGGGACGCGCCGCGCGCCTCTCGCCCGGCCCGCCACCACCGCACCGCAGGCGAGCGGCTATGGCACGCCCTCAGCGCCCTGGCGGGCGCACGCGCCATCCTCGTCAGCCAACGCGAAACGCCGTGGGCCAGCGTGACCTTTTCCGGCGCGCGCCACAGCTTCACGCTGCGCTTCGACGAGGCCGAGGCGATCGAGGACGGCGAACACCTGATCGCAGTGCTGCCCGATCACCCGTTCCACATCCCCGGCCATCTGGTGGCCGACGCCAGCGTGGCGCGGGCAGACCACACCCTGCTGCCCGCCCCGCGGCTGGAGCTGGACATCGACATCCTGTTGCTGGAAGCATCGTGAAACCGATCGGGGCCTGAACGCTCAAGGGGCCGCGCCCGGGTAAACCCCGGTGCGCGGCCATTCCTCTCCACAAACCGTCAGAAGCGCAAACTAGCGGTCGGTGCGGGCCATCAGCTGCGGTGCAGTTGTCGCCCCTACCCAGAGATTCATGTCGACAGCGTTCGAGACCCGGAACGGTTCCCTGCGATCGTTGAGGAACAGTTCCTCCATCTCAGCACGGTTGAACGGACGCGATCCCAGCCGGCCGAAGATGGCGATCTGCCCGCCGGTTTCATCCACGCCGCGATCGCGATCCAGCCCCTTAGAGAGCGCCAGCGCCGGGCTGGGCGTGTGCGCCCACGCGATCAGTTCCGGCCGGGGTTCGGGCGAGAAGCCGTAGAAGTTCGGCTGGCTGGACGGTGAGGTAAGCTGCACCACCTTCATCCCGTTCCGCCCGTCCGCGACATAGGCGAACAGCGAGGCGTTGGTGGAAGCGACGATCACATCCTCGGCATCGTTCAACTGCCCGTCGGCGGTGAACGCTTGCTGGATCGCCGGGCGCGTGGGCGCGGTCACGTCCACGATCACCAGCCCCTGCGCCTTGGCCGCGACATAGGCATAGGTGCGGGCGACATAGACGCGGCGGGCATCGGCCAGCGGAACGGTGGCCTGCGGCACCGGCACCGGCCGCGCCAGGTTTGTCACGTCCATCAGCTCAAGCCCGTTGGCCGTCGTCACCCACAGGTAGCGGAACTGCACAGCCGTAGAGCGCGGGTCCTTGAGCGGCACGACCGAGGTGACGCGTGGATCGAGGCAGGTCTCACCGCCCTTCTCCTCGCTCGCCTCGCAGGGCTTGCCCGGCGACCAGGGCTTGGGGAGGTGGACGGTGACCAGCGCCTTGTCGGTGACGATATAGGCATAGTCACCTGCAAGCGTGATGTGCCGCGCCCCCGTCAGGACGCCGTCCGGATTGAACGTCAGCGCGCGGCGGAAGAAGTTGTTGCGGAACTCGCCATCGGCCAGCGTATCGACGTTGACCGCGATCAGCCCTTCCACGGCATCGGTGACGAAGGCGTAGTGGTAGATCGGCGAGAACGGCTGTTCCTGGTTCAGATGGCGCAGCTCCGGCGTGTTGCGCGTGGGCGCGATCGCCTGGTTGGTGGGCAGCGCCATGCAGGTGGCGTTCTTCGTATCCACATGCGTGTCATGCCCCAGCGGCGAGAACGGCGCAGTGGTGATCCGTTCCGAGAAACCCTTGTTGCTGACCGAGGCGATATCATAGGCGCGGAAGCCGCCCTTCCCTTCGGCCACGAACATGTATTCGCCCCGCATCTGCAGGCAGCGGACCGCGTCCGATGTGCCCTTGGTGACGTTGGTGAACTGTTCGCGTCCCTTGGTCTCTTCGGAGAGCTTGCCGTCGATCACCCCGCCGCGCGTCCAGTCCTTCAGCTCGCGGCCGTTCTTCTCGACGTGCTGCTTCCAGTAGTCCGGATAGGCATAGCGGTGGAGATAGCTGCCGATCACCGCCTGCGGCTCGTCCCATTCGGTGACGCGCACCGCCTCGAACCCGCCGTCCAGCCCGAACCAGGCGTTCATGCCGACGAAGTTCACGTAATTGGTGCCGAGCAGCAGCAGCTGCGCCATGATCGCGTTGTTATCGTCCTGCTGGCTGAGGTGGCAGTCGGTGCACTGCTTGGTCTCGTTCTTGCGGACGGTGTGCGGGAAGTGCGGCGCGAACGCCTGCGAGGAATAGCCGATCGCCGAGATCGGCGGCTGCTGCACGTAGATCCGTTCGCGGTTGATGTTGGTGGACGACAGGATCAGCGCCGAGGACGAGCGGATCGGCGCGGTGATCGCCTTGCCGCTGACGGGGTTGCCGTCCTTGTCGAACTGCACCGGATCGGAACCCGAGGTCTTGTTGCGCTGGTGCTTGCCGAGCTGGAACATGTCGTCGCGCGCGACCTGGGGGTTATAGGTCGCGTAGTTGCGGGTGTAGTCCTCTTCGTACTTGTGCGTGGTGGACTTCCAGTTCGCCTCGATCGGCAGGTGGCAGCCGGCGCACGACGTGGTCCACGAGAGGTGGCAGGTGAAGCACGCCATGTCGTCATCGCGGTGGGCGCGCTGTTCCTTGGGCACGCCGGTGCCGAACTTGTACACCCCATCCTGCGCAGCGGATTTCGCCATCAGCTTGGCCCGCGCCGCCTTGGGATTGAAGATCGGCTTGCCCAGATCATCGACCTTGCCGGCAAAGCGCGCGTCGACCGAATCCTTCACCAGGCTGACCCGCCAGGAGAGGTTGGGATCGATGATCGAGCGCTGGATCAGCACGCGGCGCCCGTCGGCCGCCTTCATCCATTCGAACCGGCGCTGGCCGTCGGCGTTGCGCAGCAGGCTGAGGTTGTTGCCCTTGGGCGGCGCGGCGAGGTTAGACGTCATCAGCGTGGGATAGGCGTCGGGCGTGCCGTGGCAGTCCTTGCAGCCGATCTCCACCGCGTTGGCCACTTCGCCCATGATCATGCCGTTGCCGTGGCTGTCCTGCGAGAAGTGGCAATCGGCGCACTGCATGCCGAGCTGGGCGTGGATGTCCATCATGTGGACCGCCTTGCCGGGATTGTCGGGACCCGGCTCGACGAACTTGCCCTCCATGGTCCCATTGGCACCGCTCTTGCGCCACTTTTCCGGATCGTCCGGATTGACGATGTGCGCCTTGTCGGTGCCGTAGCTCGACATATCGCCTTCATCGTCCAGCAGGTTGCCGCGCCGGTCGCGCTTCAGGATCGCGCGGAAGTTCCAGCCGTGGCCGTGGTAGTCCGCGAACTGCGTGTTCTTGAGCTGCGGGTTCAGGTCATAGACGTTGCGCAGGAACTCCACGTCGCGCCACAGGCCATGGGTCGAGGCCGCTTCCGGATTGCGATCGAGAATCTCGCGCGCTTCGGCCATGTTCGGGTGGAACTGCTTCTTGAAGATGCGCTGGTAGTCCGCGTCGGACATGCCCGCCGGCTTCGGCGCGCGATTCTCCGGCCCCGGCCACATCGAATCCGCATCGGATTCGTAGTCCCACATGATGTAGCCGAGGTAGGTGTTCAGGAAGATGTTGGGCTGGTGCATGTGGCAGTTCATGCACTGCGCCGTGGGGATGGCGCGGGTGAAGGCGTGGACCAGCGGGTGGCCGCGTTCGCGGTCCTGCATCGCCACCGGACCGCCCTCATGACCGCCGGCAGGGGCGGGCACGGCATGGCCCGCCTTGTCGAGCCCGGCCGTCGCGTGCGCTTCGGCCTGGCCCATGGCGTGCGCGTCCATCGACCCGTGCGGCGCGACGCCGGCAGCGGGCGAGAACGTGAGCTGTTCCGCCGAAGCAATGGCGCGCGCGCAGTCGCCGGCCAGGTCCTTGGACGCGGCGGAATCGCTGGCATCGGCCTGCAGATAGCCGCCCTGCCCCCCCAACACGGTGCCGCGCACGCGCGTCTTGTGCTCTTCCTTCGCCGCGTCATAGCTGCCGTACTTGCCGGCACGGTGCTGGCCTTCGCGCAGCGAGTTGATCGTGGGATCGGCGGTGATCGTCTGCCCGTCGCGCCCGCACTTGCCATAGTTCAGGCTGTGGCGCGGCTCGCGATCGTTGGCGTAGATGACGTGGCACGAGGCGCAGCCCGAGGAGCGGTAATCGCCCGGCTGATCGTTGGTGCCCATCTGGAACAGGAACGGGTCGTTCAGGCGCGTCTTGTGGATGTTCAGCACCGGAATGGCGACGCGCAGGCCCGTGGCGGGGCCGCGGTTCGACTGCTTGAGATCGGGGCGGCCCGGCTCGTCGAGCCGCTGGATCAGACCGGTCGAGTTGGGCAGGCCGATTTCGGGGAACTGCGGGTTGATCGTGCGACCGCCATCCTCGAACACGCGGAACACGTCCGCCGGCGGGATCGTGTGCCAGCGCGGCAGCGGATAGAGCACGGGCAGCGCGCCGCGCGCCTTTTCCTGCGGGGTGACGGTGCCCCACATCGGCTTCCCGTCCGGCCCGATTTCCTTCGACGCGGACTTGAGCAGCGCGGGTTCGCCCTGGCGGGTGAAGCTTTCCCCGAACATGTAGTTCTTGAAGGGGACGATGCCGTTGTTATAGGCCGCGCCGCCCCACAGCATCGCGCCGGTGGACATCAGCGAACGTTCCGACGCCTCGATGATGTTCATGTGGCAGGCCCCGCAGGAATCGCGGGCGACGCGATAGTCCGACGGGTTCACGAAGCGGATGAATTCCGGGCTTTCCTTGGCCAGCAGCGCGTAGGAGCGCTTGGGATTGGCCGAGGAAGGCCAGCCCCACGCCACCGGGAAGCGCGGCAGGACGTGGGCGTCCTTCATCGCGCCCACGTATTCCATGCTGCCCCGGTTCCAGCTCCGGTCCGCGACGACCTGGTTGTTGCCGCCATGGCAATCGACGCAGGAGAGCACCACCGCCGGGCTGGCGTGCATGGTCTTGTGATCGCTGGCGGTGTGGCAGCTGACGCAACCGGCGTTTTTCTGGTCGACGAAGGCCCATTGCTCCTCCGCCGTATCGCCCGGCTGGCCGCGCGGGGCGGCGGGGGCGCGGACATACTTGACCTTCTGCGGCACTTCCTCGCCCGAGGCCCACAGCGCGCTGGGCACGGCCAGGACGGCCAAGGCGGCGAGCAGCCACGCCAGCGGCAGGGCGCGAAGCCGGCGAAACAGGGCGGCAGGACGGCGGAAGGCGGAAGGCTGGGTCATCAGAAGGCCAGTGTCGCGTTGGCGAGGACGGAGTAGTAGCGGCTGCCGCCACCTTCCTGCGCGAAGAGGTCACGGAAACCGCTGCCGGCGTGCAGCACGGCGCCCGACAGGCGGAACACCAGATTCTGCGAGGCGTTGGGCCGCCAGATCGCGGAAACGGAGGTATCCCAGCCGATGCTGTTGGGAATCGAGCCCTCGTTGCGCAGGACCTGCAGGATGCGGGTGTTCTGGAACCACAGGTGGTTCACGTTGGCGGAGACGCGCAGCGTGGGCAGCAGATCGAAATCCCCCCCCACCCCGGCCAGCACCGTGCCGGGATTGAGGAAGTTCGACTGGCCCAGTTCCTTCGACGTGCGCAGCGAATTGAGAATGCCGTTGCGGCCGTTGAGCGACACCGCGCGGCCACCGCCCGCGAACGGGATCGACTGGCGAATCCAGTAGCTGGTATCGGCCCCGGCGAACTGCGGGTTCTCGAAGATGGCGTCGAAGCCGCCTTCGGTGCCGTCATAGGGATTGCTGTCGCCGCTGGCCCACAGGCCGGAAAGGCGGAAGCGCATCCAGTTGATGTCGTAGCTGGCTTCGGCCGCCGCCATGAACGCCTTGATGACGGCCGGGCGGCTGGTGATGAAGCTGTTGCGGTCCTCCCCCAGCGCGGCATAGGCCTGCGCGGTCAGGTTCATCCGGCCGACGTGGCCGTCCGCCGCATAACCGATGTAGACCACGTCGTACTGGCGCGGGCGGATATCGCCGAGCAGCGCAGGGCGCGCGGGAAAGCCGTTCTTGTCCGACTTGTAGCGGTTTTCCCGGTTCATGTTGTAGGTGAGCGAAACCTGGCTGGTCAGCCCGACGAACGGGAAATCCTGGCGGTAGATGTTGCCGGTGAAGATCCAGTCGCGGCGCAGCGGCTGCGTCACGTCGTTCAACCCGGAATTGGTGTCCTTCTCGATCCGCCAGAACGCGGCGAGGTTGAACTGCCAGCGGTTGTTGTCGCGGTTGCCGAACAGGCGTACGCCCAGCTGGTTGTCGTTGAACAGAAAGCCGCGGAAGTCCGACTGAAACGGCTGGATGCCGGCGCGCAGCGAGACGAAATCGTAGCGCTTCGTATCGAACCGGCCGATGTGGTAGTCGATGAAGGCTTCCTGCAGGCCGACGAAGCCGGTGGTGCGCGTGGTGCCTTTCGAGGGTTCCACATAGAGCACGCGGCGTTCGGGCACTTCGACATGGGTGATGTTGGCGCCCACGGCCACGCGGTATTCGATGACGGGCGGCTTGAACGCGGTCATGCCCTTGAGCAGCGAAAAGCCCGCGATGAAGGTCTGCGACAGGACCAGGCTGTTGCTTTGTCCGAACACGTCGATCGAATTGGGCCGCGTGGTGGTCTGGTTGCCCACGGGAATCGGGAACGTGCGCGGCTCGATCACCGTGTCCGACACCGCGTTGGCGATGAAGAACCAGTCGTCACCCTTGAGGAAGCCCGGGCGCTGGCCTTTCGACAGCGGATGGTCGCCCTTCAGCAGCGAATGGTGGAAGGGATCGAGCGTGGAATGGCAGACGTATTCCAGCTTGGGGAACAGCGTGAACAGCGCACGATCGCGCGCGCCGGTCTGCGGGTCCTTCTTGGGGCAGAGCGACCCCATGATGCGCCAGCGATCCGGCACGCCAACATCGAGGCCAAGCGCGCCGACGGGGCCTTCGCCATCGTACTTGTCGTAATAGGCTTCGGGCGGCGGGGCGGAAACCGCGCCGGGGTTGGTCTGGTCGACCTTGTCGGGCAGTTCCTTGTTGAAGCCGGGGCGGCGGCGTCCGTCGATCAGGGCGTCGTCCGCTTCTGTTGCGCCGCCCGGCAACGCGGGTGGTGATGCCGCCTCCGGCGCGCCCGATGTTGCTGCCTCCGGCGCCAGCGCCGGTGCGCTGCCGCCTGCCGTTTCGGCAGACACAGGCGCGGACTGCATCAGCGCCACAGCCGGAACCAGGGCGCCGGGCGCGACAGCCGCAGCCGGCAGCGGCGTGGTGGCGGTAAGCACAGGCAGGAACAGGGCGGCGGTTTCGATCACAGGCCCTCGCAGACGTTCTGTTCGTTGCTGTCGAGGAACGGCGCGAACGGGCAATTCACGTAACGCAGCCGCACGCCCTGCCCCACGTTGACCACGATCGTATCGGCCCGCATGTCCTTGGGCGCGTTGCCGATCGTGCCCACGCGCAACCCGCCGTTGTTCGCGCCCAGAAACGCGATCATGTCGTCTTGATCGATGCCGTCACCGGAAATACCGATTGCGCCGACCAGTTGGCGACCGCGATAGATCGGCACCGAGCCGGGAAAGATCTGGATGCCGTTGGCCAGCCGCTTCTTGCCGTTGGGTGCGTCGGGAACGGCCGTACATTGCTGCACCACATCCTGCGCCTTCAGCGAGCCTTCGACGAAGACCGCGTGCTGGATCAGGTTCGCCTTGACCAGCGCGATCTGCAGGCCGGTAGCGAACGGGCTGAAATCGGTAATCGGGCGCGAGAGCGGGCCATTGGGCCGCCCCACTTCGCCATCGGGGAAGAACGGGCGCGAAAGGTTGCCGCCCGAACGGTCGGCAAAGGCGACCTTGCCGGTCAGCGCGGTCTGATCGCCCAGAAAATCGCGCACGCGCTGGACGAATGCCGGAATTTCGGCGTCAAGATCGCCGGTCAACTGCGCGGCGGCATTCGGCCCGGAGAAAAACGCGGCGGTGCGAGCCTTCTGGAGCGAGACATCGGTGCCGAAGATCGGCGCGTCTGGCCCGCGCACCACGCCAAGCGGCGCCCCATAGGTATCGACCATGGAGATCGTCACCTGCGCGCGGCTGTCGAGGGGGCGGCGAATCTGCGCGCGGGCGCGGCTCATCACCTTGAACGCTTCTTCCAGCACCGCGCGCACTTCGGCGGCGGTAAGCGGCTGGGTAACGTCCGCGCCATCGGTGCCGCCGCGAATGGGGTAGCGATCGTTGCCCGATCCGTCCGTCAGCACGAAGGCATCGGCGTTCGCGAACTCGCCCGACGTGGCATAGCGGTAGCCGCTGGCTTCGGTGCCATAGGCCGTTCCCGCCAGCACCACGCCGCCGGGATAGTATCCGTTCACCGGAACCAGCGTGCCCACGGTGTTGTTGATCGCGTTGAAATCGGTCTGGAGCGCGTGCAGCCCTTCCACCCGCGCGTCCGAAAAGCGCAAGGTCGAGCCATCGACCGGGATCATGTTGGCGACGATGCTGTCCGGCGGGGCAAAGCCCTGGATGCCGGCCAGCGCCATGTATTCCTCGGGATCGCCGTCCACGTCGGCGACGTTCGGGTCATAGCCGTAATCGCCATCGGCCATGACGCCGATCCCACCGACCACCACGCCGTTCTTGTAGAGCGGGAACCCGCCCGGATCAGCGGCGAGGCCCAGCGGCGACCGCTTCGGCCCGATGAACGCCGCCGCGCCCAGGTTGTTGGTAATATAGCGCGTGTTGAGGTCGGAACATGGCAACTGGCTGAACTGCACCCCGAACAGCGGGCCGCTTTCCAGCCCCGGCGTGTTCGGCGCGGGCGGGAAATGTTCCTGCACGATCATGCTGGCCGTGCGCGTGGAAAAGGCGTTGCCGCCGCTCGACAGATAGGCGCCGGTGATCGCCTTGGCGATCGCGCCCATCGTCGCTTCCACGGTCAGCCCCTGCGCATCGACCTCGCGCGGGCTGATTTCCCCGGTGGCGGTGCGGCGGCTGGTGTCCATCCGCGTCAGCGCGCCGTTCATCCGGAACACCGCGAGCACGTTGCCGACCCGGTCGACCACCGCGACGATCGCCGGATAGTTGAGCGCGCGCGCCTCTCCCACCGCTTGCGCGATGATCTTCTTCACGTCGTCCGGCGTCAGCGCTTCCTGCCCGGGCGTGGCATAGACGCGGGCGCTGCTGGTGGGTGTCGGCGTGGGCGAAGGCGCGGGCGAAGAACCGCCGCCTCCCCCGCAACCGGCCAGCGCGAGCGAAAACGATGCCAGAATCGCTACCGCCCGGTTGGCGATCACACCGGAAGCAGCCGCCTGACGCAGGGCCAGCTTTACCTTCATCCGTGCAGACTCCGGCATCAGCGCAGGCTCCGGATGCTGCGAATGGCCCCGCCCAGCGCACGGCGGAAAGCGATCGGCTGGAACCCGTTGGGGTCTCGCACCGCCGCATAGGCCTGGTTGATCTGCACGCGCAGGCCGTTGGCGGACCCGCCCGAAACCGCGCCCTGATTGACCAGGCCGTTGAGCAGCGTGTCGATCGCCATGACCGACTGCACCGCGCCTTCGTAATCGGTGAAGCGTTCCGACACCGCGTCGCTGGCGATGGCGTCCATCACCGCGAAGGTCTGTTCGCGGGTGAATGAGGCGCCGGCGAAACGGGTCGAAAGCGTGTCCGCCGCCTGCCGCAAGGCTTGGGCTGCCTGCACCGTCTGCGGCCGGCCTTCGCCCATCGCGCGGTGGAACGCCTTGCTGCGCGCATCGAACGTGGTGGCCAGATCGGGCGCGATCACCCGTGCCGCCGCCAGCAGCATGATCATGTTCTCGTCGTTGTAAGGCGGCATCCCCGCGTGAATCGGGCGGCCGGGATTGGGCATCGCCGTCACCGTCGCCTCGTCGCTGTCATAGATGCGGCGGTGGCACGAATGGCAATCGAAGAACGTGAATTCGGGGAAGAGGCCGTCACTGGCCTTGCCCGGCTGGCTGAACAGTTCGAGCGAGCGCTTGACCGCTTCCGCCTGACCCACGGCCCACATCCGCATCCCGTTGGTCTTGCCCCCCTTGCGCTGGGCATAGTCCGAATCCTCGTTATGATGGGCCTGGAGCGTCGAGAACAGGTCCAGTTCGAACGAGATGCGCGGGTGACCCGCCGCCATGATGCGGTGGGCGATGAACTGCCCCTTGCCGTCCCCGGACAAGTGGCAATCGAGGCAGACCTGCGCGCGCACCCGCGGGCTGGTCAGGTCGGTCATCCCCTGCGCAACGTTGCGCCCGTGGCTGGCGCCGACGGTATAGTGGGTGGAGAGCCAGCCGCCGGCATTGCCATGGCAGGCTTCGCAATCGACGCCATCGGCCACGCGCACGGCGCCCGGCGTGGCGTGGCACCCCAGGCATTCACGCTGCACGCCGGCGGCATCCAGCCCCATGCGGCGGACGATCGCCTGCCCGCGCGGCTCCACGATGGCGCGATAGGCGCGGCTATGCGCGCCGGTGGGCGAGGATTCTTCCTGCCAGCGCAGCAGTTCGTCCTGCCGCACCGGCGTGCCATCGGCCACGCTGCGGCCATGGCAGGTTGAGCCGGCACAGCTTGCCACGCCCTGATGCGCGCGGAGTGAGCCGCCCGCGTTCTGGGCTTGCAGCGGCGCGGCGGGAACGAACAGGGCAGCCGACAGCGCAGCGCACGCCATCAGGACGCACAGAATCGCAGCCAGAAAACCCAATCGCGGGACGGACCGGAAAGCGGTCGAAAGCCGCTTCGGATGGATCGAATTGCCCAGCATTGCCCCTCGTTCCTGCCGGTAGCGGAAAGGAGTGGAAGCTTTTGCCTCTTCACTCCACGCGAACCGGTAGTGCTGCAATGCGACCCCGCGATTGCAGACTAGGCGAGACACCCCTTCGGGTTCAAGCCCTGATTTCGCTTTGGCGCTGGCATTGAAGGCGTTTTTTGCCGCGCGGCTGCTCAGGCAGGACGAATGACGATCGTCTGCCCTGCGGGATCGAAGCGCACCGCGTCGATACCGGGGGCGCTGGCGCATTCGCCGGGCCGCACGGCTTCCCCTTCAACCACCGCCTCGCCACGACGCGGCACGATCAGGCACGGCCCGGCATAGGCATCTGCCAGCGCGGCATCCGGGACGCCATCGACGCGATGCGCGGTGAAGTAAGGCCCGCTGGCCAGCTCCACGGTGCCTTCCGGCGGAATCACGCGCCGCAGCGCGGGATCGAGCGGCACGCCCCGCGCCACGGCCATCCCCCGGTCCAGATGCAACTCGCGCGGGCGGCCGTAGTCGTAGAGGCGATAGGTGATGTCGCTGTTCTGCTGGATTTCGATCAGGCTGACCCCCGCGCCAATGGCGTGGACGGTACCTGCCGGAATGTAGAAGAAATCGCCCGCCTGCACGGGATGCCACACCAGCATATCCTCGATAGACCCGTCCAGCGCAGCGGCGCGCAGCGTTTCCCGATCGACCGTTTCGCGGAAACCGACTCCCAGCGTTGCGCCCGGCTCGGCATCGATCACCAGCCAGCACTCCTCCTTGCCGCCATCGGATTCGCCCATGGCGGCCGCTTGCGCATCGGAAGGGTGGACCTGCACCGAGAGCTTTTCGGACGTGAAGATGTACTTGACCAGCAGCGAGGGCAGTTCGAGCGGCGGCACGAACCAGATTTCGCCAATGCGCGCGCCGCCATGCGGCGGTGGGAATGGGGCCGGCAGGGTATCACGCCCCCAAGGCTTCTCAACGGATCGGGTGGTGAGCTTCATCAACCGGACCTCAACGCGTGCCGCAACCCCTGCGGGCCATCCCGCGAGCGCTACTGGTTTGCCGCGCCCGACAGCTTACCGACGAGTTGCGCGCCTTCCGGCGTGCAGACCAGCACCTCGTCCTTGTCGACCACCACGATCAAGTTTGTGGCGCCGACCACGGACACGCGCGGGCCATCGGTCTGCACCAGAACGTTGGCGCAATCCTTCAGTTCCACCCGCCCCTTGATCGCGTTGCCCGCACCATCGCGCTCCAGCGCCTCGTGCAACGCCTGCCAGTTGCCGATGTCGGACCAGGTCATCACCGCCGGCACCATGGCCGCGCGAACGGTGTTCTCCATCACCGCGTAGTCTACCGATTCGCCTTCGATCGCGGCGAAGGCGGCCGCATCGGGATGGAAGCGATGCCCTTCCTCCACGCCCTTCTCCACCGCTTCGCGCACGGCGGCGGCAAGCGCAGGGCGATGCGTTGCCAGCTCGGCTAGGAACGCCCCGGCGCGGAAGGCGAAGATGCCGCCATTCCACGAATAGCCACCATCGGCCAGAAACTGGCGGGCACGGTCAAGATCGGGCTTTTCGACAAAGCGTTCGACCCTGGAGCCGCCGGTATCACCGATCGTTTCGCCATGCTTGAGATAACCGAAGCCGGTTTCCGGCGCGGTGGGGGCGATCCCGAAGGAAACCAGCCAGTCATCCGCCGCGAGCGCTGCCGCAGCCTGTGCCGCCGCCTGAAACGCCGCGAGATCGCCGATGTGATGATCGCTGGGGCAGACCAGCATGATCGCGTCGTCCGGCAGACGCAGCGCCGCCAGAGCAATGGCGGCGGCCGTGTTCTTGCCTTCGGGCTCGACGATGATGGCCGTCCGATCCGGATCGGGCAGCTGCGATTCCACGTGCCCGAGGTGCGCGGTGCCGGTGACGACCACCGGATCGCCAAAGCCCGCATCCGGTGGACAGCGCAGCAAGGTCGCCTGAAACAGCGTGGTGTCGCCAACAAGGGGAAGGAACGGCTTGGGCATCGCCTTGCGCGAACTGGGCCACAGCCGCGTGCCGCTGCCGCCGCACAAAACAACAGGAATTATGGTCTTCATGATACCCCGTCTTACCTGCCGCCGCTCTGCCATAACCCCAACGCCATGACAAACTTTTTCCCGGCAAGGTTACAAGGCTAAAAGAACCAATGTAGCCGATAAGCATGTCCCATGTTAGGAAACCCCGCGCGAACGCGGGCAGCAGTGCCGAAATAAAGACGAACTACACCCGCCGAATAACCATGTTACGAATTTCGGTCATGTCTTCCATCGCGAAACGGATGCCTTCGCGGCCCAGCCCTGAATCCCGCACACCGCCATAGGGCATGTTGTCGACGCGATAGCTGGATACGTCGTTGACGACGATACCGCCCACTTCAAGCCTGTCCCACGCTTCCAGCACCTTGTGCAGATCGCTGGTGAACAGGCCCGCCTGAAGACCGAACTTGCTGTCGTTGACTTCATCGAGCGCCGCATCCCAGTCGGTAAACTTCGACAGGATCACCACCGGACCGAACGCTTCCTCACGATAGACGTCGCTGTCGCGCGGCGCGTCTTCCAGCAGGGTCGCTTCCAGCATGTTGCCTTCGCACCCGCCGCCCGCCAGCAACCTGGCGCCGCCGGCCACGGCGTTGTCGATCCAGCCCTTGAGCCGTTGCGCCTCCTTCGCCGAGATCATCGGGCCGATGAACGTCTCGCGCAGCTTTGGATCACCGGCGACGAGCGTTTTCACCTTGGCCGCCAGCATGTCGCGAAACGTGTCGTAGATGTCGGCATGGATGATCACGCGCTGCACGTGGATGCAGCTTTGCCCCGACTGGTAATAGCCGCCGAAGATGATGCGGGCGAGCGCGTGGTCGAGATCGGCGTCCTTGTCGACGATCACGGCCGCGTTGCCGCCCAGTTCGAGCACCACCTTCTTCTTGCCGGCCTTTGCCTTCAGGTCCCAGCCCACGCCGGGTGAGCCGGTGAACGACAACAGCTTCAGCCGCTCGTCCGTGGTGAACAGGTCCGATCCGGCGCGGCTGGCCGGCAGGATCGAGAACGCGCCTTCGGGCAGCACGTCGCATTCGGCCAGCACTTCGCCGATGATGATCGCGCCCAGCGGCGTCATCGACGCGGGCTTCATCACGAACGGGCAGCCGACCGCGATCGCCGGCGCGATCTTGTGCGCGGCCAGGTTCAGCGGGAAGTTGAAGGGACTGATGAAGCTGCACGGCCCGATCGGCACGCGCTTCCACATGCCCATGTAGCCCTTGCTGCGCGGCGAGATATCGAGCGGCTGAATCTCGCCATAGTTGCGCGTGGCCTCTTCCGCCGCGATGCGGAAGGTGTCGATCAGGCGACCGACTTCGCCTTCTGCGTCGGCGATCGGCTTGCCCGCTTCGACGCACAGGGCATAGGACAGTTCGTCGAACCGTTCGCGGAAGCGGCCGACACAATGGTCCAGCACGTCGCGCCGCTCGAAGCTCGCCAGTTTCGTCAGCGGCTCGGCCGCGCGCACCGCGCCGGCGATGGCTTCGTCGATCACGTCCGGCGTGGCCAGCGCGGTGCGGAACGCGACCTCGCCGGTGAACTTGTCGGTCACCTCCAAGTCGGCGTTGGGCTGCACCGCCTTGTTGTTGAGGTAGAGCGGATAAACGTCCTTCAACTGCACCATATCTCGAACTCCCCCCTCCCGCTGGCGGGAGGGGCCGGGGTGGGCCTTCTCAGGAGCGGGAGTATACCCACCCCCAGCCCCTCCCGCGAGCGGGAGGGGAACAGGTTGCGCCTAAAGCGCCTTCGACAGTTCCTTGATGTCCTTGTTCAGGATCTGGTCGTTTTCCGAATAGTCGACCGGGCAGTCGATCAGGTGGACGCCCGGCGTATCCCGACAATGCGCCAGCAGTT
The DNA here is from genome assembly GCF_003856955.1 of Novosphingobium sp. LASN5T. Classification (NCBI taxonomy): domain Bacteria; kingdom Pseudomonadati; phylum Pseudomonadota; class Alphaproteobacteria; order Sphingomonadales; family Sphingomonadaceae; genus Novosphingobium; species Novosphingobium sp. LASN5T. The sequence goes on from NZ_RQSI01000003.1 coordinate 129,456, forward strand.
CGACAAGGTGCGCTGCGCTTTGCACGCGATGCCCGCTGGCGCCGTAGCTTTCGGCATATTTCACGAAATCCGGGTTGTTGTAAGTCAGCCCGAAGTCCTTGAAGCCCATGTTCGCCTGCTTCCAGCGGATCATGCCATAGGCGCTGTCGTTGAGGATCAGCACGGTGAGGTTGAGGCCCAGGCGAACGGCCGTTTCCATCTCCTGGCTGTTCATCATGAACCCGCCATCGCCGCAGATCGCCATGACCTTGCGATCGGGATAGAGCATCGCGCTCATCATCGCCGAAGGCAATCCCGCGCCCATCGTCGCCAGCGCGTTATCAAGCAGCACCGTGTTCGGCCGGCACGCGGTATAGCCGCGGGCGAACCAGATCTTGTACACGCCGTTGTCGAGGCAGATGATCCCGTCATCCGGCATCGTGGCGCGCACCTGCTGCACCAGATGCGGCGGGAAGATCGGGAACCGCGCGTCCCCCGCGAGCTTGTCGGTATGCGCGATCTCCGCCTTGCGGAAGGCCAGCATGTGATCGAACGTCCAGCTGCCGGAAGGCACGATGTCCTCCTTCATCTGCCAGACCGCGTTGGCGATATCGCCGATCACTTCGATATGCGGGAAGTAGACAGGATCGACTTCGGCCGTCTTGGTGGAGACGTGGATCACGGTCGGCCCGCCTTCGTTCTTCATGAAGAACGGCGGCTTCTCGATCACGTCGTGCCCCAGATTGACGATGCAGTCCGATGCTTCGATCGCGCGGTGGACGAAGTCCCCGGCGGAAAGCGCCGCGCATCCCAGGAACCGGGGGTGGCGTTCATCGATCACACCCTTGCCGAGCTGGGTGGTCAGGAACGGGATGCCCGTCTTTTCGATGAATTGCAGCAACATCCGGCTGGTCATCGTGCGGTTGGCACCGGCACCGATCACCAGCACGGGCGATTTCGCCGCCTCCAGCGCCTGCACCGCCTGCCGCACCGACTTGGCATCCGCGTTGGGCCGGCGGACCAGGCTGCGCTTCAGCGGCCGTGAATCGGTGTATTCGTCGGCAATGTCCTCGGGCAATTCGATATGCGTCGCGCCGGGCTTTTCCTCCTCGGCCAGCCGGTAGGCCTCGCGAATGCGGCTGGGGATGTTGTCGGAAGACGCCATCTGGTGCGTGAACTTGGTGATCGGCTGCATCATCGACACCACGTCGAGGATCTGGAAGCGGCCCTGCTTGGATTTCTTGATCGGCTTCTGGCCGGTAATCATCAGGATGGGCATGCCGCCCAGCGTGGCATAGGCGGCGGCCGTCACGAAATTGGTGGCGCCCGGCCCCAGCGTGGCGATGCACACGCCAGTCTTGCCGGTATGACGGCCATAGGTGGCCGCCATGAACCCCGCGCCCTGTTCGTGCCGGGTCAGGATCAGCTTGATCCTGTCAGAGCGGGAGAGCGAATCGAGCAGGTCGAGGTTCTCCTCGCCCGGCACGCCGAAAATGTACTCGCAGCCTTCTTCCTCAAGGCATTCGACGAAAAGATCGGACGCTTTCTTGCCAGTTCCTTCGGCCATGCAACGGTCGCTCCCAGCAGGCGCGCGCAGCCAGACGCGGACCTTTCCCCAACTCGGATACGACCCCGGACAGGCTGGCGTTGTCGTTCTGGCTTCCGCGCCTGTCCCTTGGCCTCAGACCTAACAAACGGCAGGCGCGAAGTCACCCGGCAATGCGCGGAGACGCCGCCTTAATATCCCCGCGCCAGATCGACCACGTGCGTCAGCGGTTCGCCGGCCAGGAAGCGCGGCATGTTACCCAGGAAGCGCTGCACGGAACGTTGGAACATCCGGTCCTGCGCGCGGCCCGAAAGGTGCATGGTGACATGCGCGTTGGGCAGCGACCACAGCGGATGATCCTGCGGCAGTGGCTCGGGCGTGGTCACGTCGAGAAAGGCCGCGCCGATGCGCTTTTCGGACAGCGCGGCCACCAGCGCGGGCTGATCGACCACCGACCCGCGCGCCACGTTGACCAGCGTCGCGCTGGGCTTCATCGCCGCCAGTTCGGCCGCCCCGATCATGCCATCCGTTTCCCCCGTGGCGGGAACCGCCAGGATCACCCAGTCGAATTCCCCCAGCCGCGCGCGCCAGGCATCCGGCGTCAGCACGCCTTCCCCCGGCGTGCGCCGCACCACCGTCACGTCCACGTCGAACGCGCTCAGCAGGTGCGCCACCTTCTGGCCGATCGCGCCATAGCCCAGCAGCAGCGCCCGGCTGCCGGCCAGTTCCATCTTGCCCGGCGAATCCATCAGCCATTCGTGCCGGTCCTGTGCGCGCACCACCTCGCGATAGCCCTTGGCGATCGAGAGCATCCCCAGGATCACGTATTCGGCGATGGTGATCGCGTTGATCCCGGCCCCGTTGGTGAACGTCACCCCGCGCTGCGCCATGACATCGAGCGGGAAACCATCGACGCCGGCATAGATCGAATTGAGCCAGCGCAGCCTGCCCGCGCGGCGGATCGCTTCGGCCATGTCGCCCTTGTCGTGCAGATCGAACCAGCCGATCTCCGCCTCGGGCGCCAGGTCCATCAGTTCGTCCGTGTGGCGGAAATAGCGCGGCTCGATACCGGCGGGCAAATGCCCTTCCACAAGCGGCGCCGCAAGGGCGTTCATCACGAGCACGGTCATTGACGCGGTTCTCTCCCCGGTGTTGTCTGATGACAGCGTAACGCGGAGAGTTCGTCAATGAAACTGATTCAGACGGTCGGCGCTGCCTGAACGCATGGTGGGGTGCCGCCGTTATCGCCGGACGCGTTGCACCGCCCGCATCAGCCGAGCTTCCACTCCCAGCCCAGCGGATCGCCGTCCATCGCCTCGACGCCCCGCGCCGCCAGTTCATCGCGCAGCGCGTCAGACTTCGCGAAGTCCTTGTCGGCGCGCGCGGCCTTGCGTTCGGTCAGAATGGTCTCGATCTCGACTTCGGCAATCTCCGCGCCCTTCGGCCGCAGCCGCAAGGCGGCGCGGTCGAGCGTGAGCAGGTCCAGCCCGAGTACCGCGTCCATCGCGGCGATCGCGGCCAGCTTCTCCGCCGGATCGACTTTCTTCAGCGCGATCAGCTCGTCCAGCACGGTCAGCGCGATGGGCGTGTTGAGATCGTCGGACACGGCGGCATCGAAGCGTTCGAGCAACGGCGCGAACTTCGGCCCCGGCGCCGCGGCCGGACCACCGGGTGCGCGCTCTTTCAGTTGCCCCACCGCCATCAGCATCCGCTTGAGCCGGGTCAACGCGGCGGCCAGCCCCTCCCACGAGAACTCCAGTTCGCTGCGATAGTGCGCCTGCAGGCACAGCATCCGGTAGGCGAGCGGGTGATAGCCCCGGTCGATCAGCAGTTGCAGCCGCAGGAACTCGCCCGACGACTTGGACATCTTGCCGGACCGTTCGACCAGGAAGTTGTTGTGCATCCACACCTTCGCGCCGGAATTGGCCGGCACGTCAAGCCCGTTGGTGCAGCAGAACGCCTGGTTCTGCGCGATCTCGTTAGGATGGTGGATTTCGCGGTGATCGATGCCGCCAGTGTGGATGTCGAACGGGAAGCCCAGCAGCTTGCCCGACATCACCGAGCATTCGAGATGCCAGCCCGGCGCGCCGCGTCCCCACGGCGAATCCCATTCCATCTGCCGCTTTTCACCCGGCGGCGTCTTGCGCCAAATGGCGAAATCGGCCTGGTGGCGCTTGCCGTCGACCTGTTCGATGCGTCCTTCGCCCTCTTCCGTGGCGGCGCGGGCCAGCCGGCCATAGTCCGCCACGGTCGAAACGTCGAAATACAGGCCGCTCGGCAGTTCGTAGCAGTGCTTGTCCGCGATGCCTTCGGCGAACGCGATCATCTGCGGCACATAGTCCGTGGCGATCGACCAGTGCGCCGGCTGGCGGATGTTGAGCGCGCGAATGTCGGCCCAGTAGGCTTCGGTATAATGCTTCGCGATGTCCCAGATGGATTGGGCGCTGGCGCGCGCCATCTTCTCCATCTTGTCCTCGCCCGCGTCCGCATCGTCGGTCAGGTGGCCGACATCGGTGATGTTGATGACGTGGGTGAGCCTGTAGCCCTTGTAGCTCAGCGTCCGCCCCAGCACGTCGGCGAAGACATAGGCGCGCATGTTGCCAATGTGCGGGTAGTTGTAGACCGTCGGCCCGCACGAATAGACCCGTGCCTCGCCGGGGTGGACCGGCTGGAATTGCTCAAGGCTGCGGGTCAGGCTGTTGAACAGCGTGAGCGGGGCGGATGGCGGGGTGGGTTGCATGGGCCATGCCCTTGCCCCGCCCCCCGCCATCCGGTCAAGCGTCTCCGTTCAGGCCTCGCCGCTCAAGCCCCGTCATTCAAGGCCGCGCGCAGTTTCCGCCCTCTTCGCGACACTGGCCGTCGCCCAGCAGGTCATCGTTGCCCGTGCCGGTCACCGGTTCGTCGATCAGCGGCGCGAAGCCCGGAGGGGTGATCTCGTTGATCTGCACCAGCGGGCTCTGCGTGAAGCTGTCGGCCGTGGGCACCGTGTTGGTGCCCGGAGGCGGATCGAGATAGGTGACGATCACGTTGCGCACGTCGCCATCGTCGACCCGCTTCGGCGTGCTGTCGCACGATCCCGGGTTGGCCAGCAGGCACCCGTTCACGGTGGAGCCGGTCGCAAAGGCGCCATTCACGGAAATCCGCGGAATGGCGGCAAGGCCGGTCTGACCGCCGACGATGCCGTTGATCGCGATCTGCGTGGGCGCCTGCGTCCCGCCCGCGCGGATGGTCAGCGTATCGACCACCAGCCCGCGCCGGTCGTCATAGGCGGTGCCGGCCGCCGTGTTCTGGACCAGGAACCGCTGGCCCACGCCAACATCCAGCGCGCCCGCCTCGATCACGGTGCGGCCGGCGGCTACGCCGTCGTTGGCGTCCAGCCGCTTGCTGATCGCACCGAGATCGGTGAGGTCCGCAATGGCTGTGCGCGCCGCGCCCGTCACCGCAACAAGGCTCGCGCCCGAAACGGACAACGTGCCCCCACGGCCCTGCCCTTCGAGCAGGCGGATCGAGCCGGTTGCCGCGTCGATGAACGTGCCACCGCTGGCGTCGATCGCCAGCGTATTGCCGGCCATGCCGTTCATCGTCACGGCGCCGCCGAACGAGGCCGTGCCCGTCGTAATCAGCCGCAAGGTGCCGGTCGCGCCGATCTGGCCATCCGTGGACACGCCGTTGGCCGCAACGGTGCTGCCGGCCATGCCGGTAAGCGTGCCGACCTGGAGCGAAGGTCCGGCATTGATCGTCAGATCGCCGCCCGAATGGATGTTGCCGAACTCCGCGTTGGACAGGCGATAGCCGGTCTGGCCGGTCAGCCCGTCGCCCAGCAACATGCCCGACTGGCCATTGTTGATCAGCGTGATCGCGGTGGTGCGCGCCGCTGTGCCAAGTACTGCTTGCGTGCCCAGATCGAGGTCGGCCGACCGGAACGTGATGGTCTGCCCCACCGCACGCTGACTGACCGCGATCAGCCCTTGCGCCGTCACGTCCAGCGCCGTGCCCGCATCGATGATGCCGCCACGGATGTCGCCACCGATCAGGGTGATCGAACCGGTCGCCTGCATCGTGCCGAAGGTCAGCGAGATCGGATCGATCAGGATGTTTCCGCCAGATGTTGCGCTGCCGATCCTCGCCGTATTCACCACTGTCAGCGTCAGGTTTCCACCGGCGGAAAGGCTGGTCACGTCAAGGTCGTGGGCGGTGCCCACCAGCGTCGTGCCCGCGCTGATGCCCGCGCCGGTGAGGCCGCCGGTGGCCGTCAGATTGACCGCGCCCGTCCCGGAAATCGTGCCGAGATCAAGCTCCGTACCGCTGATGGTGATGTTGCGCACGCCGGTCGTGGCGCCAAGCCGCACGCTGCCGCTGGACAGGAGATCGACATCGCCGTTGGACAGCACAGTGGAGCCGATCGCGATCGGGCCGGTAGCCGTGATCGCCGCATTCCCGCCGATCGACAGCGTATCGAGCACGGTGAAGGCACCCGGCGTCACGAAACGGGCCGTCGGCGCCGCATGGTAGCCGGTCAGCGTCCCGGTCGCGATCAGGCTGCCGGCAGCAATGTTTCCGCCAAAGCCCAGCCCGATGTCCCCGGCCGTGGCCTGCACGATCCCGTTGCCCGATAGATCGGTCGCGCCCGACAGGTTCAGCGATCCGGCGGTCAGGTTCGCGCCGGTGAGGACGATGCCCGCGCCGGTCGATTGCAAGTCTATCGTGTCAGCGATGTCGGCGGAGCCGCCGTCGAACGCTAGTGTGCCACTGGTACGGATGTCGAGCGTGCTGCCATTCAGCGTGCCTTCGCCCAGGAAGCCGAGAGGCGCGCCGCCCTCGCCCAGACCGATCGCGATGGCATTGGCCACGTTGACGTTGCCCAGGCAGATCGAGCCGGTTGCGCAAGCGCCCGGTTCGGGAGCGCTTGCGGGCGCGGACGGGGAGAGCACGTCGGCCGAGAAGTTGCCGCCGAAGAAGGACGCGCCCCGCGCATCGATCGTTTGCCCTTCGAGCCGGATATCCCCGCCTCCGGCGTCAACCGACGTACCGGCGCCGACGAACAGTGTCGTTGCCGGCACTGACGGCGGGTTGGTTGGCGGCGGGAAATTGGTGCCCGCCGAAAGCGTGATGCCCGGAGTGCCGCTGACCAGCCCACGAAGCGCGCCGCCCGCCTGGCGCTTCTGCCCGGACGTGCCGGTGTTCGCCAGCAGACTGTTGTTCTCGGCGATCCGGATATCGGCGCCACTGCCCATGTAAATGGTGGAGCCGGCGGTCACGCTGTTGCCAGCCGGCATCCGGATGTCCCGCCCGGCCCGGATGTCGACAAAATCGGACGCAGCGATGGTGCCACCGCCGTCATCCTCGCCCAGGATCACGTCGGCGGGGTTGGAAAAGCCGAAGGGCGTGCCCGCGTTGGCGGTAATCGTCAGACCGCTGGCGTTACGCAGCGTGATCGTGCCGATGGAACGCAAAAGGATGTCGCCATCAGCGAAATAGCCACTGTGCGCGCCGCCATCGATAAAGCCGGTGGCATAGATGTCGATATTGCCGCCAGCCTGCACCGTGGCCGTGTCCGACAGAGAGAAGCCATAACCGTTGTGCGTAAGGTCTCCATCGAACCGCAGCACAGCGCAGGACTGATCAGCGCAATCGATCGAATAGATCGAGGTAGTGCCGTAGACATTGGTCAGGCTGGAACTGCTGGCGTGGATGTAGCCGCCACCCCCGCCCGTGATGTCCAGGCCATAGCCAGCGTTGATGTTCAGCACGTCACCAATATCGATCACGCCACCCGACAGCGCCTGCAGGTTGACCGGACCGGCTCCCAGAAGCGTTAGCGAGCCGGCGACATTGATGCCTCCGCCATCTGTCACGATGGAAGCGGACGGATAGGCTCCATAGTAACCGGAGGCATCGACAAACAGCGACTGGAAGTCCAGCGTTGCCGCGTTTTCACCGCCGCGGTTCTCGATAAAGAAGGAACCGCTGCCCCCTTGTCCGGCATTGACCGGCGGCCCTTCGCCTCCCGGGTACACGAACTGGCCCGTGACGTTCACAGCCGTATTTCCGGCCGCGAAGCTGCTGACGCCGCCGCTCTCATCGGGGGCGACGAGCAACCGCACGGTTCCGCCCGACGAGGCATAGGCAAATCCATAGCCGGTATAGCCTGCCGCGCCCGCTGGAATCGGGTTCAACGGTGTACCGCCAGCCGGGCCGCCAGCGCCACCAAAGCCGCCCTGCGAATTGAACTGCGTGGTGCCAATGGCATTGAATGCGGTTTCGCCCAGCGTCAGGTTTCCACCGTAGAGGCTGACAGAAATCTGGCCACCGACACCTTCGCGATCTACGCCGCCATTACCCCCGTTTCCTCCGTTCCCGCCTATGGCGCTGTTGCTGGCACCATTCCCGCCATAACCACCGCCGCTGCCAAAGCCATTCGCCTCGAACGTGATCGATCCATCGACGCCCAGTTCGATCCGGCTGCCGATCTCGCTGGTGACAAAGATACCGCCGCCGGTGGCCACGCCGCCATCGCCGCCATCGCCGCCCCGCGCACCCGTGCCATCCTTGGCGTTGGAACCGCTGCCGCCGAAACCGGAAATCGCGCTCGCCAGGAACTTAGCGGTATACTCCTGGCCCAGGGAAACCTGTCCCCCCTGGGTGGCAACAAGGTTGATGGTGCCGCCCGTGGCGTCGCCGCCTGTGCCACCCCGCGCGCCGGCGCCGGTTGTCGCATCGGTGCCGAGCGAGCCTGCTCCATCGCCGCCCCATGCGCTCGCCTCGGCGGTGAAGCTGGTTCCCAGAAGCCGCGAACCTTCATCGCTCACGGTGAACGATACCGTCCCGCCGGTCGCCTGACCGCCATTGCCGCCCAGCGATGCACCGCTTTGTTGCGGGAAGATATCGCCCGCAGCGAAGCCCCCGCTACCGCCATAAGCGTTCGCCTCGATATACGAGCGGCCCAGATCGATCAGGCCACCATTGCGGACACTGATATCCAGGCTGCCGCCACTGGCATTCCCGCCCAATCCGCCGTTGGCGACCACGGTGCCACCGCTGAACCCGGCGTTGCCGCCCTGGCCACCATTGCCCCCTTGGCCGTCGGCTGAAAAGCCGTAGGTGCCCTCGCCACTGGTGAGCGTGAGCGACGATGGTCCGTTGATCGCCAGTACCGCGGAGCCGCCGTTGCCCGCGCCACCATTGCCGCCCGCGCCCGCCTGGTCGATCTGGCCCCCGCCTTGGCCACCCCGACCGCCGTACCCGTCGGCGTTGATGTTGACATTGTTGATGGTGGCGCCGGTCTGATTGCCCGATACATTCAGGGCGACCGCGCCTCCGGTTCCCATGCCGCCATTGCCGCCGGCGAACCCAAGGCTGCTCGATCCGCCATCGCCACCATCGCCCTCGGCGGAAAGGTATGGAGAGAACAGCGTGACGTTGCCGCCGGTGACATTGATGGTGGCAGATCCGCCCTGGCCATCACCGCCGCCGCCGCCGCTCGTTCCGCTGAGGCCCGACTGCCCGAACCCGTCGGCATTGACCGAGAACGTCTGATAGTTTCCGTCCAGCGTGCGCGACGTGAAATCCGATTCGATCGTGAGCGTGGCCGTGCCACCGACGGCATCCCCCCCGCGTCCACCGCCGCCGAACACGCCACCATAGCCGCCGGAACCACCGGAGCCGTAGTAATACGACGAGAAATCGCCCGGCAGGCCGCCGCGAGCTGAACTGTCGAGCAGGGTACGCGTGGCGTCGAACCGCCCCGCCCCGATGGTCAGTTCGACCGTGCCGCCCTGCGCCGCGCCGCCATCGCCGGTGATCAGACCGGCGTTCGCGGACGAACCACCGCTGCCGTATTGATAGATGTTTCCGCCCTGTCCGCCCTGGCCGGCCGCGGAAAGGGTAACTTCCAGGTTCGTTGGGTTGTCTGGATCGTCTGGCAGGTCGATCAGATCGCCCCCGTTCACCAGCAGCGATACCGTGCCACCCTGACCATAGCCACCCGTGCCGCCCTTGCCGGGCGCAGTATCCACCGTTCCGCCCTGGCCATAGCTTTCGGTGGAATAGCCATCGAAATAGTCGGTATTGCCTTCGGCCCGCAGCACGACCGCATTGCTGGCGAGCGAGCCGCCGTTGAGCGTCAGGCTGGCATTGCCGCCCACGCCGGCGCCGCCGTTGCCAGCGTCGATCCCGGCATAGGAGTCCTGATACGAACCCGCCCCGCCGCGTCCGCTCGCCTCGATCGTGAGGCTGGCAATGCTGGACGTGCCGCCGATGACGGTGAGCGAAGCGGTGCCGCCCGTACCCGCCCCGCCATCGACCGGGGTGGTCAAGCCATAACTGTCGCCCTGCCCGCCAAAGCCGTTGGCCGAGATGGTCAGTGTATCGATCGTCGCGGTGCCGTCGTTGATCGTGAATTCGGTCGTCCCGCCAACGCCTTCGCCCCCGTGCGGATGGCCGGAGGAAGGCGGAGCAGCGAATGCCGAAACCGTGCCGCCGGACAAGGCCGCGAAACCGAGATTGCGCACGGCGGTGCCAAGGCTGTCAAGCGTGACCGATCCCGCCGTCAGCGAAGCGTTGAAGCCATCGAGCGAGAGGGACACATGCCCGCCGGTGCCAAGGCCCGACCGCGCACCTCCGCCATAGTTGTACCCCGCATAGCCGGAGGACGTAAGCGAAAGGGAATCCGTCGAAAGCGACGAATCCTCGATCTGCAACGTGATGTCGCCCGCGGTGCCGTTGCCGGCGCCGTCCAGATCCTCCGCGCCGGTTGCTTCGGTGGATGCGCTGAGCGCGCCAGAGAGAGCAATGGCGCTGCCACCGCTGGCCGTGATGGAGATGTTGCCCGAAACGGCATCCGTGGCGGCGCTGCTCGTCCCGCTCGCACGAGCGCTGGCCGAAAAGTAAGACGAATCGATCGTGCTCGCGCCGCTGACGTTCACCACGATGTCACCGGTGCGCGATGCGCCCGCGAACGGAGACGTGCTATACGTCTCGAGCGAGATACCCTGCGGCGTATCCAGCGTGGAACCGTTGGTCAGAGACAGCCGCAGAGTGTTCGGGCCTATGGGCTGGCCGGTCTGCGGGTTGACGGCGCCTGCAGTCCCAGCTGCGGTGCTGTACAGCGACAGGCCGTAGTTCGAAGCATCATCGAATGTCAGATGCGCGGCATCCAGCGTGAGCGAGACATCGCCGACGGCAGCGGATTTGCTAGCCGAGGCATCGTTGGACAGGCTGAGTCCGCCCAGGCTGAAACTGCCGTTGGCGAAGCTGGCGGAAACGCTTCCGGTGCGGGCATCGTAGAGGACGTTGTCGCTTCCCAGCGCGGTGCTGGAGCCGGCTTCCAGGAACGTGGCGCCGGCCGCGAAGATGCCATCCGCCACGTTCAGCGAAACGTTGCCCGCGCTCGACCCCGCGCCCGCGACCGGAAGCGTATAGATGTAATAGCTAGACGGGCTGTCAGGCCTGCCCAGCGCTTGCAACCGCAGCCACTGCCGATCGCCATCCGGGCCGATCTCCACGCTGGAATTGACGCCGCTCTGCGTGAAACTGATGGTCCCGGCGTCGGAACGGCCGAAGTTCAACGCTCCCGCGCCACCATAGGCGTTGGCAGCCAGAAGCGCCTGGCCAGTCACGGCAAGCTGGCCATTGGTGATCGTGGTGGTGATCGAGCCGCCACTGGCTTCCTTGCCGGTGCTGCCCGCCAGGAATTGCTGCGGATTCTGGGGATCGAATTCGATGCCACCCTTGCCCGAAACGTCCACGTTGAGATCGCTGCCGACCGCCAGACGCCCCCCGCCGGTGAGGGTTATGGTCGCCGAGCCGCCAACCGGGCCGGTCGTGGCGTCGATCTCCAGAATGCCGCCGGTGCTGATCTGGTGGCCCGCCGCGGCCGAAAGCCCGACCGCGTTGCGCGCGCGCAGGGCGACGAGCTGGGTGGACTGGAAGTTCGTGGACGAGGCGGTGGCATCGACATCGATGCGGTCGCTGGCCGTCGCGAGGACCTGGTTGGACGTGGTGAGCCCGGAGACGGATATCCGCCCGCCCGCTGCCGCCGGAGTCGCGGGGAAGTTCACGTTTCCGCCCGACACGTTGTAACCGGCGGACAGCGTGATCGTGCCATCGATTTCGCTGTTGGCGGCAACGGCGGGCGCATAGCCCAGCGAACCCGACACCAGCATCGTGGTCACATCGTTCTTGGGCACGGTGACCAGATAGATCCCGTGGTAGGGATCGCTGAAGGTAGCGGCCGCACCGGTGGTGGTGCCGGTATGGACCACGCCGTTGGCATCGGTGGTGCCGGTATCGACCGTGATGTTGAACAGGCCGTTGTTCACCGTCAGCGTCGCGGCTTCGGCCCCGACATAGGCGACCGCCCCGTTGGCGCTGACCGTGCCGCCCTGCACCACGCGTGGCGCAACCAGCGCCACATAGCTGCCCGGCGCCACCGTGGTGATCTGCGCGCCATTCTGCACCGTGATCGAAGCGCCGGCATTCGGCGCCTGCCCCAGGGTGATCGCGCCGTTCGCTCCCGCGAACTTCTGCCCATCGGGATTGCCGGTATTGATCGTCACCGGGCTGGCCGTCAGCAGCAGGCTGCCGACGTTGAACGCGCCAGAGGAGCCGACCACCCAGCCGGTCGGGTTATAGAACCAGATGCGGCCGGCATCGCCGGAATTGACCGTGCCGTTGATCTGCAACGGCGATGCCCCCGCCGCGGACGAGCTCACACGGTTGAGCACGGTATAGGCGCCGGAAACACTGGTATCGGCATTGAAGGTCAGCGTGTTGCCGGTGGGCAGGAACACCCCGCCCGCGTCGGTCGCCGTCCAGTCCACCAGCGCGTCGTGCGCGTTCACGGTGATCGTGTCGCTGCCGGCCGCACGGACCGGCGCGTTGGCCCCGAATACGACCGTGGGCGCGCCATTGACGGCTTGAGCCCAGGCCGGCCCGGCCAGCGGAATGGCGTTGATGATCAGCGCCGCCGCGCCGGTCGATGCGCCGGCGAGCAGCTTCTGAAGAACCCGGCGCGTGCCGGCCTTGCGGGAAGCCGGAGCGTTGCGCCCCGCGTGGAGTGCCGATTGAACCATGGCCTTGCCTTCCGTTCGCATCTGGAACGCCCCCTTCACAGCCGCCACGGGGCGAGCTGGATCGAAAGATTGATCAGGAAGCGGACATCACCCTTGACCTTCTGCAGCACCGTATCGCGCAGCGGCACCGCCACCACGCCATCGACCCGCACCGCGTCGAACAGCGTGGCGCGCACGCCTGCGCCGGCCGAGAACAGCCGTTGCGGATCGGGCACCCCGGCTACCTTGTCGCGGTTCCAGATCCACGCCGCATCGAAGAAGGCATAGGGCTGGAACGCCGGCTTGCCGGGTTCCTTGGGAAATTGCGATCCGATCCGCAGTTCCGTGCGCAGCCCGATGCCGCTGTCGCCGATGGCCGCCCCCGGATCATACCCGCGCCCGACCGTGTAGTTGCCGCCGGAGAACTGTTCGTAGGACAGCAGGTTGTCGAACGCGTATTGCGCGCGCGGCGCCACCGCGATCGTGACATTGCGGACCGGGCGATAATCGAACTCGCCCGAAGCGCGGATCAGCGACCCTTCGGGATCGCCGCTGAACCGGCTGGGCGTGACCGCGCCGCAAGCCGCCAGCGACAGGCCGGCGCAGCTCTTCGTGGCGTCGAGGATCGACAGGCCGTGCCGCGCCTCGACCGACAGCCCCCAGTTCCAGTGCGGTTCATAGGGGGTGAAGCCATCGCGGCCGAGCAGGCTCTGGCGTGAAAGCCCGTTCAGGTCGAGCCGCACGAAGGCAACTCTCAGCCGGTCCTCGTTGAAGCGGATCGCACCGAAATCGACCTGCTGGTTGATCAGATCCAGCCCGCCCGAAGCCGACAGGTTGAACGCCTGCCGCCGCACGAACGGATAGCGCGCCTCCAGCGAGGCGACCAGCGTGCGCGAATGGAACTGGCTGGCCCCCACGGTGGTGGGATTGGTCCAGGCATAGGTGAAATCCCCGCGCAGCGTGAAGCCTTCGCCGCCCAGCCGCATCTCGTGCCCGATCTGCAGCACTTTCTGTTCGCGGAATTCGGGCGTGGCGAAGAAGCTGACTGTGGTGGTATCGCCAAGCCCCGTCAGCCCGTTGAACTGCGCGCGCAACAGGCCATTGAACCGGCCGACCGCCTTCGAGCCGAAATTCTGGACCGAGAAATCGGCATAGACCGGCGTGCGCCGGACCGAGACTTCGCCGATCACCTCGCCCGGCGCGCCATCCACCGGGCGCAGCGCCAGCCGCACGTCCAGCCCCGGCACGTCCTTGGCCAGCAACAGGTAGCGTTCCGCCTGATAGGTGTTGAACACCGGCTCGGCAGTCAGCTTGTTGAGATAGCGCAGCAGCGCGCCTTCGGATGCGCCCGCATCGCCCTTGATCTGGATGCGCGAAAGATGCGCCAGCAGCACGTCCAGCCTGACGTTGCCATCGGTGATCTTCTGCGGCGGCACCTGCACCGCCGCTAGATAGCCGGCGCCGCGCAGCTTGGTGGCGGCGCGATCGCGGATGTCGCAAATGATCGAAACCGGCTGGTCGGTGCCGACATACTCGCGGTAGCTGTCGGACAGGTCCATGCCCGGGAGCTTGTCCATGCCCGCGAACGTCACGCTCGACAGCTTGAGGCGGATGCCGGCGAAATCGGGCGAAGACAGCGGACACGGCGCGCGCTCGACCGCCGACGTGTCGACCGCGACCGGCCCGCTCTTGTTCAGCGTGCCTTCGGCTACGCCACGTTCGATTTCCTCGCGCGTGGGCGGCTGCGCGCCGACGGGCGCGGGCGGCGGCACCGCCTGTGCCAGTGCCTGCCCGGCGGGAACGAGAAGCACCGCGGCCAGCGCGGCCGACAGGACTCTGCCTCCGCCGGCAGGCCGGCGGACAGCAGCGGAAACAGGCTCGCTCCCGAACGGGCGCGCTGCGACGTAATCGGGCATCCGATCCGTAACTCCATCAGGCGCGACCCTGTTATGATTATCGGTTGTCAAATAGTGGCGTGATCCGGCCTCGTGCCGCCCATGCCGTGGTTTTCAATGCAGGAGCAATCCCCTGCCTATCCTTGTGCAGCCCCGTCAAGCTGTTCGAGGCTGGCGGCCAGCCAATCGAACTGGGCCTTGCACCCGTTGTCGAGCAGCAGCGTTCCCAGCGAGGCGGCGTCAGCCGGCACCGCTTCCGGGTCCAGCATCACCACCTCGAAGTCCACACCCTTGTTCGGATCGCCTTCTTCCGCAACCCGGTAACTGTGCCCGTCGAACAATTCCACCTGCGCCCGTGGCCAGGCGACCCCGGCCGTCCGGCTCGGCAGGGCGACCCGCACGGTACCGCCGCCGGCGCTTTCCCCCAGCCAGACAAACCGCCGGGCTTCGGACGCCTTGCGCCACAGATAAAGATCGCTGCCGCGCGGCAGACATACCCGCCCGCCCTGGTCGATATCGGCCAGCCAGATGCTGACCGGGATGGGTTCAGCTGCTTGCCCGCCTTCACCGCCCTGCGCCGGCAATCCACCGCGCACCGCGCCGGCACGCACCGACACCGGATTGCTGAGCGAGCGCGCCAGCAGCGCCGCCGAGCCGGCATCACGGCTGGCCAGCGTGTTCATCGCGAAACTGCCCGCCCCGCGCAACACCCGCGTTCCCGCGCGATCCAGCACGGTCACCACGTCGCCGGCGCGCAAGGTCACGGTCGCCCCGGCGGGCAGCCGCTTCCCCGGCGGATAGCTGACCGCCGAAGGACCGGTCGATCGCACCACCACCACCTGCGCCAGCGCCATGCCGGACACCGAAAGCCCCAGCGCCAGCACAGTGGCCGCGATCGCGGATTTCAGCCTGCCTGTTTTCAGCCTGCCCATCGTGCCTGCCCCCTTCATCCGCCCGACGCCTGCGGTGCGGCGGAATTGGCGATGACGTCAAGTTGCGCGTTGCAGCCGTTGTCCGCAAACACCGATGCCACGGCCATGTCCTCGGATGGGACACTCGCCAGCAGTTTCAGCCGGATATTCACGGTCGGGCCGACCGGGTTGCTGAAGGTATAGCTCTGCCCGTCCACCACCGGCACTGACGCCACCGGCCAAAGCTTCAGCGCGCTGCCGGCCTTCCAGGCGACGTCGGCCATCGAACCATCGGCGGAGAGCAACTTGCCCGCGCCTTCGCTCGCGCGATTGGGTCGCCAGAGGACCAGCGCGGTCGGATCGGCCACGCAGAACGTGCCGCCCTTGCTGACATCGACATACCATACGCTATCGGGCGCGTTCGCTTCCGCGGTCGATGCCGCCAGTGGCGCGCCGCGCACCGCCCCCGTCCGCACACGGGCGCCGGGGGTCCGCACGGTCAGGCTGGCAAGCGCGCTGCCCGCCGTTTCGTCGCGGTTGATCGCGCCGTTGAGCGCGAAGGAACCAGGACCGGACAGCACCCGCGTGCCGGCCTTGTCGAGCACCGTCAGCCGATCGCCCGCGCGCAGCGTGACGCTGGCGTTGGCGGGCAGCTTGCGCCCTTGCGGATATTCGGCGGCGGAAGGCCCGGTCGATCGCACGACGATCGCCTGGGCCAGCGCGGAACCGGCCGAAAACAGGCATCCCGCAGCCATCAGCCCCGCGACGACGGCCTTGCGCGTCTTCGTGTCAGCCAAGGACATAACTTTCTCCCTTATGCGTATGCTGCAATCTCTGGAGGAGATTGAGCACTGCATCGTCTGAATGCGCCATTTCCAGCAGCTTGTCTGTGAGTCCAAGCACACGGTCGCTGTCCCCGGCGTCGTGCGCGGTTATCAGATCGGCCACCGCCGCGCGTTCCGCGGCGGGCATGTCGGGCAGCGGTTCGAACACGTCGACCGGCGTGGCGCGACCGCGCAGCGTGATCGTTCCCATCGGGCGGAACCAGTCCAGCCCGGATCGCTCCATCGCCGCCCGGCTGACCAGAACAGTGGTGTCCAGCGGCTTGTTGGCGCCTTCCAGCCGCGCGGCGGTGTTCATGGCATCGCCCAGTGCGGTGTACTGGATGCGGCCTTCCCCGCCGAAGTTACCGACGATCGCCTCGCCATAATGCAGCCCCACGCGGGTGCGGCCGATCCGGGGCACGCCTTCGGGCACGTTCTTGCGAAATTCCTCGCCGGCCAGATACATCGCGTAGGCCGCGCGGACGGCACGCTCGCCATCGTCGGGATAGGCGATCGGCGCGCCCCAGAACGCCACCACGGCATCGCCGACGAACTTGTCCAGCGTGCCACCATATTGCAGGACCACCGCGCTCAGGCGGTCGAGATAATCGTTGAGCAGCCGGGCGATCACTTCGGGTTCGACCGCGTGAGTCAGTTTGGTGAACCCTTCGAGATCGCTGAACAGGCAGAATATCTCACGCTTTTCGCCGTGCAGCGACAGCCGTTCGGGATTGCGCATGATTTCCGAAGCGACCGAGCGCGGCAGATACTTGCCCAGCGCCCCTTGCGCGAATTCACGCTGTGCGGCGTTGATGGCGCGCAGCGCCGCGCTGATCGCGGTATAGGCAATCAGCCAGCCAACGAGCCAGCCCATCGCGGGCATCCGCAGCGTATCCATCCCCGCCCGCTCGATCAGGAACGGCAGCCCCAGGAACAGGCCGAATTGCCCGATCACCGCCAGCGCCAGCAGCCAGGTGCGCGTGCGCACCGCCGCCGTCACCGCGCCGAGGCCCACCGCCAGCAGCGCCGCCAGCACCTTGATGGCCACCGGCGGCGGCAGCGTCAGCGCCTTGTCGAGCAGTTGGGCCAGCATGCTGGCATGGACTTCCACGCCGATCATGCGGGTTTCGCCGGTCACCGGGTTGCCGGTGCGGGTGAAGGGCGTATCGAACTGGTCGAAGTCCGAGAAATCGCCACCGATCAGAATATAGCGCCCCTTGATCGCATCGGCGACCAGCGGCGCGGTTTCCGGATCGGCCAGCAGGTCGATCGGGATCTTGTCGAATACCGGGCGGTCGCTCGCCGTCGGGGACCGGAAACGGATCGGCCCCATGTACGTCGCAAAGCGCGGATCGGCATCCCCTGCCACATGCTGCGTCATCGCCACCGAAAGCAGCGGCGGCAGCCCCGGATACTGCATGGGCCACGCCCGCGCGACGCCATCGTTGTCGGTTTCCAGCAGGATGCTTGCCGGCTTCACGTTTGCGGTCTGCGCCGCCGAGATGAAGCGGCGCAGGTCCTGCTCCTGCTCATAGGTGATCGCGTCGCGATTGGTCCGGTTGTCGGCATAGGCCAGGAAGACCGGTGTCTTCATGCCTTTCAGCGTCGACTGGAGCAGTGGGTCATCGTCCTGCGGCGAATCGAACAGGATGTCGATGCCCACGCCTTTCACCCCGATGCGGTCGATCTGGGCGAGCGCTTTGGCAAGGATGGTGCGATCGACCGGCGATATCTGCCCCGTGGCGCGGTTGGTATCGGCGGTATAGACGACCATGGCGATGCGCTTGTCAGGGTCGACGCGCGGCGCGAAGTTGGCCGCCCGAATATCGTAGAGCGCGCTTTCCGCATCGCGCAGCAGCGGAATTTGCCAACTGAACAACGCCGCGAACAGCGCCGTCGCCAGCAGCAGCACCGCCACGGCCACACGCTGGCGGCCAAGCTGCGCCACGCCGCGCCGAAAGCGGCGGCCCCAGTCAGACACGTCCATCAAGGCCGATTTCGCCTCCGGCATCCGCTTACCGGACTCTTCCGGCGGCGGTTCCGGAACCGGCACCCGCCGGCGCCGCATCGCGCAGCAATGGCCGCGCCGCATCGCCGATCACCGCGAAGCCCGCCCAGTAATAAGGGTGCGAGGTATCGACATCGTCCATCAGCTTGCGCTGGGCTTTCAGCAGCGCCTCGCCCGAGCTTTCGCCCGGCACCGCCTCGAACAGCCCACCGATCAGGCGGGTCGTGGCCATGAAGTCATCGGGGGCGGGCCAATGGCTGGCCAGCACGGCGCGTCCGCCGGCACCGATGAACGCGCGCACCAGGCCTTCCAGCGCCGATCCGCCGCCGGTCGCCAGACCGGTTTCACGCGTTACGCTGATGTCGGCCTGCCCGGCCGTGTCGCAGGCGGACAGTATCACCAGATCGGCATCGAGCTTGAGATCGAAGATCTCCGAGAAGCTGAGCAAGCCATCGGAGCCGGCCGGACCGAACGAGGTCAGCAGCGCGGGCCGGGTCGGGCAATCGTCCCGCGGAGGTGTAACCAGCCCGTGCGTGGCGAAATGCAGGATACGGAAATCGGCCAGATCGCGCCGCGCCTTGATCGCGGTGTCGGAGAACGCCGCGCCGATCATCAGATCGGTGCCTTCGTTGCGCAGCACCTTCTGTGCGCTGACCAGTTCCTCCTGCGAAATCGGCCGGTTCCACGCGGCCAGCGGCCAGTCGCAGCCGCTGCGGTCCATCTCCGCCTCCATGCCGCGCATCCGCGCCACCTGGATCGCCCCTGCCCCGGACACCGTGGCATTGTGCCCCAGCCCGAGATAGGCTGAATGCGCCTTCGACAGCGGCTGTTTGCGCGACTCCATGAAGGACCGCGCTGAAACCGACGTGGACACGATGCGGTCACGCCCAAGCCATGCCACCCCGCGCATGTCGAACGGATCGCCTGCGGGATTGTCCGCCTGCTTCTGATAGGCGGCGAGCGAGGCGTCATCGGTGATGAGCAGGTTCGCCGGCAGACTGAGCAGCGCCCCGTCCGGCTCGAAGATCAGGTGATGCACCGAGGCCATGTCGGCAGCGACAGGATCGAACAGCGCGCGATAGACGCCGCGTGCGTCCTTCACGTCGAACGGATTGGTCACGTACTGGCGGCCATCGAACTTGGAGATCGAATCGCGCATCCGCGCGACCGCTGCCTGGATCTCGCCGCCGGTCATGGGCACGCGATAGGCGACCGCCTTGTCCTTGGTGGCGAAGTACACGAACACGTCCGGCCCCAGCGCGGCCATCTTCACATAGGCTTCACCCGGTGCCAGCCCCGCCTTGAGCTCGGCTTCGGGAATGGCGCGCTGAGACACCACGCGATAGCGCGCGAACGCGGCAAGCTGGACGACGGTGGTCTGCTCCTGCGCCTCCAGATCCTGGATCATCTGCTGCGCCTGCGCGATTTCGTCCTTGCGGGACGCGGCGTCCTCCAGCCGCTGCAGCGCGGCGAACTGCATCCGCGCGCGTTCGATCGAGCGGCCAAGGCTGACCGACTGGCGGAACAGCCGCGCGGCATCGTCGCTGCCCGCCGACAGCTCGCGCGACAGCACCGCCTGGGTTTCGGCCACGCCGGGGCGGACAATGATCTGCGACGCGGCGAGGAAATCACCGCTCGCCGCCGGATCGGTGCCCATGCGCGCGACCAGCATGTCGAGATAGGGCGACATCTGGCGCGAGAGACCGGACAGGCCGTTGCGCCGCTCGATCGAGCGGGCCACGACATCATGATAAAGCTTAAGCGCCTCGTCCTGCTTGCCGTGGCGCGTTAGGAAGGACGCGAGCCGGGCCTGCGTGACGGCCAGGCTGCGCGTATCGGGGTACTGGACGCCGACGATGTCCATCGCTCCGCGCAGCAACGCCTCGGCGGAGGCAAGCTTCCCCTCGCTCTCGTCGATCGCGGCCAGCTCGGTCATCATCTGCGAACGCATCCGCACGATCGAGACCACACGGCCATTGCGGATCGCGATGGCGCGCTCCAGCCCCTGCCGCAGCGCTTGCCGCGCATCGTCATTGCGCCCGAGCAGACGCAGCGCCGATCCCTTCAGGTGCAGAGCCTGCGCATCGAGAATCAGGGAGCGTTCGTCCTCGGTCAGCTTGAGGTCGTCGACCATGCCGATCGCGCTGGCGGAATTGTCGGAGGAATTCACCCGTCGCGCCACCGATGGCGTCAGTTCCATCCGCTCGCGCAGTGCGTCCGCGCCGGTCGCTCCGATCGTCCGCAAGGGCACGCCCAGCCGGTCGAGCGCTTCGGCGTATTTCTCGCGGTTGAGCAGGTGGATCGCTTCATAATTGCGGCGCAGGCGCTCGACCGCAGCGGTGCCTGCCGGCATGGCGTCAGCGCGCGTGAACAGCGCCTCCGCTTCGGCGAACTGGCCAAGGTTGGAGCGTTGCAGCGCCGCGTTCACGAGAAATTCGACGCGATCGATCGGCACATCGCCTTGCGACGCCTGCCGCTGGTCCAGCGTTTCGAAATAGGCGGCAGCATCGGCATAGTCGCCCGAATTGTTCCGGCGATAGCCTTCGGCCAGGGCCGTGGCGGGATCGAGCGTGAGCGCCTGGATGCGGGCATAGGCTTCGGAATCGTCGATCGACGTCGTGGCGACCTCGATCGGTTCGTCCAGCGCCTTGTCCGCCATGATCGACCGGACCGCCAGCGAAAGTGCGCCGTGATACGCCGAGAAACCCTCTACGATATAGGTCACCTTGCCGCGATCGGCACGCAAGACTTCGTAACCGAGTTCGGGCGAGCGCCAGCGGCAGTCCTCGCGCGACCAGGAAGCCGGCGCGGCCGGCAGGGCGCCCGTGCAATCGACCGAGGCGCGGCGCCGCTCCGCCAGCCGCACGGCGGGATCGCCTGCATTGTTCCGCAGCGCGAAGACATAGCCGACGGGCAGCGCCGAATCGCGGCACACGATCGCCCACGTCCGGTCGAACGCGCCGGCGTTGGCGCTATCCCCGGTGCGTGACTGTACCTGGCACAGCGCGCTTCCGCCGCCGCTTCCCAGCGGGAAGCTGTCCCTGAGCAACAAGGAGTCGCCCTGTGCCTGGGCCGTGCCGCCAGCAAACAGGCCGCAACCTGCCACGCCCAGCAACAGCGCCTTCAGCGCCGCCTTGACTCCGCGTGCGGCGCCAGTCGCCGCTCCTGCCGAATGATACCGCATATGCGCTCCCCATGGCCGGACGGCTGCCGCCGTCGCTCCACGCCAGATAAGCGCGACCCCGCTTTGTAATTATGCTTGCTGGCACACCATAGAAGGATTTCCCAGCCGGTGCCAACAGCCTCGCGTAGTAGCGGGCATAAAGACGGCGCGATTGTATGAACACGACGGACCGGAACGTTCCGGCGCGGCGTCCGTCAAAAACCCTCGAAGGTCAGGACTTCCGCGAGCGGCGCGCGCGGCACCGGGAACCGGTTGACGACAGCATCGGCATCGCCATGCCCGATGGCAAGGCCGCAGAAGAAGATGTGATCCTGCGGAATCGCCACGCATTCGCGAATCTGCCGCTGATAGACCGCCCAGGCCTCTTGCGCGCACGAATCGAGTCCTTCTTCGCGCAGCAGCAGCATCACCGTCTGCAACCACATGCCGATGTCCGACCACTGCGGCGGCCCCATCGTGCGCGGCGTGTGGATCAGCATCAGCACCGGCGCGCCGAACGCGCGGAAGTTGTCCATGAACTGCGTCAGCCGCCCGCGCTTGTCCTCGCGCGCGATGCCCAGCGCGGCATAGAGCACCTCGCCCACGCCGAAACGGCGCGCTTCGTAGGGGCCGGACAGTTCCGGCGGATAGATATCGTATTCCGGGGCATGGGCCGCACGGCCTTGAGGGATCACCGCCGCCACATGCGCGAACAGGCGTTGCAGAGGCTCGCCAGTGAGCACCAGCGCGTTCCAGGGCTGCACGTTGCCGCCCGACGGCGCACGCTGCGCCTTTTCCAGCACGCGCTCCAGCACGGCCCGATCGACCGGATCGGGCAGGAACCGGCGGACAGATCGGCGAGTGGCGACGGCTTCGGATACGGTGCTGGCCGGGGAAGCGGGGCGTGATGGCGTGCTCATCGCATTTAACTGATCGATTAAAACAAGCGCGTCAATCGTCCTCGAACAGGTCGGCCAGTTGTTCGACCATCGTGCCGCCAAGCTGTTCGGCATCCATGATCGTCACCGCGCGGCGATAATAGCGCGTCACGTCATGGCCGATGCCGATGGCGACGAGCTGCACCGGCGACTGCTTTTCGATCCAGTCGATCACCTTGCGCAGATGCTGCTCGAGATAGCCCGCGCTGTTCACCGAAAGCGTCGAATCGTCCACCGGCGCGCCGTCCGAAATGACCATCAGCACGCGCCGGTCCTCGGGCCGTGCCAGCAGACGGGCATGCGCCCACAGCAGCGCTTCGCCGTCGATGTTTTCCTTAAGCAGCCCTTCGCGCATCATCAGGCCCAGATTGCGCCGCGCCCGCCGCCACGGTTCATCAGCCTTCTTGTAAACAATGTGCCGCAAATCGTTGAGACGGCCGGGATTCGCCTGCCGTCCGGCGGCCAGCCATGCCTCGCGCGATTGCCCGCCCTTCCACGCGCGGGTGGTGAAGCCGAGAATCTCCGTCTTCACGCCGCAGCGCTCCAGCGTGCGCGCCATGATGTCCGCGCTGATCGCCGCGATCGAGATCGGCCGCCCGCGCATCGAGCCGGAATTGTCGATCAGCAGGGTGACGACGGTATCCTTGAACTCGACGTCGCGCTCCACCTTGTAGGACAGCGACTGCCCCGGCGAGATCACGACGCGCGCCAGCCGCGCGGCATCGAGCAAGCCTTCTTCCTGGTCGAAATCCCACGAACGGTTCTGCTGGGCCATCAGCCGGCGCTGAAGCCGGTTGGCAAGCCGTGTGACGACGCCCTGCAACCCCTTGAGCTGGGTGTCGAGGTAGGCGCGCAGGCGGGTCAGCTCCTCCTCGTCGCACAGGTCCGTCGCGGAGACCACTTCGTCGTAGACGGTGGTGAAGGCCTTGTAGTCGAAATCATCGGGCAGGTCGGTCCACGGCCGGTTCGGGCGCGTCGGCAGCATGCCTTCCTCGCCCTCGTCGGCCATGTCGGCGTCGGCCGCGTCCTCGGGACTTTCGATGTCCTGCTCGGTATCGGTTTCCTCGTCGCCCTCCGTCGTCTCGCCCGCGGCCTCGACCGGCTGGCTCTCGGCGTCGCTCTCCGAATTGTCCTGCTCGTCCTCGCGATCGTTTTCCTGATCCTCGCCCTCGTCCTCCTCGGTCTCGGGCTGGTCGGGATTGGCGGCCTGGGTCAGTTCGAGATGCTGGAGCATGTCCAGCGTGAGATGCTGGAACGCTTTCTGGTCTTCGAGCGCGGCGGCCAGCGCATCGAAGTCGCCGCCCACGCGCTGTTCGATCCAGCTGCGCACCATCGAGGTACCGAGCTGCGCGCTGGCGGGAATCGGCTGGCCGGTCAGTCGTTCGCGCAGCAACAGCGCGACCGCTGCCTGCAAGGGCACGTCATCGGGCTTGGCCGCGCGCGCGATGGGATCGGACGCCATCCGCGTGGCCAGCGCGGCGTCCAGATTGTCGCGCATCCCGGCATAGCCGTTCGACCCCAGCGCCTCATACCGGACCTGCTCTACCGCGTCGTAGCACGCCCGCGCCACCGCCTCGTTCGGCGCGCCGCGTTGATGCAGCACGGGATCGTGATGGCGCAGCCGCAACGCCATGGCATCGGCGAAACCCCGCGCCTCGGCCACCTGCGCGGCGGGCAGCGATCGACCCGGCATAGGCAGGCGGAAATGCGCGCCGGACTGGCTGGGCGCATCCGCCGTCCACGCGACGTCCACTTCCGGATCGTCCGACACCACGCGGGCGGTGCCGGCAAGGACGGAGCGGAACTGATCGAGGGGCGTTTCTTCGGCCAAGGTCTTTGCGTTCTTTCAGTGGCCGCGCGCCCATCCCGGCAGGCGCGCGGCGTCATTTCCCGGTTCAGCCGATCTTCTGGCCGGTCTTTGCCCAGTCGGCAAGGAAGCCTTCGATGCCCTTGTCGGTCAGCACGTGCTTGAACAGGCCCTTGATGACCGCGGGCGGCGCGGTGATCACGTCCGCGCCGATCTTGGCCGATTCCAGCACATGCACGCCATGGCGGATCGAGGCGACGAGAATCTCGGTGGCGAAGGCGTAGTTGTCGTAGATCAGGCGGATATCGCGGATCAGTTCCATGCCGTCGAAGCCGTTATCGTCATGCCGGCCGACGAAGGGCGAGATGAAGCTCGCCCCGGCCTTGGCCGCAAGCAGGGCCTGGTTGGCCGAGAAGCACAGCGTGACGTTGACCATCGTGCCATCGCCGGTCAGCTTCTTGCAGGTCTTCAACCCGTCGATCGTCAGCGGCACCTTGATGCACACGTTGTCGGCGATCTTCCGCAGGATTTCCGCCTCGCGCATCATGCCTTCGTGATCGAGCGCGACCACTTCGGCCGAGACCGGGCCTTCGACAAGACCGCAGATTTCCTTCGTAACCTCTATGAAATCCCTGCCGGATTTGGCGATCAACGAAGGATTCGTGGTCACGCCGTCGAGCAGGCCGGTGGCGGCGAGGTCGGCGATTTCGGCGGTATCGGCAGTATCGACGAAGAACTTCATGGGTGTGGTCCTGACCGGAAAGTGATTCCCTCACGCCTATAGCGCGTGGCGGGCGCAAGTGTATCCCCATGCCAGAGGCTGCGCCCCTTTGCCCGTGCACGATCCGCCCCATATAACCATCCACGCATGAACCGCGTCCGCTGCCTCGTCTTCAACGCCGCCCTCGGCCCGCTGGACTACCGCGTGCCCGATGACATGGCGGTGGAGCCGGGCTCGGTGGTGGTCGCGCCGCTTGGCCCGCGCCAGATCATCGGCGTGGTGTGGGAGGCAGAGCGGCTGCCCGGCACCGAGGTTCCCGATTCGAAGCTGCGGCCGCTTCTCGCCGTGCTGCCGGTGCCGCCCCTGCCCGCGCCGCTCCGCCGGCTGATCGAATGGTGCGCCGACTATTACCTCGCTCCGATCGCCTCGGTTGCGCGCATGGCGCTCTCGAGTACGGCAGCGCTGCGGGGCGGCGGCACCGTCACCGAATACCGCCTTACCGGGCGGGAACCGACTGGACGGCTCACTCCGCAACGCGCGCAGGCGCTGGACCTGCTGATCGACCAGCAGGCGACGATCCGCGAACTGTCGGAGATCGCCGGCGTTTCCGACGGCGTCCTGCGCGGGATGGTCAATGCCGGGCTGCTCGAACCCGTGCTGGTGGACAGCGACCGCCCCTACCCCGCGCCCGATCCGCGCCATGCCGTGCCGGATCTTTCGGACCAGCAGCGCGAGGCGGCAGCCAAGTTCGTGGCGGCGGTGGAAGAGCATGCGTTCCGTCCGTTTCTGCTCGATGGCGTGACCGGTTCGGGCAAGACCGAAACCTATTTCGAAGCCATCGCCCGCGCGATCGGGAAGCGGCAGCAAGTGCTGGTGCTGCTGCCCGAAATCGCGCTGACCGAAAGTTTCCTCAAGCGCTTCGAGGCGCGCTTCGGCGCCGCGCCGGTGACCTGGCATTCCTCGCTCAAGTCCTCCGAGCGCCGTCGCGCCTGGCGCGCCATCGCGGGGGGTGACGCGCGCGTTGTGGTGGGCGCGCGCTCCGCGCTGTTCCTGCCCTTTGCGCGACTTGGACTGATAGTCGTCGACGAGGCGCACGAAATCTCGTTCAAGCAGGACGATGGCGTGCGCTACAACGCGCGCGATGTGGCGGTGATGCGCGCCCGGTTCGAACGCGTGCCGGTGATCCTCGCCAGCGCCACCCCCGCGCTCGAAAGCCTGCAGATGGCCGAAGCCGGCCGCTACGAGCGGGTGGTGCTGCCCGATCGATTCGGCGGAGCGTCGCTGCCCGATATCGCGGTGGTCGATCTGCGCGAACAGCAGCCGCCGTGCGGCCACTGGCTGGCGCCTGCGCTGGTGGAAGCGCTGAAGGACCGGCTGGAAAAGGGCCAACAGTCGCTGCTGTTCCTCAACCGGCGCGGCTACGCCCCGCTCACGCTGTGCCGCAACTGCGGCTATCGCTTCCAGTGCCCGAACTGTTCCGCCTGGCTGGTAGAGCACCGCCTGTCGCGCCGGCTGGCCTGCCACCACTGCGGGCACGAAGTGCCGACGCCCGACAAATGCCCCGAATGCGGCGAGCCGGACTGCCTTGTCGCCTGCGGGCCGGGCGTGGAACGCATCGCCGACGAGGTGGCGGAAATCCTTCCCCAGGCGCGGGTTGCACTGGTAACTTCAGACACGTTGACAAGTCCCGCCAAGGCCGCCGAATTCGTGGAGCAGGCATCGAACAAGGCGATCGACGTGATCGTCGGCACGCAGCTCGTGACCAAGGGCTATCACTTCCCCGACCTGACGCTGGTTGGGGTGATCGATGCCGACATGGGCCTGGAGGGCGGTGATCTGCGCGCGGCGGAGCGCACCTATCAGCAGATCGCACAGGTTGCCGGGCGGGCCGGGCGCGGCGAGAAGCCGGGCGAAGTCCTGATCCAGACCCGCCATCCCGAGGCGCCCGTGATCGAGGCACTGGCCAGCGGCGACCGCGACGCTTTCTACGCCGCCGAGACCGAAGCGCGCCGCGACGCCGGCGCGCCCCCGTTCGGGCGCTGGGCGGCGATCATCGTCTCGAGCGAGGACGAGGCCGAAGCGCGCGAGGCGGCGCGCGCGATCGGCGGCACCCGTCCGGAGCTGCCCGACGTGATGATCCTTGGCCCCGCCCCGGCCCCGCTTTCGCTGCTGCGCGGACGCTATCGCTACCGCCTGCTCGTCAACGCGCGCCGCTCCACCGAACTCCAGCGCGTGATCCGTGCCTGGCTGGACCCGTTGCGCTTCCCGCAAGGCGTGCGCGTGGCCGTGGACATCGATCCTTACAGCTTCGTCTAAATCCGATCGAAAAGCCCGTTGCAAACGGCTGAAACCTTGTGAAACTTGCCGCGATCTTGGGCGGGGGAAACAAGGCGAATGCGCATTTGGATCACAAGGTTGGCGGTTTTGGCGTCCGCCGGACTGCTGCTGATGGGAACAGTGCCTTCGCACGCGGCGGCCTGGTATCGCGCCCGTACCGCGCATTTCGTGATGTACAGCGACGGCGATCCCAAGGCGCTGCGGATGCTCGCGCAAAAGGCGCAGAAGTTCGAAACGGTTCTCAACGATCGCTACAAGGCGATATTCGACCCCGATACCCCGCCGATCGACATATACATCCTGCGCTCGCAGGAAAACGTCGCCAAGCTGATGGGAGGCTCCAAGACCACCGCGGGTTTCTACAAGCCGGACACCGAGGGCAGCATCATCCTCTCCAACCGGGAAGGCGCCAGCAACGAACTGGATCTGGACCGGGACTCCACGCTTTTCCACGAATACACGCACTATTTCATGCTGCATAACTTCGTCAGTGCCTATCCCGCGTGGTTCACCGAAGGCTTTGCCGAACTGCTGGCGACCGTGGAGTTTCCGGCCAAGGGCGGATACGAAATCGGCCGCCCGCCGAAGTACCGCGCCTACGGACTGTTCATGAGCACACCGGTGCCGATCACGTCGATTCTGGGCGAATCGTCGTTCAGCGGCAACGCTGAACAGCTGGACTTCCGCTATGGTCGGTCGTGGCTGCTGACCCACATGCTGGTGGTCGGCACGAATCGTAAGGGCCAGATGGATGCCTACCTGAACCTGCTCAACACCGGAACGGCGCTCCCCGAGGCCGCGCAGCAGGCGTTTGGCGATCTGGCCCAGCTGGACAAGGATCTCGACAAGTACCGGTCGGGACGGCTGACCTATTACAGGTTCGATATGCCCGCTTCGGACGCCCCCGAACCGGCCATCGAGCAACTGGACGCGGTGGAAGCGCAGCTCATCCCCTATCGCCTGATGCGCCGGGCCGGCGACGATGCCGCTTCGGCGGTCGAACCACTGGCCCTGATCGCGCAGGCCAACCCCACTTCCGCGTCGGCTTGGTTCGAATTCGCCCGCGCCGCCACCGTTACCGCGAGCGAAGCTTCGGACAGCAGTGCCAAGGCGGCTCTGCGGCAACGCGCCGCCGACGCACTGGATCGTGTGCTCGCGCTCGATCCAGCGCATGTTCGCGCTCTGCTCTACAAGGCCGAGGCGCAGGCCGAACATCTGCACTTCATCGGCAATAACGATCCCGCGCGCTGGAAGGAAGTCGGCACGCTGTTGCGCCGGGCGAACGCGGGCAATCCCAACGATCCGCTCGTGCTGTATCAATGGTACAGGAATTTCGGGTTGCGGCGCGAGGCACCTCCGCAGAATGCTCGGGACGCGCTGGCTCGTGCATTCCAGCTTGCGCCCGACGTGACGGATATCCGCGTCGCCTATGCCTTTGATCTTGCCCGGCATGACGATTTCACCAACGCGCTGGCGGTGGTCCGGCCCATCGCTTTCGACCCGCACAATGCCCAGGCGGGAATCTCCGTGCTCCTATCGTTGCGGGAAATGCAGAAGCACCGGGATCAGGAGAAGAAGGACGGCAAGGCCTCGGTCAACACAGCGCACTGAAATAGCGGCTGTCATCCGCTTCCTTGCCGGCCCGGACTGCTGCTTCCCTGCCAGGAATCAAGCGCTTTCGCGTTCCAGCAGCGCGCGCTTGATGTCGAGGCCATAGGCATAGCCCCCCAGCGTGCCGTCCGAACGAATCACCCGGTGGCACGGGATCAGCACGGCGACGTTGTTCGCGCCGTTGGCAGACCCGGCCGCGCGCACGGCGGAGGGCTTGCCTACGGCCGCGGCGACTTCGGCATAGCTGCGGGTTTCACCTGGCGGAATGCGGCGCAGTTCGCGCCACACCGCCTGCTGGAACGCGGTGCCATCCACATCAAGCGGCAGGTCCGGCATCTCCGCCGGATTGTCGCAGGCGGCGATGGCCGCTTCGCGCAGGGCCGCTACGTGATCGCCGCCGCGCACCAGCGTGGCATGGGGAAAGCGGGCGCGCAAATCGGCCTCATCCTCGTTGAACGAAAGCCGGCAGATGCCCCGCGCGGTTGCCGCCAGCAGCATGGGCGCAAGGCTCGTCTCCGCGATGTCCCAGTGAATCTCGACGTTCGCGCCGCCGTTGCGCCAGGCCGATGGCGTCATCCCCAGTTCCTTTCCGGTTTCCGCGTAAAAGCGGCTGGGCGCCGAATAGCCCGCCGCATAGATCGCTTCGGTCACGTTGACCGTCGCCTCAAGCGCCCGCCGCGCCCGTTCGGCCCGCCTTTCGCGCGCATAGCGGGCGGGTGAAAGGCCGGTTTCGCGCTTGAACAGCCGCTGGAAATGGTGCGGCGCATAGCCGACCAGCGCCGCCAGTTCCTCAAGCCTGGGCGCGTTTTCCTCCTGCAACAGCGCCACCGCCCGTTCGACCGCGATGCGATCGCGGCCGACCTCGTCAGGCAGGCAGCGCCGGCAGGCCCGGAAGCCCGCTGCCCGCGCCGCCTGGCCATCGGGATAGAACACCACGTTCTCGCGCCGGGGACGCCGCGCCGGGCAGCTCGGCTTGCAGTAGATACCGGTAGTCAGCACCGCACCAACGAACCGCCCGTCCAGGCTGCGGTCCCGCCGCTCGAACGCACCATAGGCCCAGTCGAAATCGATGCCAGAGCCGCTTCCGGCGGCCCCGTAAGGCGTGCTGTCGATCAGGGCTTCGGGCGATGTCATGGCCCCCTTCTATCGCCATCGCATGGCAGCCGCTTCCCGAAACTTGCGGTCAAAGCAAAACGGCGCGAGAACGCTCGGCTATGCCGAGCATCCGCCGCACCGCCCGCGTCATCGCCCTTCTGCTCCTTGCTTTTATCGCCATTCCGGCGCCCGCGCTGGCCGATCCCGCCGACATCGCGGCGGCGAGCCGGAGCGTGGTCCGCGTGGTCATCATCCAGAACGATGGCAGCGACGCCCAGCTCATCACGCACGGCAGCGGCTTTGTCGTCGCGCCCGATCTGGTGGTGACCAACGCGCATGTCGTCGAGCAGCTGCGCCAGGACGATTCGCTGATCGTGGGTGTGGTGCCCGCCGAAGGGCGCAGCGGCTATCAGGCACGCCTTGTCGCCTATTCGCCCCGCAACGATCTGGCGCTGCTGAGAATCGACGGCAAGGCCGCGCTTTCGCCGGTCACCCTGT
The DNA here is from genome assembly GCF_003856955.1 of Novosphingobium sp. LASN5T. Taxonomy (NCBI): domain Bacteria; kingdom Pseudomonadati; phylum Pseudomonadota; class Alphaproteobacteria; order Sphingomonadales; family Sphingomonadaceae; genus Novosphingobium; species Novosphingobium sp. LASN5T. The sequence goes on from NZ_RQSI01000003.1 coordinate 159,840, forward strand.
TTTCGGGCGCTCCGGCGGACAGCGCCGAAGTCTATGCCGTCGGCTATCCGGGCAACGTCGATCTGGCGCAGGGCCTGTCGATGGCCGATCTGGTGACGCCGCAGGCCCCCGTGAAAGCACGCGGTTACGTTTCGGCCGGGCGCACGTCCAAATCGTTCGACACGCTGTTGCACACAGCCCCCATCGGCGCGGGCAATTCGGGCGGACCGCTGTTCGATTCGTGCGGGCGCGTGCTGGGCGTGAACAGTTTCGGCACCGTCAGCGACAACAGTACCGATTCGGCGTTCTATTTCGCCATTTCGATGCGCGAACTGGCCGCATTTCTCAGGCAGGCCAAGGTGGAAGCCCACGTCAGCGGGCTCCCCTGCACCTCGATCGCCGACCTCGACCGCGCCGAAAGCGAACGCGCCGCCAGCGATCAGGCCCGCCAGGCCGCCGATGCCGAAGCGAAGAGCGCCACCAAGGCGAAAGCTCTGGAAAAAGCGCGTCGCGATGCGGAAATCGCGGTTCTTTCGGAACGCGACAACGGCATGGCGCTGGCGGCCTTGCTGCTGGTGGCGGCGCTGCTGGCCGGCGGCAGTGCCTTGCTGTTCGCGCAGCGCGACGAGGCACGCAACGTCCGGATCGCGGGCGGCGCCGGGGGCGTGCTGCTGCTGGCCGCGATCGTGACCTGGCTGGTGCGCCCCTCGCTCGAATCGATCGAGACGCGCGCGGAGGACATCCTCGCCACCGCCAGCCCGACGCCCGGCGCCACGCCATCGGGCGGGGCAACCGACGGCACCGGGCACCTGGTCTGCGTGATCGACACCCAGCGCAGCCGCGTCACCGTTTCGGACATCACCGACGTGCCGCTGGCATGGAGCGCGGACGGCTGCGTCAACGGCCGGGCGCAATATGGGCTGGCCCAGGACGGCTGGACGCGAATCCTCGTTCCGGACAGTGAGGAGACGATTTCGGTCAACCGTTACGACCCGGCGACGCGGACCTACATTGTCGAGCGGTTCCTGATGAGCCTTGATGACATGAACAAGGCGCGTGCCGAACGGAAGAAAATCGTAGCCCCGGCGTGCGGCGCCCCGACCGACGCCGCGCGCCGCTTTGGCGAGGCGCAGCAGGCGATCAAGGCGCTGCTTCCGGCCGAACCGAACGAGCGGATGCGCTACAACTGCCAGCCACAGCCCTGAGAGTCCGTTTCAAAGCCGGCCGGCGCGATACGATCCGTAACGAATACGATTGCGCGACCTAGGTCGAAGGCGCGAAACTCGCATCTTGTAATACGACGGTTACGTTGCTAGGCGCGCCCCGTCTGCGGGCTACCACGTGTTAAAGCGTGTGCGTGGCCCAATCGGCTTATCCGAATGAAGGGGGACCTGAGCGCGTGGAAGTTTCCAGCGGCATTACGGCCAGTCTGCAAGGGCGTTACGCATCGGCGCTCTATGATCTGGCGCGCGAGCAGGACGCCGTTTCCACCGTGGAAGGCGATCTTGAAAAGCTGTCTGCCGCGATCCGCGAATCGGCTGATCTGGCCGCGCTGATCCGCAACCCGCAAGTCAGCCGCGAAGCCGCCGGCAAGGTCGTCGAGGGAATCGCCAGCCTGCTGGATCTGGCGCCGCTGACGAAGAACTTCCTGGGCGTGCTGGCCGGCAACCGACGCCTGTCCGCCCTGCCCGACGTGGTGCGCGCCTTCTCGGCGATCGCCGCCGCCGCGCGCGGCGAGGTGACGGCCGAAGTGACCACGGCGCACCCGCTCGACGCCGCGCAGCTTGCCGACCTTTCGGCCAAGCTCAAGGAACGCGAAGGGCGCGACGTGAAGGTGAAAGCCAGCGTCGATCCCGAAATTCTGGGCGGTCTTGTCGTGCGCATCGGCAGCACGATGATCGACAGCTCCATCCGTACCCGTCTCAATTCTCTCGCCCAGGCGATGAAGGGCTGAAAAGCCCCACAGGTTCTACGAAAGGCTGAACATGGAAATCCGCGCCGCTGAAATCTCGAAGGTCATCAAGGACCAGATCGCCAGCTTCGGCACCGAGGCCCAGGTCTCGGAAGTCGGCTCCGTGCTGTCCGTGGGTGACGGCATCGCCCGCATTCACGGGCTGGACAAGGTCCAGGCCGGTGAAATGGTGGAATTCACCAACGGCGTGAAGGGCATGGCGCTCAACCTCGAAGCCGATAACGTCGGCGTCGTGATCTTCGGCTCGGACGCCGAGATCAAGGAAGGCGATACCGTCAAGCGCACCGGCACGATCGTGGACGTGCCCGTGGGCAAGGGCCTGCTGGGCCGCGTTGTCGACGCGCTGGGCAACCCGATCGACGGCAAGGGCCCGATCGAGGCCGCCAGCCGCCAGCGCGTGGAAGTCAAGGCGCCGGGCATCATCCCCCGCAAGTCGGTGCACGAACCCGTGCAGACCGGCCTCAAGGCGATCGACGCCCTCGTTCCCGTCGGCCGTGGCCAGCGCGAACTGATCATCGGTGACCGCCAGACCGGCAAGACCGCCGTCGCGATCGACACCTTCATCAACCAGAAGGCCGTCAACGCCGGCACCGACGAAGGCAAGAAGCTCTACTGCATCTACGTCGCCGTCGGCCAGAAGCGCTCGACCGTCGCCCAGATCGTCCGCCAGCTCGAAGAGAACGGCGCGATGGAATATTCCATCGTCATCGCCGCCACCGCTTCGGAACCCGCGCCGCTGCAGTACCTCGCGCCCTACACCGGCGCGACCATGGGCGAGTTCTTCCGCGACAACGGCATGCACGCGGTGATCGTGTACGACGACCTTTCCAAGCAGGCCGTGGCCTACCGCCAGATGTCGCTGCTGCTCCGCCGCCCGCCGGGCCGCGAAGCCTATCCGGGCGACGTGTTCTATCTTCACAGCCGCCTGCTCGAGCGCGCCGCGAAGATGAACGACGAGAACGGCGCTGGCTCGCTGACCGCGCTGCCGATCATCGAAACACAGGCGGGCGACGTTTCGGCCTACATCCCGACCAACGTGATCTCGATCACCGACGGCCAGATCTTCCTGGAAACCGGCCTGTTCTACCAGGGCATCCGTCCGGCCATCAACGTCGGTCTCTCGGTGTCGCGCGTCGGTTCGTCGGCGCAGACCAAGGCGATGAAGAAGGTGGCCGGCTCGATCAAGCTGGAGCTCGCGCAGTACCGCGAAATGGCGGCCTTCGCGCAGTTCGGTTCGGACCTCGATGCTTCGACCCAGAAGCTGCTCAACCGCGGCGCGCGCCTGACCGAGCTGCTCAAGCAGCCGCAGTTCTCGCCGCTGGGCTTCGAAGAACAGACCTGCGTGATCTTCGCCGGTACGCAGGGCTACCTCGATGCCGTGCCGACCAGCCGCGTGACCGAGTACGAAGCCGAGCTGCTCAGCTTCCTGCGCACGAGCCATGCCGACCTGCTCGGCCTGATCCGCGACACCAAGGACCTGGGCGACGAAGCCAAGGGCAAGCTGGTCGCCGCGCTCGACGCGTTCGCCAAGCAGTTCGCGTAACACACGTCATCCCGGCGCAAGCCGGGATCTCGTGCCGCCAGGTACGGCCTAGTGGATAGGGACCCCAGCGTTCACCGGGGTGACGAATTGGAGAAAATTGAGTGGCTTCGCTGAAGGAACTCAAAGGCCGGATCAACTCGGTCAAGTCGACCCAGAAGATCACCAAGGCCAAGCAGATGGTCGCGGCGGCCAAGCTGCGCAAGGCGCAGGCGGCGGCCGAGGCCGCGCGCCCCTATGCCAGCCGCCTGGCCGAAGTCATGGGCAGCCTTGCCGCCAAGGTCGCCGGGCAGGACAACGGGCCGCTGCTGATGCGCGGCACCGGGTCCGACCAGCGCCACCTGCTTGTCGTGGTCAACACCGACAAGGGCCTGTGCGGCGGCCTCAATTCGAACATCGTCAAGGAAGCCAAGGCCCAGGCCCGCGCGCTGATCGCCGCCGGCAAGACCGTGACCTTCTACCTCGTCGGCAAGAAGGGCCGCGCGCCGCTGCGCCGCGATTATCCCAAGGCTATCGCGGAGAACTTCGACACCAGCACGGTGCGCACGCCCGGCTTCGACGAAGCCAGCGCGATCGCGCACCAGATCCTCGCCATGTTCGAAGCGGGCAAGTTCGACGTCGCCCACCTCGTGGCGCCGAAGTTCAAGTCGGCGCTGGCGCAGGACCCCGTGACCACGCAGATCATCCCGGTTCCCGCCCCCACCGCCGCCGCCTCGGCTGATGCGGTGGTGGAGTACGAACCGGGCGAGGAGGAAATCCTCGAGGAACTGCTGCCGCGCTACGTCACCACGCAGGTGTTCGGCGCGCTGCTGGAACGCGAAGCGTCCGAACAGGGCGCGTCGATGACCGCGATGGACAACGCCACGCGTAACGCCGGCGAGCTGATCAACAAGTTGACCATTCAGTACAACCGCAGCCGCCAGGCCGCGATCACCACCGAACTCATCGAAATCATCGCGGGCGCGGAAGCGCTCTGACGATCGGGACAGAAGGCAAGGAAAGAACCATGGCCACCGCAGTAGCGACCTCCACCGGCAAGATCAGCCAGGTCATCGGCGCCGTCGTCGACGTGAGCTTCGATGGCGAGCTGCCGGCGATCCTCTCCGCGCTCGAAACCGACAACAACGGCAACCGCCTCGTTCTCGAAGTGGCGCAGCACCTGGGCGAAAACACCGTCCGCACCATCGCGATGGACTCGACCGACGGTCTGACCCGCGGCCAGCCGGTGAGCAACACCGGTGCGCAGATCTCGGTGCCGGTCGGCCCCAAGACGCTGGGCCGCATCATGAACGTGATCGGCGAACCGATCGACGAACGCGGCCCCGTGGGCGCGGACCAGACCGCCCCGATCCACGCCAAGGCTCCGGAATTCATCGACCAGTCGACCGAAGCCGCGATCCTCGTCACCGGCATCAAGGTGATCGACCTGCTCGCCCCCTATGCGCGCGGCGGCAAGATCGGCCTGTTCGGCGGCGCCGGCGTGGGCAAGACCGTGCTGATCCAGGAACTGATCAACAACATCGCCAAGGGCCACGGCGGCGTCTCGGTGTTCGCGGGCGTGGGCGAACGCACCCGTGAAGGCAACGACCTCTACCACGAGTTCCTCGACGCCGGCGTTATCGCCAAGGACGCCGACGGCAACCCGACGCCGGACGGCTCGAAGGTCGCCCTCGTGTTCGGTCAGATGAACGAGCCCCCGGGCGCCCGCGCCCGCGTCGCGCTTTCGGGCCTGACCATGGCCGAATACTTCCGCGACCAGGAAGGCCAGGACGTGCTGTTCTTCGTCGACAACATCTTCCGCTTCACCCAGGCGGGTTCGGAAGTGTCGGCGCTGCTCGGCCGTATTCCTTCGGCCGTGGGCTACCAGCCGACGCTTGCCACGGACATGGGCCAGCTGCAGGAACGCATCACCTCGACCACCAAGGGCTCGATCACTTCGGTCCAGGCCATCTACGTTCCCGCGGACGACCTTACCGACCCGGCGCCGGCCGCCTCGTTCGCGCACCTTGACGCGACGACCACGCTGAACCGCGCGATCTCGGAACTCGGCATCTACCCGGCGGTCGACCCGCTCGACTCGACCTCGCGCGTGCTGACGCCCGCCGTCGTCGGCCAGGAGCACTACGACACCGCCCGCCGCGTTCAGGAAACGCTGCAGAAGTACAAGTCGCTGCAGGACATCATCGCGATCCTGGGCATGGACGAGCTTTCGGAAGAGGATAAGCTCACCGTCGCCCGCGCCCGCAAGATCCAGCGCTTCCTCAGCCAGCCGTTCCACGTCGCCGAAGTGTTCACCGGCATCAGCGGCAAGTTCGTGCAGGTCGAAGACACCGTGCGTTCGTTCAAGGCTGTCGTGGACGGCGAATACGACCACCTGCCCGAAGCCGCGTTCTACATGGTCGGCGGCATCGACGAAGCGGTCGCCAAGGCCAAGAAGCTGGCCGAAGAGGCCTGATGCTCCGGTAAGCCCCTCCCGCCTGCGGGAGGGGTTTGGGGTGGGCAAGTGCCGCACCCCTGCCCACCCCCGGCCCCTCCCGCAAGCGGGAGGGGAGAAGAGGTTCAAGATGCTGCACTTCGAACTCGTCACCCCGGCCCGCCTCGTCCGTTCGGACGAGGTCTACATGGTCGTCGTTCCCGGCACGGACGGGGAATTCGGCGTGCTGGAAGGCCACGCGCCGTTCATGTCCACGGTCAAGGACGGCACGATCAAGCTCTTCAAGAGCCAGGGCGCCGCGCCGGAGGAAATCCAGGTCCAGGGTGGCTTCGCCGAAGTCAGCGCCAAGGGGCTGACCGTGCTGGCGGAGCACGTCGAGGGCTGACGCCTCTCTCGCTTGCCGGGCTCGGACCCATGAAAAGGGCCGCTCCTCTTTCGGGGAGCGGCCCTTTCCGTTTTCCCGGTTGGGTCAGCCTTACCAGCTGCCGGTGTTGGGCATGCTGGCCCACGGCTCGGCCGGTTCGAGATGCCCGTCCTGCAGCAGTTCCACCGAGATGCCATCGGGCGTCTTCACGAAGGCCATGTGCCCGTCCCGCGGGGGGCGGTGGATGATGTGGCCGGCATCGGCCAGCTTCTGGCAGGTTTCGTAGATGTTCTCGACGCGATAGGCGAGATGGCCGAAATTGCGGCCTCCGGAATAGGTTTCGCCTTCGCCGTCCTCGGGCGGCCAGTTGTAGGTCAGTTCCACTTCGGCCACGCCTTCCCCGCCGGGCGCGGCCAGGAAGATCAGGGTGAAGCGGCCCTTCTCGCTTTCCATCCGGCGCACTTCGTGCACGCCGATAAGCTCGAAGAAGCGGATGGTGGCCTCCGGGTCGGTCACCCGGATCATGGTATGCAGATACTTGGTCACGCGGCACTCGCTCTGTCTGGAGGACGTCCGCGCCCAAGGTAGTGCCCTTCCCCGCCAAACCCAAGGGCGGTGCGCGGAAAGGTTTTCCCAAACGAAAGGCCAGCGCCGATTTCCGGCGCTGGCCCCCGCGTCATCCTGCCTTTCGGCCGGAAGGTCAGAAGCTGGCGGTTACCGAAAACACGCCCACGGCCTTGGCCGCGCGATAGGTTTCGAAGGGCGAAGCCGTGCCGGTCTGGTCGGCGAACGGCGCCGCCGCCGCATCCGACTTGCTGACGTTGGTGCCGACGACCGAAGCGTCGAACGTCAGGTTCTTCCAGGTGAGGCTGGCACCCACGTTGTAGTCGATGTACTGCTTCGTGTAGTTGAAGCCGCCGCCGGTGTGGCCCAGGTGCGAATGCAGCGTGATCGGCGTGCCCGGAATGCCGCCGCTGAGTTCACCATAGACATAGGTGCTGTGGTGCGTCGGCGTCGCATCGAGCACGGTCTGCTTCGGAGCGAAGAACACGCCCGCCTTGGCATTGACCGGGCCGACCGTCTTGGCGAGCGAGCCGTAGATTTCGTAGTAGTTGAGGCCCGGCGCACCCGGATAGATATAGCCATAGAGACCCGCGTCGATCGTCACGCCGCTGCTGCCCAGACCGTGGGTGTAGCCGCCGTAAACGTCGATTTCGGTGCCGCCGATGTTGACCGTGCTGTTGCCGGCCGAGGCGCTCGATCCCCAGGTCGAAACGTAGAAGCCCGAGCTGTGGGCCACGGTGATCGCACCCTGAACCGCCGGGCGGTTGTTCGACTGCGAGATGCCGCGGAACCGGTACTGGCTGACCACGGCGGCGCTGCCGGTGATCTTGAAATCGCTCGGCGGTGCGGTCTCGTCCGCCAGAGCGGGCGAAGCAGCGGCCAGCGTCGAGACGAGAAGAGTCGAGGCCAGAAGGGCCTTGATGGACGTACGCATGAGCATTTCCTTTTGCTTGTTCTTGACGCGTCGTCCCGCCTGCGGAGCCCCGCCGGTCTCGTATATCTGGACCGGCTTTGGGCTTGCCGGCCGAGAAGTGCATTTCCGTGCTGCAATGCACAAGATGAAAATTGCCTGATGTTGCCCGATTGTAAATGAATGTGTCTTTTCTGCATCATCAAGCGCAATCCGCTTGTTTCGCATCGCGGCACTGCGCATATTCGTTGCTGGAATCCGGGAAAGTCATGATCAGCACGCTTCGTTCCCTGTTCAGGAGCCCCGCGACGAATGCGGCCCCCGTGACATCCTGGGCGGCCGTCCCCGCAGGCCAGCGCCTCTATGCGATTGGCGACATTCACGGGCGGCTCGACCTGTTCCGGGCGATGATCGAGCGGATCGACGCCGACGATGCGGCACGCGATCCCGCCGAAACCACGGTGATCCTGCTGGGCGATCTGGTCGATCGCGGCCCCGACAGTGCCGGCGTGATCGACGCGGCGCGGACATGGGGCCGGCAACGCCGGGTCCGCCTTGTCCAGGGCAACCACGAGGAGATGTTCCTCGGCAGCTTTGACGACGACAAAACGCTGCGCCATTTCCTGCGATACGGCGGCCGTGAAACCCTTGCCAGCTATCAGATAGATCCGGACGCGGGCGACCATGCTGCCATGGCGGATCTGCGCAAGGCCATGGCGACATGCGTGCCGGCCGCAGACATCGCCTTCCTGCAGGCGATGGAAGAACGCGTCCACATCGGCGACTACCTCTTCGTCCACGCCGGGATCCGCCCGGGCGTGCCGATCGCCGAGCAGACCGGATCGGACCTGCGCTGGATCCGTGGTGAATTTCTCCAGGACCGGTCGGTCCGCGAATTCATGGTGGTGCACGGGCACACGATCGTGGACGAGCCGGAATTCAAATCCAACCGCATCGGGCTGGATACCGGCGCCTTTCAATCCGGCCGTCTCACAGCCATCGGCCTCGAAGGCACGCGACAGTGGCTGGTAACGGTGTCGGACAACGACCCGACCGGAATTTCCTGACCAGGGGACCGCCGCTCCATTGGCGAGGCCACTCTGCATCGAAAATTCCTGCTGCGTTGCAGTATGGCAACATATGCAATAATATTACGCAAAGTGACCGCAGGGAGGACCTTTTGCGTCTTCTCTTCGCCAAAGATCGCACATTTTTTCCGCGTGCGTCGGCACATGTCGTCACAATGTCTAAACATTGCAATATCGGTGTCATCTGCAACCTGTTCGAGTCTTCCGGCAGGGCCGCTAAGAGTTGCCCGCCCATTGCTCCGAGGGGTGATTCCGCATCCGCGAAGGATGCGGAAAACGTCGGGCGATGGACGCTCAAAGGCTGGTTTTCCGGTCCAAAACGGGGTTCGACATGCAGTTCAGATTCTTCCTTGCCGCCAGCGTGGCTGGCCTTTCGCTGGCGACCGCCATCGCCACGCCCGCTTATGCGCAGGAAACCTCCGCCTCGATGCGCGGCTCGGTTACTGACGCCGGGACCGCTATTGCCGGCGCGACGATCACCATCGAGCACCTGCCCACCGGAACGATCACCAGCGCCACCACCGACGGTAGCGGCGTGTTCACCGCCAACAGCCTTCGTCCTGGCGGCCCCTACTCCGTCAAGGTCACCGCCCCCGGCCACCCCGGCGCGACCGTGACCGATGTCTACACCGTCGTCGGCCAGACCTTCTCGCTGCCCATCGAACTGTCCGCCGCCGAAACCGGCGCAGACCAGGGCGCCCCGATCATCGTGACCGCGACCCGCATCAAGGGCGCCGGCAATCTCTCCGCCGGCCCGGTGACCGTGCTGACCTCGGAACAGATTTCGAAGGTGGCTTCGGTCAACCGCGACATCCGCGACCTTGCCGCGCGCAACCCCTTCGCCACGCTCGACACCAGTTCGACCAACGGTCGCCAGGTATCCTTCGCCGGCCAGAACCCGCGCTTCAACCGCTTCACCATCGACGGCGTGCCGATCACCGACAGCTTCGGCCTGAACCCCGACGCTCTGCCTTCCCGCCGCGGTCCGGTGCCGCTGGATTCGATCGGCCAGTTCGAAACCAAGGTCGCGCCCTATGACATTCGCGAAGGCTTCTTCCAGGGCGGCGTCAGCAACGCGATCCTGAAATCTGGCACCAACGATTGGCATGGCACCGCATTCTTCACCTACAGCTCCGACGCGCTGACCGGCAAGAAGACCGCGCCCTATATCACGCGCCCCGATGGCCGGATCCCGCTGCCCTCGTTCGAAAGCAAGGACTTCGGCGCCACGCTTTCCGGCCCGATCATCAAGGACAAGCTGTTCTTCATGGTTTCGGCCGAGCGCGTTCGCGCGGCACGCCCTGTGCAGCCCGGTACCGTCGAGGACAATTCCGGCACGCCCGTCACCGGCGCGACCAATGCCGACCTTGCCCTGATCCAGAGCATCGCGAAGACCAAGTACAGCTTCGATCCGGGTGGCATCCTGAAGACCGACGGCGACAAGGACGATCGCATCGTCGGCCGTCTCGACGCCAACCTTTCGGAAACGCAGCGCGTTTCGCTGACCGGCCTGTACACCAAGGATTCGCTGATCGTGAACACCACGACCGGCAATACCAACCTGGGCCTCTCGTCCAACGCCTATACCAAGCCCAACAAGCTGCGCGCCGGCATCCTGAACTGGAACGCCGACTGGTCGGAAAAGTTCTCGACCGAATTCCGCGCGCTCTACAAGGCCTATGACAGCGGCCAGTTCCCGCTGATGGGCCGCACCGCGCAGTTCGCGATCTGCGCCGATCCGAACACGCCCAACCGCACCGGTGGCGCGACGACGACGAATGCGAGCCTGAGCTGCCCCAGCGGTACGCCGCAGTACATTATCGGTTCGGGTGGTCCCAGCCAGTCTAACGTCCTTCAGGTGCGCACCTGGGGTGGGTCGATTTCCGCCAAGCTGCGCGCAGGCGATCACAACTTCCGCCTGCTGGGCGAATGGAACCATACCAAGACGTTCAACCTGTTCGTCAATCCATCGGCCGGCTCCTATTACTTCGACAGCATTGCGGATTTCCGGAACGGCAACGCGCAATCGTTCAGTTACAACAATGCGGTACGCTGAATCCGAACGACGCCGCGGCGAACTTCTCCTACGACACCTACACTTTCGGCCTGCAGGACGATTGGCGTGTCAACAAGATGCTGAGCGTGACGGCAGGTCTGCGCTATGACGTGTACGGCACCTCGTCGCACCCGCAGCTCAACCCGAACTTCCTCACGCGCTATGGCTTCCCCAACACCTATTCCATCGAAGGCATGGGCCTGTTGCAGCCGCGCGTTGGCTTCACTTTCACGCCCACGCCGCGCCTGACCGTTCGCGGCGGCGGCGGTATCTTCGGTGGCGGATCGCCGGACGTCTATATCGGCAACTCGTTCTCGAACACCGGCGTTATCAATACCTCGATCACGGCGCGCGTTACCGACGGCGGCGTGTATCAGCTTAACGGCACCGCTGCCGGTGCCAATGCGGCGACCGCTTCGCAGATCCTGAACGCGCCGTCGTTCACGGTGATCCCCACCGCGGCGAATGCGGCGGTCCAGGCTGCGGCTGGCTCGCTTACGTCGAACCCCAATGCCACGACCACGATCAACGCGATCGATCCCAACCTGAAGATGCCCAACCAGTGGCGTGCGACGCTGTCGGCGGATTACACCGCCGATCTCGGCCCGCTCGGCGATGGCTGGCACTTCGGGGCCGACCTGCTCTACTCGAAGGTCCGCAGCCAGGTGACCATCGTCGACCTGCGTTCGAAGGTGCTTACCGGTTCGCTGACGCCCGATGGCCGCCAGCGCTACCAGAACGGCCTCGCCGTTCCGAACTCCGGTGACACGGGGCAGGACCTGCTGCTGACCAACACCGACTATGGCCGCAGCTGGATCGGTGTGGTTCGCTTCGACAAGACCTGGGACTTCGGCCTGACCATCGGCGGTGCCTATACCCGGCAGGACGTGCGTGATGCCGGTGCGCTGACCTCGTCGATTGCTTCGTCGAACTACGGCAACTCGACGTACTATGACCCGAACTCGATTTCGCCGGGTCACGCGAACGACGAAGTGCGCTGGGCGTTCCGGTACAACCTGTCGTACGAACATGCCTTCTTCGGCGACTACAAGACCCGGCTCGACCTGTTCGGCACGACCCGTGCGGGTAGCCCGTACAGCTACGCGATGCAGGATCTTTCGGGCGGTCGTTCTGGCGTGTTCGGTACGGCAGGCACCAACACCCGGTACCTGTTCTACGTCCCGACCAGCCTGAGCGATCCGAAGGTGGTGTATGACAGCGCCACGACGGCCAACCGGATCGACGCGATCATCAACGGTTCTGGCCTTGCCGCCTATCGTGGCCAGGTTGCGCCGCGCAATGCCTTCCGTTCGAAGGCGTTCACTCGCATCGACCTGCATCTGGAACAGGAAGTGCCGCTGCCGCTCGGCGCGCGTTTCTCCGTATTCGGAGACATCGAGAACTTCACCAACCTGCTGAAGAGCTCGTGGGGCCAGCAGCTGCGTTCCAGCTTCCCCTATCGCAAGGTCGTGGCGAAGGTGAGCTGCGTCGCGAACGGCGGCAACGCCTGCGCCCAGTACAAGTACGAGCAGCCCAACCCGGACACCATTCTGGCCGACGAACTGGTGACCACCAACGGCTCCTCGCTCTACACCATCCGCATCGGCGCGCGCATCAGCTTCTGATCGCAGCGCAGAACGGCACACGCAAAGCGCGGGGGGAAGCATGGCTTCCTCCCGCGTTTTTCGTTGGCGAAACAGACATCTCCGAAACGGAATAGTGTGCGGATCGGTGTGCGATTCCCCACTGCATCGGCGCGCGCTTCATGGCATGACATCGCCGCCGGTTTCCATCTCGGACCCGGCGCATGGGACCGTTTCTCGAAATGAAGACCAGACTGCTTCTTTCCGCCTCGTTCGCCCTCGCCACGATCGCGCTTGCCGATCCGGCTCTGGCGGCCTGTTCCGCCGACGGCGCCCGAGCCTTGCCCGTGGGCAAGCTTGAGCAGGTGCCCGCAGGCTCCGCCCCGCGCTTCGCCGTCGATCTCGCGGCCGGCGAAGGCCTCCAGATCGAGCTGGCGCCGGTTGCTGCGGCCGGTTCCGACGACGGTGACGAACACGACAGCAAGACACCCGCTACCGGTCTTTCCGCCTGCGACGCGACCGGCAGGATCGTCGCACCGTTGCCCAGCGAAGTCTTCGCCAGCGGCGGCAGCCTGGCGCGCGCGGACGATGGCACGCTGACGCTGCGCCTGTCCGCCCCCAAGGCCGGACGCTACGTGATCGCCACCGACGCCGCCGACGTGGCCCGCGAAATCCTGCTGCGCCCGCGCGCTGTTTCCGCCCAGCCCCGCCCGGCCACACCGCTGGAGATCGGCGGCAGCGATTTCGTGAAAATCAGCAAGGGCACCCCGCGCGTCTGGTCGTTCGCCGGCAAGGCGGGCCAGTGGGTCAAGATCACCGCGACCTCGGAAAGCGATACCGTGCTGCACCTGGCCGCGCCTGTTGCCGGCGGCGGCTATGAAGTGATTGCCGACAACGACGACAGCGACGGGCTGAACCCCAAGATCCAGCGAAAGCTGCCGGCCACGGGCACCTATTACATCCAGCTGGAATCGCTGTCCGACGAAACCAACGACGCGACCGTGGTGGTCCAGCCGACGCAGGCCCCGCCCCCGCCTCCGCCGCCCGCCGCGCTCCGTGCCGGCGCTCCGGTTCAGGGCAAGCTGGCCAGCAGCGATGATACCCGGCTCTATACCCTGCCGGTCGTGGCCGGGCGGTCCTATCGCCTTGAACTCAACGCGCCCTATGACGCCGTGCTGGAAGTGGGCCAGCCCGATCCGCTGGAGCCCGAAGACGGCAAGGACGGCGCGGGCTTTGCCGCCAGCCGCACCGTGGACGACAACACCTCGGGCACCGAGAAGATGAACATCACCGCGCGCACCAGCGGGCAGTTGCTCGTGCGGGTCCGCGCGTTCAGCGTGGGCGACGATGGCGGCGATTACACGCTGATCGTCAAGGAAGCCGGAAACTGAAACCGCGGGCAGGCCGGGGATTTTCCCGGCCTGCCTTGCATAGCCGACGCCATCCGGACGCCACCTTTATTCTCCTGCCCGCCGCTTCATGAATTTTTGGACAGGCCTCCTTTCCGCGGGTGGGAACGACTGGTCCGCGTCGTCTCAACGTCGAACCAACATCGCACAGGCCGGCGGTGCGGTTCGCGGCCGACTCGATCCCGGCCGGGGAGAACTCCTGATGCCTCGGGAGACGCCGGCAAGCCTCCTCCCGCTGCCAACTTCGTTCAGCGATAGACGCAGGTGTCGTAATCGGCGCGAACCGTGTTGACGCGCGCGGCGATGGCGTTGCCGTGGCGGCGGGTGAAGCCGGTAGCCCCTGTCACCGCGCGCACCTTGGGTTGCGGGAAAGCGGCGGCAATGCGGGCAGCCTCGATGCGGGAAAGGTGCCGCGCCCCCTTGTTGTAGTACCGCTGGGCGCCGGCTTCGACGCCATACGTCCCGATCCCGGTTTCGGCGACGTTGAGATAGACCTCCATGATCCGCCGCTTGCCCCAGATCGTCTCGATCAGCACGGTAAACCAGGCTTCCAGCCCCTTGCGGAAATAGCCCCCGCCCTGCCACAGGAACACGTTCTTGGCCGTCTGCTGGCTGATCGTGGAGCCGCCGCGAATGCGCCCGCCCTGCTGGTTGCGGCGCCAGGCGGTGAGGATCGCGTCCTCATCGAAGCCGGAATGGAGGCAGAACTTGGCGTCCTCGCCGGCGATCGCCGCATCGACCATGTTGCGATCGATGGCGTCCAGCGAGGTCCAGTCTTTGGTGAAACCGTTGGGGTCCATCAGCATGGTCGCCGTTACGGGCACGGGCACGAACTTGTACAGCACCGTCAGGCCCACGCTGAGCACCAGAAAGGCCACGATCGCGCGGCCTATCCACCAGCCGGCGCGATAGGCGAAGCCATGGTTGCGGGTCGGGCGGGAGGGCTTCAGGCTCTCGAACATGCCCATTGCTTACCGGACGCCACGCGGCAAGCAAAGAGGCTTTGAAAGGCCCGGAAATCCGTGATTCTTGCCTGCACATTACGCATGTTTAAGTTGACCCGGAACGGTGTGGACGGCCACTTCGCGGCCGTAATGCAGGCATGGTATGCTTGGCGCGCACAGCGTTTTGACGTGGGGTATCGATGACTTTCGAACATGATGTTCCGGCGCTCAGCCGGTCGCGGCAGATCAGGCTGCTGATCATCGCCGTTGTTGCCGTGGTGGCAATCTACGGCGCGATCACGCTGGCGCGCGCGCTTTTCCGGCATCCCGAAACGCCTCCCCCGACTCTGCCGCCGGGCGAGCTGCAACTGACCCAGGGTCAGATCGCCAGCATGAAGATCCAGACGGTGCAAGCCGATGACGGCGAAATCCGCACCGGCGCCACCGGCATGATCGACGTGGACGGCACGCAAAGTACCCCGGTGTTCCTGCCCTATTCGGGCCAGGTGGTGAACGTCTTCGTCGAAGCCGGCGCGCGCGTCGGCGCGGGCCAGCCGCTGCTCAGCATCCGCACCGGCGATATCGCCGATGCCCGCAACGCGCTGATGTCCGCCGAGGCGCAGCGCGCGGCGGCCAGCACGTCGCTCCGCGTCGCGCAGGAGAACGCCGCGCGGGCCGAACAGGTCTACAAGACCGCCGGTGGCGCGCTGAAGGACTACCAGCAGGCCCAGGCCGATCTCGCCAGCGCCCAGTCGGCCGTCCGCGTCGCCGATGCGGCGGCGGCGGCGGCGCGCGGCAAGCTTTCGGTGTTCGGCGGTGGCGGCGGCAGCGGCGCGCTGGCCACCTTGCGCGCGCCGATCTCCGGCGTCGTGGCCACCCGCGCGGTTTCCGCCGGGCAGTTCGTGCAGGTGGGCGGCAGCCAGCCAGCCTTCGTCATCGCCGACCTGTCGCGCGTATGGCTGATCGCGCAAGTAGCGGAAAGCGACGCCACGCGGGTGAAGGTGGGCGATCACGTCAACGTTACCACCAACGCCTGGCCCGGCCGCGTGTTCGATGCGGTGATCGACAATGTCGGCGCGCAGCTTGATCCCGTCACCCACCGCCTGCCGGTGCGCGCCACCATCGCCAATGCCGATGGCGCGCTGAAGCCGCAGATGTTCGCCAGTTTCACGATCAAGGCGCCCAGCAGCACGCCCGGCGCGCTGGCGGTGCCGGCCGTCGCGGTGATCAACGAAGGCGATACCGCCCGGGTCTGGGTCTATCTCGGCAAGGGCCGGGTCAAGGCGCAGAACGTGACCGTGGGCGAAAGCCATGACGGCTACGTCACCATCACCTCCGGCATCGCGCCGGGCACCAAGATCATCACCGACGGCGCGCTGTTCGTCAACGAAGCGGGGCTTGGCGACTGATGGTCAGACTCGTCCGTTTCGCCCTGCGGCAAAGGCTGACGATCGTCGGCTTCTTCGTCGCGATGCTCGTCGCCGGCGGCATCGCGTTCTACAACCTCAACATTGAAGCCTATCCCGATCCGGTTCCGCCGATGGTCGAGCTGGTGACGCAGTCTTCCGGCCTTTCGGCCGAGGAGATGGAACGCAACGTCACCATCCCGATCGAGGTCCAGATGTCGGGCCTGCCGCACATGAACGCGATCCGCGCGATCTCGCTGTTCGGCCTGTCGGACGTGAAGATCCAGTTCACCTACGACTACAACTACGATCAGGCCCTGCAGCAGGTGGTCAACCGCCTGGCCCAGCTGCCGCCGCTGCCCGGCGGGGTGGTGCCGCAGATTTCACCCACCAGCCCGGTCGGCGAAATCTATCGCTACCGTATCAAGGCGCCGGCGGGCTATTCGGTCGAGGACCTCAAGACCCTGCAGGACTGGGTGCTCCAGCGCCGCTTCCGTGCCATCCCCGGCGTGGTCGACGTGACCGGCTGGGGCGGCAAGGAACGCTCCTACGAAGTGGTGATCGACCACGACAAGCTGGTCGCCCATCACACCAACGTCGGCCAGGTCATCACGGCGATCAGCCACAGCAACGCCAACGTCGGCGGCCAGACGATCAACTTCGGCGCGCAAGCGGCCATCGTGCGCGGCATCGGCCTGATCCAGTCGGTCAGCCAGATCGAGGACGTCGTCGTCGCCCGCGATGGCAATGCCCCCGTGCTGGTCAAGGACGTGGCCACGATCCGCATCGGCAACCTGCCGCGCAACGGCATCGCCGGCCTCAACAACGATGATGATATCGTCCAGGGCATCGTGCTGATGCGCCGCGGCGCGCAGTCCATGCCCACGATCCAGGCGGTCAAGGCCGAAGTCGAGAAGATCAACACCACCGGCGTGCTGCCGCCCGGCGTGCAGCTGGAACGCATCTACGACCGTTCGGACCTGATCGGCGTGACCACGCATACCGTGATGGAAAACCTCGTCGCGGGCGTGCTGCTGATCTTCTTCCTGCAGTGGGCCTTCCTCGGCAACCTGCGCAGCGCGCTGATCGTGGCGGCGACGATTCCCTTCGCCCTCGCCTTCGCCGTGCTGATCCTCACGCTCCAGGGGGAATCCGCCAACCTGCTCTCGGTCGGCGCACTCGACTTCGGCCTTGTCGTCGACGCGACCGTGATCATGGTCGAGAACATATTCCGGCACATGGCCGAACGATCGCACGAGGTGGAAGCCCACAAGGATACGGGCGCGCACTATACTTTTGCCAGCCGGCTTTCGGCGGTGCTGGGCGCGTCCAGCGAAGTCAGCCGGGGCATCTTCTTCGCCGCCGCGATCATCATCGCCAGCTTCCTGCCGCTGTTCACGCTGACCGGCGTGGAAGGCCACATCTTCGGCCCGATGGCCAAGACTTATGCCTATGCCATCATCGGCGGCCTGATCGCCACGTTCACCGTGGCGCCGGCGCTTTCCGCGATGCTGCTGCCCGACAAGCTGAGCGAAGTGGAAACGTGGATCGTCACCAAGATGCGTGGCGTCTATGGCCCGTCGGCGGCTTTCGCGATGAAGAACCGCCTGTTCACGATCGGCGGCGCCTGCCTGCTGCTGGTGGGCGCGCTGATCGGGGTGCGCTCGCTCGGTATCGAGTTCCTGCCGCACCTGGAAGAAGGTAACATGTACATCCGCGCGTCGCTGCCGGCCTCGATCTCGCTGGAAGCGGGCGAAAAGACCGCGCAGTCGATCCGGCGCGACATGCTGAAGTACCCGGAGGTCACCGCCGTCCTTTCGGCCCACGGCCGCCCGGACGATGGCACCGACGCCACCGGCTTCTTCAACATCGAATACTTCGTCCCGCTCAAGCCGTTCGACGAATGGCCATCGGGCATGGACAAGGAGAAGCTGATCAAGGAGCTCTCGCAGAAGTTCCAGGAGAAATACCCCGGCGTCGACTTCTCGTTCTCGCAGATCATCGAGGACAACGTGGAGGAAGCGGCTTCGGGCGTGAAGGGCGCGAACTCGGTCAAGCTGTTCGGCCCCGACCTCGAAACGCTGGAAAAGCTGGCCAGCCAGATCAAGGACCAGATGCAGAAGGTGCGCGGGATCACCGACCTTGGCATCTTCCAGTCGCTGGGCCAGCCGACCGTGCGCATCGACATCGATCGCGAAAAGGCGGCCCGCTATGGCCTGACGCCCGACGACATCAACCAGACCGTCGCCGCCGCCATCGGGGGCACCTCGCCCGGCGACATCTACGAACCGCACACCGACCGGCACTTCCCGATCGTGGTGCGCCTGAAGCCCGAACAACGCGACAGCATCGAGGCGGTCAAGCGCATCACCGTGGGCGCGACCTCGCCCGACGGCACGCCGATCCAGGTGCCGCTGTCGGAACTGGCCGAGATCAAGCTGACGACCGGCGCCTCGTTCATCTATCGCGAGCACCAGTCGCGCTACATCCCGATCAAGTTCTCGGTCCGCGACCGCGACCTTGGCAGCGCGGTGGCCGAAGCGCAGGCGAACATCGCCAAGCACGTGGTGCTGCCGCCGGGCTATTCGCTGGAATGGGCGGGCGAACTCGCCAACCTCCAGAACGCCATCGCGCGGCTGGAAATCGTGGTGCCGATCAGCCTCGTCATCATCATCGGCTTGCTCTACGCCAACTTCGGCTCGCTGCGGGATACCTTCCTGGCGTTCAGCGTCATCCCCATGGCGATCATCGGCGGCGTGCTGGGCCTGCTGCTGACGGGGACGGCGTTCAGCATCTCCGCCGCGATCGGCTTCGTCGCCCTGTTCGGCATATCGGTGATGGACGGCATCCTTGTGGTGACCAACTTCAACCAGGCGATAGACGAAGGGGCGGACCGTGCCTCGGCGCTCAAGACCGCGATGACCAATTCGCTGCGGCCGGTGGTGATGACCTGCCTCGTCGCCGCGATCGGCCTGCTGCCGGCGGCGCTTTCCACCGGCATCGGCAGCCAGGTGCAGAAGCCGCTCGCGCTCGTCGTGGTCGGGGGCATGACGCTCGCGCCCGTGCTGATCCTGCTGGTCCTGCCCCTGCTGATCGACCGTTTCTCCAGCCGCCTGCAGCCCAATTGGGCGAAAAAGGCCGAGGGAGAAGGCGACGAAGGCGAAGAAGGAACGGAGGTGCCGGCATGACGCGTCCCCTGATGAACGCCGCGCTCAAGGCCGCGCTGCTGATCGCGACCGCCACGCCCACGCTGGCCGCTCCGGTCAAGGTCGATCTGCCGCAACCGCCCACACCGGCGGGCAACGCGCCCGCCAGCGTGCTGGACACGCCGATCGCGCCCCAGTCCGGCACCGCGCAGGCGGTCCATCCGGGCGCGGCGGTGGAAGGCGAATGGTGGAAGGCGTTTGGCAGCCCCGCTCTCGACGGCCTTGTCGCGCAGGCGCTTGCCGCCAACAACGACATCCAGGTCGCGCAGGCCACGCTCAAGCAGGCAAGCGAACTGACCCGTGTGGCGCGGGGTGGCCTGTTCCCGCAGATCGACGCGGGCTACCAGGCCTCGCGCCAGCGCGTTGGCAACGTGCTGTCGTCACCCCTGCCGACGCAAACGCCCTCGCTGTTCACGCTGCACACCGCGCAGGTCAACCTGACCTACACGCTCGACCTGTTCGGAGAGACGCGCTCGCGCATCCGCTCCGCGCAGGCGGCCACGCGCGCGCAGCAGGCGCGGCTGGCGGGCGTGAAGACCATGGTCGCGGGCAACACCGCGCTGGCGGTAATCCAGAACGCCGCGCTGGAAGCGCAGGCGGACGCCGCCCGCAGCGCCGTTACCAGCAACCGCGACATCCTGAACCTGCTGCGCCAGCGGCAGGCGCTGGGCGCGGTCGGCGCGGCCGACGTGGCGGCGCAGGAAGCGGCGTTGGCGGCGGCCGAAGGCGCGCTGCCTCCGCTGGACCGCGCGCTCTCCGCCAACCGCAGCGCCTTGCAGGTGCTGCTCGGCGTCGCGCCGGGTTTCCCCCTGCCCGCCCTGCCCTCGCTCGATGCGCTGGCATTGCCGGCAGACCTCCCGCTCAGCCTGCCGTCCGATCTCGTCGCCACCCGGCCCGATGTGGTCGCCGCAGCGGCGACGATGGAAGGCGCGGCGGCAGACGTGAAGACCGCCATCGCCGCGCGCCTGCCTTCGATCACGCTGGGCGCGAACGCCGGCGGCGCGGCGCTGGACTTCGCCAGCATGTTTGCCAGCGGCAACCCGTTCTGGGCGCTGATCGGCTCGATCGGGGCGCCGCTGTTCCACGGCGGCTCACTGCGCCACCAGCAGCACGCGGCGGAAGACGCGCTGGAAGCGGCCAAGGCCAATTACCGCGCCACCGCGCTCCAGTCCTTCGCCGATGTCTCGAACGCGCTCACCGCGCTCCAGACCGATGGCGCGGCGCTGGATGCGGCGGACCGGGGAGACCGCTCGGCCAGCACCAGCCTGGGCTTCGCCACGCGCCAGTTGCAGCTCGGTGCGGTCGGCACGCTGTCGGTGCTCAACGCGTCGGCCACGCAGGCGGCGGCGCGCCAGCAGCTCATCACCGCGCGCGCCGCGCGGCTGACCGACACGGTGGGCCTGTTCATAGCGCTGGGCGGCGGGCAGATCCCACCGGTGAAGGTGGCGAGCCAGCCCTGACTCCATAGCGGAGAAGCAGGCTTCCTAACGAAAAAGGCCGGGGAGATTCCCCGGCCTTTGTTCTTGTCCGCGCGAAGGGAAACGATCAGCCGGCCGGCAGCAGATGCCGTTCGCCGGCGATCCGCTGCATCGCCTTTTGCAGCTTCTCGAACGCCCGCACCTCGATCTGGCGCACGCGCTCGCGGCTGACGTTATAGACCTGGCTCAGTTCCTCGAGCGTCTTCGGCTCGTCGATCAGGCGGCGGTCCGTCAGGATGTGGCGTTCGCGGTCGTTGAGGCTGTCCATCGCTTCCACCAGCATTTCGTGGCGGAACTGGGCTTCCTCGGCATCGGCCACCGTCTCGTCCTGCAACGGGCGGTCATCGGTCAGCCAGTCCTGCCAGCTGCCCTCGCCATCCTCGCGCATGGGGACGTTGAGGCTGGCGTCGCCACCCATCATCATCCGGCGGTTCATGTTGACCACTTCCTGCTCGGGCACGCCGAGATCGGTCGCGATCTTGCGCACGTCGTCAGGATGGAGGTCCGAATCCTCGAACGCCTCGAGGTTCTTCTTCATCCGGCGCAGGTTGAAGAACAGCTTCTTCTGCGCGGCGGTGGTGCCGATCTTCACGAGGCTCCACGAGCGCAGAATGAATTCCTGCATCGAGGCCTTGATCCACCACATCGCATAGGTGGCCAGGCGGAAGCCGCGATCCGGCTCGAACTTCTTGACGCCCTGCATCAGGCCGATGTTGCCTTCGGAAATCAGTTCCGAAACCGGCAGGCCATAACCGCGATAGCCCATCGCGATCTTGGCCACGAGCCGGAGGTGGCTGGTGACGAGCTGGGCGGCGGCCTGCGGATCCTGGTGTTCCTGATAGCGCTTCGCGAGCATGTATTCCTGCTCGGCGGTCAGCACCGGGAACTTGCGGATTTCCGCCAGATAGCGGTTGAGGCTGGCTTCCCCGTTCAACGAGGGGACGGACAGCGCGTTCTTCTGTTCACTCACCTGAACACTTCCTTTCTTCGCGTCGGAACCCCAGTGCCTGAACCCCTAATGGGCGTTCGGCGGCGGGACCACACATGGAATCTTCGCGGGTTGATATCTATTATACCAGTGGATGCTAATGCTAGAGATTGGACATAGCCACGGCATTCTGCCCCTCAACGCACAATTCGACGATCAGTTCCCGCATATCGACGGGCGTCGGGCTGGCGAAGTGGAGCGGCTGGCCGCCGACCGGGTGGAGGAATCCAAGCTCGGCCGCGTGCAATGCCTGACGGCGGAAACCAAGCCGGGAAAGAAGCGGCCGAAGCCGGGAGGGCGTGCGTCCATATACAGGATCGCCTAATAGCGCATGGCCGATTGACGCAAGGTGAACGCGCACCTGGTGCGTCCGCCCCGTCTCCAGCCGGCATTCGACCAGCGCCGCCTCGTCCAGCGGCGCCAGCGTGCGGTAATGCGTCACCGCGTGCTTGCCCCGGCCTTCCTCGACCAGCGCCATCTTCTTGCGATCGTGGCTGGACCGGCCGATCGCGCCCCGGATCGTTCCGGCAGGCGGCAGCGGCTGGCCGGCAGTGACGCAGCGATAGGCGCGCGTGATCGAGTGATCGGCGAACTGCCTGGCCAGCCCTTCATGCGCGGCATCGGTCTTGGCCACGACCAGCAGGCCGGACGTGTCCTTGTCGATGCGATGGACGATCCCCGGCCGCGCCACACCGCCGATGCCCGAAAGCTGGCCCCGGCAGTGGTGCAGCAAGGCGTTGACCAGCGTACCATCGGGATTCCCCGCCGCAGGATGAACCACCAGACCGGCCGGTTTGTCGATCACGATCAGGTCCGCGTCTTCGTACACGACCGCCAGCGGAATATCCTGCGCCACCGCTTCCGCCGGCGCGGCTTCCGGCACGCGGATCGTGTAAGGCGTGCCCGCCGCGGGTTTAGAGGAAGCCTGCGTAGCAATACGCCCGCCGACCTCGATCCCGCCTTCCTCGATCAGCGCCTTTATGCGTTCGCGAGAAAGGCCGGATACGTCCGCAAGCGCCCGGTCAAGCCGCAGCCCGCCCGCTTCGAAGATGCCCGTGATGACTTCTGCGCTTCCCCCCATGCCCCGCGATATGGGAACTGTTGCAACCGCGGCAAGGGGCTTCAGGGCATCTTTGCGCCGTTGCCCCCTGTTTACGCGAGATCGACGGATTGCAGCGGCCGCTCCGGTGGCACGCGGGGCCGGAACAGGCCGGTCACAAGACCCAATGCGGTGCTGTTCCACACGAGAAACGAATAAGGGACGAGTTCCAGCGAACGCCGGCGCCACCAGAACCACGCCATCGGCGCGAGAGCATAGGGCACGGACAACCACCAGGGCGCCCGCGCCACCAGAAGCAGGGCAAGCAGAACCCACCAGCCCAGTACGGCCACGCCCTTGCGGATATGGCCCAGCCGCCGCAAAACGACCGCGAGATGCGGCCTGCCCAGCGCGGCACGCAGCACTTCACCGGTCGCACCGGTATAGCCCGACCGGATGCGCCGCATCAGCAGGCGATAGCCCTGCGTGGTATAGCCATAGTGCCGCACCGCCGGCACATCGATACGGGCAAGCTTCCACCCCCGCGCCGCCAGCCGGGCCGCCAGTTCGAATTCCTCGAAGGCATGGAGGTTGCGGTCCGCGAAGTACCCCGCCGCGCGCACGGCATCGACGCGATACAGCCCGCCGCAATCGAGCCGGTCCACATCGCCGGGCTGCCAGTCGCTGCCTTCGGCCACCTTGGCCGCGCGGATCTTGAACTCGGCGTTGGTGGCATTCATTTCGCGCACCCGCCCCCCCACGCCCGCATGGCCTGGATGATCACGCAGAAAGGCGATGCCCGCATCGATGAAGGCGGGATCGAGTTCCATGTCTCCATCGAGCAGATAGAAGAACTCGCCGGTCGCGTGCTGGAAAGCGAGTTGCGCCCCCGCACCGCAGCACCGCTCGTCCAGGTTGGCAAGCTGCACGATGCGGATCGGGAAAGTCCGGGCGATTTCCAAAGTCCGGTCGGTCGATCCGCTGTCGGCCAGCACCACGTCGCCACCCACACGCGCCACGGCGGCCAGCGCACTGGCGATCGCGGCGGCGATGTGCTCCTCCTCGTTCAGCGCCTTGATCCCGATCGTCAGCAACGGCCGATCCTGCCCCTGTTCCATCTCTACCGTCCCTAACGCGCCCAAGCGCCAGCCACTTCGCCGCCCCTGGCGCCGGGATCGGGCCGCCGCGCCGAAGCGATCCATTGCCACGCCTTGCGCCATACCCAGTACAGGAACACCAGTTCTCCGCCCAGTACGCCCGCCACCGACCAGATCGGCTGCGCGAACACCAGAACCGTCGCCACCGTGGCGATGGAAAACGCGGCGGAATAGATGCTGGCCATCGCCAGAGGCCGAAATGCGCCGGCAGCCTGCAACAGCGCGCTTTCGGGCGTGCGGATGGCGCGGATGAAAGCCACCGTCAACCACGATGCGGCCCCCGTCACCAGCACGGGCATGGCATAATGCGCCGGAAACAGCAGGCGCGGGGCGAACAGGAACAGCGCCAGCACCGCCAGCCCCACCAGCAGGCACACACCCGCCAGCACCATCCGGAACAGCCGCAAGGCGTGCGCGGCCGAATCCACCACGCCTTCGCCCAGTTGCCGGGCCATCTGCGCGCGCTCGAACTCCATCAGCGCATTGGTCGCCACGGTGATCGGACGGATCAGCAATTGCGTCGCCGCGATCGGCGCGAACGCCGCCGGCCCGCAGATGGCCGTCACCAGATAGGCATGGCAGTTCACCGTTGCCTCGGTTGAAACCACCCCGGCCAGGGACCAGCTCGAATGCTCGCGCCATACCCGGCGATAGCCCCGCAGCACCGCTGGTGTGGGCGCGATCAGCAGCGCCGAGGCATAGGGTCTGCCCAGCGCGCCGATCCCGGCCACAGTCGCCACCAGCAATACCAGATAGGCATGGTCGAGCGTGATCGCCTCCAGCGTGAACAGCAGGCCGATCCCCCCCATCAGCGACACCGCATAGACCACGTCCGAAGCGATGGTGCGCGTCTGGTGTCCCAGCGCGTAGGCGTGGGCGCGGCCCAGCCAGCGGACGAGGCCCAGCGAAGCGAAGAAGGCGAAGATCACCGATGCTTCCGCCGGAAAACCCGTCGCGAGCGCCAGCGCGGCGAACCCGACCGTCGCGATCGCCGCACCGACAACGCTGGCCATCAGCACCGCCTTTGCCGCCTGGTCCGCCCCCTGCTCCCGCCGTTGCGTCATGAACACCAGCAGCGGCGCGCAGAACATCGCGCTCCACACGCTCGTTGCCAGTGTCGCCGCTATCAGCAGGAACGAAAAGCCGCCGAACGCCGCCGGCGGCAACGATCGCAGCAGCAGCAGCGAAAGCAGGAACTGCGCGCCCGCCGTCGCCACCGGGCCAAGCGCGGCAAGGACGTAACGCGCCAGTCGGTTCATGAAAGCGCGTGTCGCATACTCGCCGTGGCCCATGGCGAGCTGACGCGACGGCGGTCGGCGCGATCGGCCTCGGCCTTCAACGCGGGGATGAGCGCCAGCGCGAACATCAGCATCACCTGCATGATCACGTCACGGTCGAACAGGCTGGATTCCGTGGTGTTGTGCATGAACGCGAACATGATGAACGCGATCACGATGGCCACACGTTGCGCCTTCAGCCGATGGTCGCTGAACACCTGGACCAACGGCACGACGATCACCGAGGCAACCACCAGCAGCGCGCCCGGAACGCCGATCTGGACCGCCAGATCGAGGAACCCGTTGTGGCCGTTCGCCAGTTCGGTGATCCAGCCCTTGGCGTATTTGAAGATCGGGCTGATCGGGCCGACGTTCCAGAACGAACCGTAGCCAGACCCCAGCCACAGGTGATCGTTGAGGTAGGCCAGCAAGGCACGCCAGACCGAGGAACGCCCGGTCACCGCTTCGGGATCGCGCAACAGCGCTTCCAGCGGATTGCTGTAGAGATCGTTGAGCAGCGCAGCCGCCGCGAACACCACCATCAGCAGCGGGATGACATAGACGCGGCGGCGCGCAGGCAGCCGTTCAAAGGCGAAGCCGGCCAGCACGGCCACGCCGATCAGGCCAAGCGAGGTCTTGGAGTGCGAGAAGTAGAGGAATACCGCCGCCGCCACGATTCCGGCCACACGCGGCCAGAGCCATTTGCGCGGCGCGTCGAAGATCAGCAAAGGTATCAGCAGCGCGCTGACTTCGCCGGCGAAGTTCTTGTGCATCATGATGCCACGCCAGCTTCCCACCAGTTCCTTGTCGCCGATCGCGTTGGCCTGGTGAATCCCGAAATCGGGAAACAGCGCGACGGTGACGAAGTTGGCGAAAAGCGTGACGCAGAGCGCGATCCGCAGGATGTTGACGGTCAATGCCGATCCGATCTGCCGGACGCTGACGAAGATGATCCAGATCACCAGCGTCGTCAGGATCATGCGCCGCAACGCGACCGAGGGATCGATCGACCACGAAAGGCTGAGCCAGCACCAGCCGAGCGCCACGACCAGGGGAATCGGCACGGCGATCAACCGGCGCCATTCCGCCGGGCGAAGGCCGAACAGAACCGCTGCCGTCAGCGCGAAATAGGCCAGCTGGCGCCCGGCGTTGCCCTCGCCCAGCATGGGCTGGTCGCTATAGACCATCAGCGGCCCAAGCAGCACGAGCAGCAGCACCCCGCCAAGGCAGGCGGCGAGCAGTTGGCGGTTGGCCGGCTTTTCCAGGCGCCAGCCATCATCGCGCGCTTCGGTGTTCATAGAGTTCCCCCAACCATTGCGGCATTGGTATCGGCCACCACGGCATCCGCGCCGCCGCGCGTTTCCACCGCCCCCTTGCTCCGGACGGCTTTCGCTTCACCCGACGCGCGCAGCAGCGCAGCCAGTTGGCCGAGAGCAAACATCAGATGCACTTCCAGCAAAGCGTCTCGATCCAGCAGCGTCGATTCCGTCAGATTGTGACCGAAGGCGAACACGATCACCGAAACGATCCACGCCGCCGCCCCCCGTGGCAACGTCAGGCTCGTCAGCAGGCTCGTCAGCGGCGAAACGAACACGGCGAGCATGACCAGGGCAAGGCCGACCGGCCCGATCGTGACCAGCAAGTCCAGGTAGCCGTTATGGCCGTTGCCCAGCCGCGCGACCCAGTCCTGATTGTATCGGAACACGGGGCCATCCAGCCCGACGTTCCAGAACGAACCGAACCCGGCGCCCCAGGGATGATCGTACCAATAGTCCAGCACCACCGGCCAGATCACCACGCGCCCCGTCAGCAGCGACTGGTCGGGGCTGTAGAGCG
This sequence comes from Novosphingobium sp. LASN5T, assembly GCF_003856955.1. Lineage (NCBI taxonomy): Bacteria > Pseudomonadati > Pseudomonadota > Alphaproteobacteria > Sphingomonadales > Sphingomonadaceae > Novosphingobium > Novosphingobium sp. LASN5T. The sequence continues at coordinate 187,070 of NZ_RQSI01000003.1, forward strand.
GCGCCACGATCACACCCCACCGGGTCGTGACGAAATAGCTTATGCCCGCACCGGCAACCATCGCCAGGGGGACGAGGAAGGCGCGATAGGCCGGGCTGTACAGCAGGTAAAGCCAGCCCGTGCCGATCGCCACCAGCAGAATGTTCATCGATGTCTTGGAACCGGTCCTGTACAGGAAATAGCTGCTGCCGGCCAACACCGCCGCGCGGGGAAGCAGGCGCCAGTGGTTGCCGCCGAACACGAATGCCAGAACCGTGACCGCGCACAAGGCTCCGGTGTAGTTCTTGTGCTCCAGCAATCCGCGCCAGCACCCGACCAGGTTGAGGTCCATCCTCTCCCCTTCCTGATGGACTGCCACTGGGCTGGCCGCGACCGCTGCGAAATTGAGCACCAGCGCCACCGCCAGGATGATCCGCAAGGCCGCCATCGATCGCCGGAAGCCCAGTTCATCGCATATCCGGAAGATCGACCAGATAAGGATCGCGGTCAGCAGCAGCCGGCGCATCCCGATGCCGGGATCGGCCGACCAGAACAACGTGACCGCCGACCACACGAGCACCAGCGCCATGCTCGGCGGAAGGACCCAAAGCCGCTGCATGTTGTTGTAGCACTGCGATCCCAGGATCAGCATGACGAAAATCGAGATATACCAGAACTGGCGCGTGCTGTCGCCCATCGCGGTTGCCGGATCGGCAACCCGCACCTGCAAGGGCCGGGTGCCGATCACGAGCATTCCGAACAGCATGACCATCGCGATCAGGGCGATGACCCTGCGCACGCGCGCGGGCGACATCAGCGCCATCAGCGGCGGCGGCGGCATGTTGAGCAGATAGTGCCTGTTGTTCGCCCCGCGCATCAGACCGCCAATGCCTCGTATGCGTCGACAACCGCATCGAACCGCGCTTCCTCCGCGATCCGCCGCGCAGCCGCGCTCCACCGCCGGTAAGCGGCGGAATCGTTCAGCACCGCGGTGATCGCCCCGGCCAGGGCGGCATCGTCGTCAAGCGGAACCACGATGCCGCAGGCGTCGCCACCTTCCGCCGTGACCGCTTCCACCTGCTCGGGCACATTCGAAACGATCAGCGGCAATCCTACGCGCGCGGCTTCGATCAGCCCGAGACTGTGCCCTTCGAACCTGCTGACCTGCACGAACACATCGCCCCCGGCCAGAATGGCAAGCGCCTCGCGCCGGGGGCGGACGCCAAGGAAGCGGACCCGCTCCGCAATGCCCAGTTGCTCCGCCAGCGCCCGCAATTCCGCCTCGTCAGGCCCGGTCCCGACAATATCGAGCGAAGCATCCGGCACCTCCGCCAGCGCGCGGAGCAGCATCGGGTAGTTTTTCTGATAGGCCAGCCGCCCGGTACTGACGATCCGTCGCTGGGTTGGCGCATCCCTGACTTCACCGGCCATGCCGGAAAGATAGGTTTCGATATCGGGCGGCAGCGCGTTGCGGATCGCCCGGCGTTTGGCGCGGTACGCGGCCGGCTTGCTGGCCAGCGACGCGGACACGGCGTGCGACACGCTGATGATCGCGCGGACATTGCGCAACTGCCCGGACCACGCATCGAGCCGGTTAAGCAGCGGCGCGTGCGTTTCGACCGGCGAATGATGGGAAATGGCAACGCGCGTCGCGGGGCTGCTCCAGCGCGCCACGATCGGCACCAGGACATTGGCGGCGGGCATCGCCGTCACCACCAGCCGCGGTTCATGCGCTCTGAGCCATCGCGCCAGCGCGAACACCAGACGAACGGCACGGACGGGATTGCGCAGTGGCCCGGAAACGAAATGGAGCCAGCTCCGCCCGGCTCCGCTACCATCTCCGCCACCCGCCTCTCCCCAGCGCGGCGGATAGAACGCGACGCATTGGGTCTCGAAGCCGCGCTCGGCCAGCGCATCGGCGAGATTGCCCCACAGTTCACGAATGCCACCGGACGGGTGCGTTGCAGCAAACACGATCATTCCGCGTGCCCGATGGGCCTGCCCCTGTGTCAACGATCGGGACATGCCCACCTGTTCCTCCAGAACAAAGTCGTCCAGCGCGTTTCCCGATGCACGAAAACTACCGCATCACCATAGATGCCGGGTACTTGCCCGTCAAATAGAGACATGGATTACCAAAGGTTACGTCGCGCTTAACTAAGAAGCGTTACCCGGCCCAAACCCTGCATGCGGCAAACAGCGGACGTTCATCATGGAGCGTCCGATGCGCCTGTTCTATACCGTACTGGCCGGCCTGTGGCTGGCAAGCGGCAACGCAGAAGCGAAAAGCCCAGCCGACGGCGGAAGTTTCATTCCGCTGGGCGCTCCCGCATCCGCTCCGCTGGGCTTCACCCAGATGTGCGAACGCGATACGGAATTGTGCCTCGCCGGGGCAACGAGCATCGCCGCCGCGCTCAGCCCGCCAACCGAAAGCGCGCCACTTGTGGTCATGGCTTCGGCACCACCCGCGTTCGATCGCGAAGGCGCGGGTTATCGTCGCTTGCGCGTGACGGCGGATGACTTGTCGCGCTTCGGGAAGGACAACCCCGTCGATCGCTTCGGTCTCGTCCGTCTTCTGGTCGGGGACGCGGCCGCGACAGCGACCTCTCCAGTCGCAACCGCCCCCTGCCCGCCCGCGGCTGGCTGGACGGAAAGCCTTGCTCCCGATGTCCCGTGCGACCAGGTGAGCGACGCGATACCATCGCAAACCCGGGGACTGGCGACGGCAGCCTTCGTCACGCTGGTTCCGCAGCCGTTGCAGCCTGCGGCGCCCGCGATAGCGCTTCCCCCGCTCGATGGGGAGCCTGCGAAACCGGCGGACGCAGCCTTTGACGGAAAGGCGGCATTCGCGCTGATCGGCAAGGTCAACCGCAACGTCAACGATGCCGTCGTCCAGGTGGAAGACATCAATTCCACGGGCGAGGAAGACCGCTGGAACCGTCTGGGTTACGGCTGGCGGCCCGCCGGCGATTGCGAGGACATTGCGATCGAGAAGCGCATGCGCCTGATGGAAATGGGCTTCCCCGCAGACCGGCTGTTTCTGGCCGTGGCCTACAAGTACCGCGCCGGGTTGCACACCGTTCTGATCGCGCGCCTGCCCGATGGCGATTACGTGCTCGACAGTCTCGTGCGCAAGGTCAGGCCATGGTCGAAGGTGACGTACCAGTGGCTTCGCGTGCAGACGCCCGGCGATCCGTTGGTGTGGCGAGGCCTGACCCCGGCGCCGGCGGCCGCGCCGACCGTCCGCATCGCCAGCAGCGATAGCGGAGAGGCCGCGATACCGCCCCAGCCGGCGGCCTGAGCACGATCCGCGCCGGACAGGGCCCGCCAGATCAGATTTTCCCGGTCGAAATATACCCCGTCAGCGCGTTGACCAGTTGTCCGCGCACGGCATCGTCCCAATCCGCGCGCGGCGCTTCCAGCCGCTCGCGCAATGTCCGCGCCAGCGCCTCGTCGTCTTCGGCCACGTAAATGCCGGACCGGCCGGCAAGCGCGGCGACGGTCGCCATCTGGTGATCGTTGCGATGCTCGTGCAATGCCACGCGCCTTGGATAGAGGATCAACGGCTTGTGATGGCGCAACGCCATCAGCACCGTACCGATCCCGGCGTGCGACACGATGATGCTGGCGGCCCCGAATCGGGCCTCGAACTCGCGCGGCTCGATGAAATGTTGCCACTCCATATGGTCGGGCTGATAGGTGCCGCCACCGGTCTGCGCAAAGACGGGCTGCGCCAGATCCGGCGCAATGCCGTCCATGGCCCGGATCAGCCGGTCAAAGGGCAACTGCGTTCCGACGGTGACAAGAATCAAATGACTGCCCCCAGAAAATAGAGCCCTTGGTCGGGGTTAGCCAGGTGTTGCCATTGCGTCACCCGCAGGGTTGCGAAATAGCGGGCCATCCGCCCGCTGGCCGAAAGCTCTTCGGAATTGGCGATGCTGTCGATCCACACTGTCCGCCGCCCCAGCACACGCCCCGCGATCAGGCAGGCCAGCCCCGGAAACGCGCCGGTGGACACTATCACCTCCGGGCGATGGCGCAGCACCAGCGCAAAGGCGCACCACATCGTCCGCAAGGCCGCGACGGGGCCGTTGCGGTTGGAATCAGGAATGCTGAGGACGTCCTCGATGCCTTCCCTCCAACCCAGCGCGGGATCGGTAGTGACGTAGCGGGTATCGAACTGGTCGAATGCCGCGCGAAGACGCAGCAACTGCTCCCAGTGCCCTCCGCCGGATGCCACCGCCAGAACCTTGATCCCCATATCCTCGAATCTACTCCGACGCCAAACCGATCGAAGGCTGGCTTGCATATCAACCTGCTACCATTGTTGCTGCACTGCAATCAACCGAGGGCTGAAAATGAAGTGTACCATCATGGTGCGGTGAAATTCGTTTATATATCCTTCGTTGTACGCGCCAATTCCTTCCGACAAACTTGGCCGCATGAAGTACCGCGCGCCGTCATTTGTCTGGCGCACGCCGCGGCCGGTCTGTCGAAATGCCGCAAAAAGATCATGCTGCGCAACCCGTCTTATGGGAATTCCCGCTGGCGAAGCAAAGGCATCCGTGGCAAATGACTCATTGTGCGGTGCAAATGAAACTGTCCGTGACTGGCACAGTGCAGGAAGAATACGCGTGGAAAGTGTTTCCGGTCAGGCCTGCTGGGTTATATTGGCATGGTCTTTTCCGCATAGCGTGCGCAATCATGCCGCCTTCGCCGGCACGATGACGATCGCGACTGAGCATCTGCGTCAGGAACAGTGAGATGAACGATCCCGCTTCCCTACAGACCGTGCAGGATCGACTCGTGGCCAAACGTCCGCGCAGGCCGGTTACCCGGCCCGGAACCGGCCGATCCGGAACCGGCAGCTTCGTCGATTCGATGATTGCGGCGCTGGTTGTACTGTATCTCGTCGCCGCTGCGGGGGCCACGGCCAACCTCCTCACGCCGGTCGATCCCACCGGCAAGATGCTGGAAGGCAGCGGCCTGCTGACGATAAGCTGGCTGGCGCTCTACGGCATTTCCGCCCCCTTCATCATCACCAGCCTGCGGCCATCCATCACTCTCCGGGAAGTCGTCCTGTTCGCGTTCGCCGGCCTGGCGATCGCCGGCGTGGCGTGGTCCAAGATGCCGAATGCCACGCTGATGTACGGGTTTTCGCTCATCGCGAACCTCGCCTTCGCCTGGGCATGCCATCGCCACCTTTCACTCGAACGGTTCGAGCGCATCCTGCTGTTCACGCTGAACGCGCTGATCGTCATCGGCCTGCTCATGGCCGTGGTCGGCCTGCCACACGCCTATTATTTCGATCCGATCGATCGCGCGAACCTGCTCGGCACCGTCCTGGTCCGCGGGTTGTTCAGCCACAAGATCTACGCCGGCTTCTATGCCGCGATCGCGTTCGCCATGAACATTCAGTTGCTGCGCAATCCCTGGCGCTGGCCGATGGCGGCGACGTGCGCGCTGGCGGTGCTGGTTTCCGGGTCGTCGCTGGGCCTCGTCACGCTGTTGCTGGTCTGCGTGTTGATGGTTCTGCTCCCGCGTCTGCAAGACCTTCAGCTTCGACTGCTGTTCCTGGTCATGATGCTGTTCGGCGCCGTCGTCGCGCTGCTGTCATGGCAGACCCTGTTCGCCGATGCGGTTGGCGCCCTGGGCCGCGACGTGACCCTGACCGGCCGCACCACGCTCTGGGCCTATGCCGTGCAGTTCTGGTCGGAAAAGCCGGTGCTGGGCTGGGCCTATGGCGGCATATTCGGTGACGATCCCAACGCGCCGGGCGCTATCGTCAACGTCGACAAGTACTACCAGGCACCGCACTTTCACGATGTCTACCTGCAAGTCGCGGCGGAAATGGGCTCGGTGGGTTTCCTGCTGTTCTCGACGATCCTGTTCATGACGATCGGCACCGCGCTGCGCAACACCTGGACGCTGCGGCGGCCGGTCGATACCGTATCGGCGATCTTCGCGCTGTCGCTTGCGGTCATCGGCACCGTGATGAACATTGGCGCGCGCTATAACGAACTTTCCACGATCCTGCTGGCCTACTTCTTCCTGGCCACGGGCAATGGCGCGGGCGTCTGGCGCGCGCTGCCCCGTCCTTCTTCCGGCCGCGTCCGCGCCGGAGCGCTGCAGAATCGGGCGAGCGACCGATGAGGGCAGACAGCCAGACGACAAAACCCCGTCCGACTTTCTTTCTCCTCCTGAAAACCCAATACGAAAATCTTGGCGACCTGATCATCAACCGCGAATGCATCGGTCTGCTGCGCACGCGCGGGACCGTCGCGGTCGGACTGGCCCACGCGCCTGCCGCGTTCATCGCCAACCTGCATCTCGCCCCGGGCGAAGAGCGCACCGCACGCGCCGGTTTCCATCTGGAACTGATCCGCTCCGCCCTGTCGGGCGATGGCGACACCTATTACGTGCTGCTGCCGGGCGGCTATTCCGGCGATCTGCGCGGAATGCAGGCTGTCAAGGAATGCATCTCCACGGCGTATTTCTGGCTGCTGCGGCTGTGTGGCGTGAAGATCATTCGCATGGGCGCGTCGATGGGGCCATATTCGCCGGGCCGTGCCCGGTTCGAAAAGCTGAAGTCGCGGGCGATGCGGCTGATCGGCCTGCGCGACCATATCTCGCTGGCCTATGCCGACAGCATCGGACTCGCGCATGTGCGGCGCTTCCCTGATTTTGCGTTCATGCTGCCCACGCGCCAGCACACGCCGGACAGGCAGGCTCCCTACATCGTTCTCAGTTTCCGCGCCGAAGGGGCGCAACACATCGATGAAATCGCCACGGCGGCGCGCCGGATGCTGGATGCGCTGGACCCGCAACGCCGCCATCGTATCGTCCTTTCGGCGCAGGTCGAACGCGACGAACCGGTTTGCGCCGCGCTGAAGCAGCGGCTGGAGGCGGATCGCCCCTGCGAAACCGTTGGCGCGGCCATCGGCGAAAGCGCGCTGTTCGACCTGTACCAGCAAGCCGCCTGGGTGCTCAGCAACCGGCTGCATGTCCTGCTGTTTTCCGCAAGCTGCGGCGCCCCGGTCTGGGCATTGGTTCACCCCGCGCGCAACCGCAAGATCATTGGCCTGTTCGAGGATTCGGGCATGGCGGAACGGCTGGTCGATCTGACACGGCAGGAACTGCCGGCAATGGCAACCCCTGCCGATCCGGGCGTCGACATCGCGATCTTCGCGCGCGCGCGGTCAGGCATCGTTCAGGCCATCGCCGCGCTGCCGTGACCCTCCCAGCCGCCTCTCCCCAGGATTCCCCAGTCATGCGCCTGCAGACGTTTCCCCGATACGAACTGTTCGATCCGCTGGTGCCGGTCCACCAGATTACCGATGGCAAACGGCCGACGATTCACCGCTTCTTCGACAGTTGCCCGATCAGCCCCAGCGGACGCTACATCGCCCTCAACGAGTTTCCCTATCAGGACAGGCCGCCAGCGCCCGGAGACCGTTCGTTCGTGGTGGTCGTTGATCTTGCCAGCGGCGAGGAAGTCTATCGCGACAGCACAGCGGCGTGGGACACGCAGGTCGGAGCGCAAGTGCAATGGGGCGCGACCGACGCGGCCCTGCTGTTCAACCGCATGGACGAGGCGACGTGGCTCCCGCATGGCGTGCAGGTCGATTTCACCAATGGTACGGAAAGACGGTTCGAAGCGCCGGTCTATCATGTTTCGCGCGATGGACGTTTCGCGATATCGCCCGATCTCGTCAAGATCGGCATCGCGCAGGCCGGCTACGGGGTACACGTCCCGCCCGGTCGCGTCGCCCCGAACAGTGGAGCGCCTGCCGACGACGGCATATTCATCACCGATCTGGAGCGCGGTGAAAGCCGGCTGCTGGTGAGCCTGGCGGACGTGTGCGCGGCAATCGCTCCCGCGAGCGATACTTTCGCGCCGGAAACCAACGCCGTCTATGGCTTTCACACCAAATGGAACGACCAGGGCACGCGGATCATGTTCATCGTCCGCCAGTTCCCGGCCGGTGCCCGCAAAGGCAAGAGCCGCAACTGGCTGGTGACGCTCGACGCGGACGGATCGAACATACGGGTCGCCGTGCCGCCCCATGTCTGGTCCGATGGCCACCATCCCAACTGGGAACCGAACGGCGACCGCATCATCATGAACCTGCCGCCGGCATCCAGCGCCGGCCTGTTCGGGCGGATGCGCATCCTGCTGGGCAAGATCGGTCGTCGCACGGGCCTGCCGATCGGCCGCGCCGGCGTGCCGCTGCATTTCCGGTCGGTCCGCTTCGATGGCGCGGACCTGCGCTCCGTTTCGCGTCATCAAGGTTCCGGCCATCCCACGATCCACCCCGGCGGCGGGCACCTGATGACCGATTGCTACGCCTATGAACCGATGGCCGCGAACGATGGCACCGTCCCGCTGCGGCTGATCGATCTGGCGACTGACGCCGTGCGCAACGCCGTGCGGATCGACACCGCCCCCGCCTACAAGGGACCGCGCAGCGAATACCGCATCGATCCGCATCCCGCGTGGGACGCGCAAGGGCACCTCCTGACGTTCAACGGCGCCGTGAACGGCGTGCGATCGGTCTTCGTCGCGGACTTCTCCGCCCTGTTGCAATAGACCGCCAGATCACGGGAAACCACCATGTCCCTTGCCAAGAACGTCGCGTGGATGCTGGCAGGCCGATGGGCCTACAACCTGATTACGCTGGCGTCGTTCACCACGATCGTCGCGCTCATCTCCCCCGCGGCCTTCGGCATCTATACCATCGCCTCCACTTTCCTGATCTTGTCGGACACGTTCTTTTCCGACGCGGTCGAAAACCTGATCGTCCGGCAAAATGGCGAAGAAGCGGATATAGCGCCGACAACGTTCTGGGTATCCGTCGGCATCTCGGGATTGATGGCCGCGCTGATCGCCGTGATCGCGTTCGGTTTCGGATGGTTCTACAGCAGCGTCGAAACGCAGTGGGCAATCCAGGCGATCGCGCTGATCATCGTGGTGCAAGGCGCGGCTTCCGTTCCCCGCGCACTGCTGATGCGACACGGGCGATCGCGCCAGTACGCGACCAACTCCGCGCTCTCCAACCTGATCGGCGCCGCGATCGGCGTGGCCTCCGCCTATCGTGGCGCGGGTTTCTGGAGTCTCATCATCCAGCAGGGCGCGCTGCACATCTCGATGTTTACGCTCTGCTCGATTCGTGCCGGCTTCGTCCCCAGCATGCGCCTTGACCGGACAATCGCGCATGATTTTGCCGGCCATGTCGCCACGATGCTGTGGTCCACGATTCTCAATGTCTTCGGCAACCGGCTGGACATTCTGGTGATCGGCGCCCTGTTCAGCAACAGCGTGACCGGGGTCTATGGCCTGGCCAAGCGGCTGGTGCAGATCCTGCAGGATCTCGTCGCCAGTTCGTTCGACAAGGTCATGCTGTCCATGATCGCGCGGCAGGGTCTCAAAGGGCATCAGGAGCGGATCTATCGCAGTTCGGTGCTGATGCAGGGCATTACCGCCATTCCCAGTTTCGCCGGATTCGCGGCCATATCGCCGCTGGCGATCAAGATGATCTTCGGGCCGGAGTGGGACGGCGCCGCCGCGTTGATCATCATGATGACGGTGGGCGGCATCTTCCGTTCGATGGTAACCATCGAGCGCGCCCAGCAGATGCTGGCCGGGCAGACCAGGCTCATCGCCAATGTCCGGCTTGTCGAACTGATCATCGGCGTGATTCTCGTCGTCCCGTTCGGGCGGCTTGGCCCGGCCTACATGGCGGTGGTTTTCTCGGTGCGCTATGTCATCGGCTATGTACTGGTCATCGCATCACGCATCGGGAGACGCGAAACGCCCGCGTTGCTGGCGCAGACCGCGCGGTGGCTGGCCGTTCCCGTTCTCGCCACGCTCGCCATGTCCGGCATCGTCTGGCTGGCGCAGCGCGAACTGCACGGCCTGGGGCATCCGATGCTGACGATCGCCGCTTCCGTCATGATCGGCGTCGTGGTCTTCGGAGCCATTCTTGCCGCAGCGCGCCGGTTCTGGTTACCCTATCTCATGCAAGCGCAGGAGGCGTCCTGAAACATGCCTGTTCCCGCCGTTCCGCTTCTGCTCCTTGCCGGCGCCGCCGGCGTTTCGCCCGGCTGCCCTCCGGTCGCGACGATTCCCCGCACGATGGAAATCGTCACCCGGTATGTCGCGGATGACAGCGACGCGACACGGTCACGCCTCGATCCAGGCAAAGTCCAGGCACAGGCCGGCGTGCGCGCGGCCATTGTTGGCCCCGTGCGCCGGATAAACGCGCTCGCGGACCGTTACCGGCAGGCGCCCGATCCGGCCGCGGCCCGCTGTCTTGCCGCGCACTTCGCGGCCCAGGCGCAAGCCGGTGCGATGACGGTATCTCCCGCAGATGCCGACATGTTCTTCCGCGAATGGATGATCGCCAGCCTCGCAATTTCGTACCTGAAGGCCAAGAGCGCGCTGGACGCCATGCCAGAGGGCGGAATGATCCGCTCCTGGCTGGTGCAGAGCGCCAGGGCGGTGCAGGCATTCAACCAGCAAAGGATCGATCGCGGCCTGATCGACAACCACCGTTACTGGGGCGGCCTTGCCGCGCTGGCGACCGGCCTTGCCGCCAATGACAGGGGGCTGGTCGCGTTCGGGCGTAACAGCCGCGCGCTGGGCCTCGCGCAAGTGACGCCGGAAGGGACTCTGGCGGCGGAACTGAAACGCGGTCCCAAATCGCTCCACTACCACCTGTTCGCGGCGGCACCGCTGGCCGCTTCGGCAGAGCTTGATCCGTCAGGCCTTTCCGCGGCCGAGCGAGGCGCGCTAACCCGCCTCGCCGATCGCATTCTGGACGATGCCGGCACCCCGTCCGGCGGCCGCATCGGCGCCTTGGCGGGACAGCCGCAGGAGGCGCCGGAAGCGCCCATCCTCTTCGCCTTGCTCAGGCCCTATGCAGGCCAGACCGGAGGACACCGGCAGAAGCTCGATGCCCTGCTCGCCGGCGCGCGCCCCACCTACCTGTTTCTCGGGGGCGACACCACGTTCCTGACGCGATAGGCGTTCATGCCTGCAAGGCCTTGAGCACGCCCTCCGCGAAGCGGTCGGCCATGGCCTCTATCGTATAGCGGGCAGACACGGCGCGCGCCTGCTCGCGCATCGCCGCCAGACGCTCGGGATCGAGCAGGATCTCCGCAACGGCATCGCCGTAAGCTACCGGATTTTCCCAGTCCTGCACGATCAGCCCGCTGATTCCATCGTTCAGATAGGCGATCTCGGGGCTGTGCCAGGGAAAGGCCGTGGTCACGATGGGTAGCCCTGCGGCGGCCGCGTCCAGAATCGCCAGCCCCACCAATCCCGGCATCAGGAACAACTGCCCCAGCAGCATCAGTTCGATCTTGTCCGGGCCGAACTTCGGTCCCAGCACATGGATCCAGGGATGGGGCGCCGCCTGCGTCTTGAGCGTTTCGAAAGCGGGACCGCCGCCAATCACCAGCATTTCGAAATCCGGAACCCGCGCGCGCGTCTGGCACGCGGATTCGATCAGGAAATCCAATCGCTTGTCTTCGTAAAGACCGCCCACGAACACGCCCACGTGCGTGCCCGTCAACCCCAGTTCCGCGCGCCGGTGGGCCAGCCGTTCGGGCGTGACCGCCGCGATCTGCTGGCGCACGGTTCCGGTATCCACGGCATTGTTGAACACGGTGATCCGGCTGGCGGGAAAGCCCAGCGATTCGATATGCTTGCGCGTCTCGTCGGTATAACCGAACCACCAGTTCACCCTGGTTGCCCAGAACCGCTTCCACCGCTCGGCGCGGCTGCTGCGATCGCGCGCCTGAAAGTTCCGGCCGTGGCCAAAATAGGCCACGCGCTTCAGACCAATCATCGAGGCGATGTTAAGAAAATAATTCAGGGCCAGCTTGTTTTCCTGCTGGACGATAACGAGGTCCGCTTTCAGCGCCTCGCGCAGGCCGTGCTGATACGCCAGCCCCCCAATCGTGGTGGTCGGCACCTTGATGCCCCAGGCAATGTCCACGGTATCGCGCTTTTGCCGGTTCTCCTCCGGCGGATCGCTATATACGACACGGTAATCGACATCGTGAAGCGCCAGCCGCTCCCTCAGCCGTTCGTGGAACGGATAGCGATAGTGGTGCGAAACAGGGAAAATATACCGGACCTGCCTCACGCCGCCCCCGCTCCCATCGCCGCTTCGTGTTCGATCACCTGTTCGGGCGTGAACCGCATGCCGATCCGTGACGCCGGATTGCCGGACATGATCGCGTAGGGCGGCACATCCTCGCTTACCACGGCCCCGGCAGCGATGATCGCTCCCCGGCCGATGGTGATGCCGCTCAGGACGATCGCTCCGAAGCCGATCCAGACGTCCGCGCCGATGGTCACGCTGTTGCGCGGATCATCCGCCAGACGCGGCGTGTCGCCGACCCACGCCGCGCGACTGATCAGCTTTCCCACATCGCGCATATCGTGATCGCGCCGTCCCACGATGCCGACATTGTTGGCGATCAGACAGCCGTTCCCGATCTCCCCGTTTACCTGGATTGAACAGAACTTGCCGATATAGACATCATCGCCGATCGCCAGCTTCCGCGAAGCGCTGACATAAGACAGCATGCCGATATGGAACCGCTGCCCCACCACGACGCTGCCCGATACGAACAGCCTGCGCTTCAGGGATTTCCAGGCTCTGCCGATCACGGCCGCCCCTCTTTGAGCGAGCAGTCAGGTTCACATGATTCCGATAGCGCCGGAGCAAAAACCGGCACAGGCACGGGGCAGCGCATGATTCAGCCGTTCCGTCCCTGGCGCAGTTGCATGAGCACGAACTTCGGTGCCAGGATCAGGTAACGGCGCCACAGGCGACGCGGTTCGCTCAACAGGCGATGCAACCATTCGAAACCGGTCTTGCGCATCCAGCGAGGCGCGCGTTTCACGTCTCCCGAATGGAAATCGAACGCCGCGCCCACGCCGATCAACGTGGCCCCGGGCAGACGGTCGACGTGATCGCGCATCCAGAATTCCTGCTTGGGCGTGCTGATGCCCACCCACACCACGCCGGCGCCCGATTGCTTGATCCGTTCCACGACAGCGGCATCTTCCTCCGCCGTCATCGCGCGGAAGGGCGGCGTCTCCAGACCGGCGACCTTGAATCCCGGATACTTGGCCACGAGATTCTGCGCCATGCGTTCGGCAACGCCCGGCTTTCCGCCGAAGAAATAATGGGAAACGCCCGCCTTTGCCGACGCTTCGCACAACGCATCGACCAGATCCGCGCCACAAACGCGGCCCACATCCCGATGGCCACGCCAACGGGCAAGCCAGACCAGCGGCATCCCGTCCGGGGTGATCATCCCCGCCTTGTAGTGCAGCGCCATGATATCCGGGTCCTCGACGGCACGGACCACGCCATGCACGTCGCGCACACAGATGAAATGCGACTTCCGATCGCGTACCCAGCCGAGAATCGTGTTCACGGCCAGATCCATGTTCACGAGGCTGACCGGCACTCCCAGCACCTTTGTGGCTGGCAGCCCCGAAGGACTCGCCATCGTCAGCGCATCGCCCTGATTCACACGCGCCTGCATGATCGCCTAGCTACGCAAGCGAGCCGGCGGGTTCGGCGTGGTCGAGATACCACCGATACGCCTCCTCGATGCCTTGTTTCAGAGGTATTTTCGGTTCCCAGCCTAGGGCGCGGATGCGTCCGGAGTCCATCAGCTTTCGCGGCGTGCCGTCGGGCTTGGTCGGGTCCGTGGCGATATCGCCAGCGAAGCCGACCACCGCGGCGACGGTCCGGGCCAGATCGAGGATCGTCACGTCCTCCCCGCTGCCGATGTTGACGTGCTCGTCACCGGAATAGTGCTTCATCAGGAAGACGCAGCCATCGGCCAGGTCGTCGACGTGCAGGAACTCGCGCCGGGGCGATCCCGTTCCCCATATCTCGACCGCGGCGGCCCCGTTCGCCCTGGCCTCGTGCGCCTTGCGGATCAGCGCCGGAAGGACATGGCTGGTCCTGAGGTCGAAGTTGTCGCCCGGTCCGTAAAGGTTGGTCGGCATGGCCGAGATGAAATCGCGCCCGTGCTGCCGGCGATAGGCCTGCGCCAGCTTGATCCCCGCGATCTTGGCGATCGCATACCATTCGTTGGTCGGCTCCAGCGGACCGGTCAGCAGCGCGCTTTCCACGATCGGCTGCGGCGCGAACTTCGGATAGATGCACGACGATCCCAGGAACAGCAGCTTGGCCACGTCGACGCGATGGGCCGCCTCGATGACATTCGCCTCGATCATTAGGTTGTCATAGAGAAAATCGGCCGGATAGCTGTCGTTGGCCAGAATGCCGCCCACTTTCGCCGCGGCCAGGAACACGGCGTCCGGTCGCTCCCGCTCGAACCAGCCGCGCACCGCCACCTGATCGCGCAGGTCCATCACGTCGCGCCCGGCCACCACCACGTTGCACCCTTCGGCCTGCAGGCGGCGGACGATGGCCGAGCCCACCATCCCGCGATGTCCGGCGACGAACACCTTCCGGCCTGCAAGATCGAAGGCGCCGTGTTCCATCGGGTCAGGCATCCTTGGCAATCGGCGCGTCGCGCATCACCTGCAGGTCGTCCCGCACCATCTCGGCGCACAGGTCGCGGACCGAAGTCTCGTGGACCCAGCCCAGCTTCTCGCGCGCCTTGGTCGGATCGCCGATCAGCAGTTCGACTTCGGTGGGGCGGAAATAGCGCGGGTCCACTTCCACCAGGCACTTGCCGGTTTCCACGCAATAGCCGCGTTCGTCCACGCCTTCGCCTTCCCAGCGCAGCGTGATGCCCGCATCCGCGAACGCCCATTCGACAAAGGTGCGGACCGGCGTCGTCTCGCCCGTGGCGAGCACGTAGTCGTCGGGCTGTTCCTGCTGCAGCATCAGCCACATGCCGCGCACGTATTCGCGCGCGTGGCCCCAATCGCGGCGGGCATCGAGATTGCCCAGCCACAGCTTCTCCTGGCGCCCCAGCCGGATCGCCGCCGCCGCCCGCGTGATCTTGCGCGTCACGAAGGTCTCGCCGCGCAGCGGGCTCTCGTGGTTGAACAGGATGCCGTTCGAGGCGTGCATGCCATAGGCCTCGCGGTAATTGACCACGATCCAGTAGGCATAGAGCTTGGCCGCGGCATAGGGCGAGCGGGGATAGAACGGCGTCGTCTCCCGCTGCGGCACTTCCTGCACCAGGCCGTACAGCTCCGATGTCGATGCCTGATAGAAACGGGTGGTCTTTTCCATGCCCAGGATGCGAATCGCCTCCAGCAGGCGCAGCGTGCCGATACCATCGGCATTGGCCGTGTACTCGGGCGTTTCGAAACTCACCATGACATGGCTTTGCGCGGCCAGGTTGTAGATTTCGGTCGGCTGCGTTTCCTGGATGATCCGGATCAGGTTGGTGGAATCGGTCAGGTCGCCGTAGTGCAGGTGAAAACGCGAACCTTCCGCATGCGGGTCCTGGTAGATGCCCTCAATACGCCCCGTGTTGAACGAAGAAGAGCGGCGCTTGACGCCATGAACCACATACCCCTTGGAAAGCAGAAGCTCAGCGAGATAGGCCCCGTCCTGCCCCGTCACACCGGTTATTAATGCAACCTTTTCAGCCATTTTCACCGCTTACCAGACTAGCCAAAGAACAGCCAAAGCCTTCGCAGATGCACAATCCATTTGCAACCAGTTTCTCCTTCTGTCGCACGCTGGGACAATCCACCACGATTTCACACCATGTCACCGTAAAGAATTGGTATTTCGCTCAGTTCCGCGTCATTCTGAAAGAAGCACCGCGACCGGTTGCACGCTATGGAACGATAGCGACCGCCTGGAACGGAAGGGCTGAAGCGCGCACCATCGCGCGCTTTTTCCCGCGCAGCAATCAACGCTTCTCGCTTTAGCGAACAGGCGATGGAAAAGGTGGCCAGGGACGTACCCCCCCCCCGGCCACCCGGACCAGCTAAGCCGCGTAGGGCCTCGGCATCACGCCGGGCACCAGACTCATCTGATCGACGTAACACGCCTTGGTCCCGTCCGGCGTTGTGCCGCTGTCGATGAACAGGCGCAGGCTCAGGCCGGTGATGTCGTCGGGCAGCACGAACGGTTTCAGCACGATCCAGCCAAAGCCGTTGGTCTGCACGATGTTGGCGTCGGCGATCACCGCGTTCACGGTGCCCCCCAGCGATGCCGCCGTGGCCCGCAGGCACAGGCGGGCCAAGTTGGTGCTGGAGCCGCCCGTGTCGCGCCACACCCGCGCGCAAGCGGTCACCGGCTTGCCCAGCAGGTACTGGCGGAACTTCGTGGCATCCACCACCTGGTCGATCCACGTCTGCGCCGCGCCGCTGGCCACGCCTTTCAGCGAGAACGGCTTGCGCGGATTGGCGTAGGTCGTCGTGTCCTTGCTGAAGGCGATCGTCCCGCTCGACGTGAAGCTGTCCGGCGCGGCCGCCGTGTTGGTCCACGTCTGGAAATCGCCATTGACGATCATCTGCTGGTCCGCCGGCAGCAGCAGCGAGGGCGAGCGCGCGATGCCGGCACCCGGCGAACTGGCGTCCCACCACGCATTCAGCATCGCCACGTAGAGCGCGCAGCCGGTATCGGTGCTCTCGTGGATGCCATCGCCGTTGTAGAGGCCATTCGGCTTCCCGGCGGCGAGGTAGGCCTGATAGACCGTATCGTCCACCGCGATGCCCCACGCGGCCGCATTGCGGAGCAGCGCCGGACGCCAGCTCGTCTCCCCATTGGTATTGGCCTGGAGCGGATGCTGCGTGGTCCACAGGATCGGCGTCATGGGATGGACGGTGCGGAACTGCTCGATCGCGGCCAGCATCTCGCCTTCGATATTGGTGAAGCTGGCCAGGTTGATGCCATGCCCGATGAACAGGGCGTCCGCCGGCACCGCCGCGATCGCGCGCAGGAAATAGGCGTGCAGGAAATAGCGCGGGATCGAGCCGGAAACGCTGGCCTGATAGATGTCGAGCCACAGCCCGTTGCCGGGATCGCGCAGGGTTTCGGCCAGCACGTATTTCTGGGTACTCAGGCTGTCATAGACATAGATGCGCACGCCATGCGTCGCCGGCAGGCGGCCGGACGCGATCAGGCTGTCCGCCCATTGCGCGGGATAGCGGCGCGGCGTACCGTCGGCGGGCACGCTGTTGCGCGTGGTGCTGTCGCCCCACACCAGGATCGTTGCGTTCTGCCCGGCCGCCAGCTTGCGCTTGACCGATGCCAGCCAGTTTGCAGCGAAACCGATGCCGGCGGCGGCGGCCCAGTCCCGTTTCGGCTTCGCGGCGGTCGCCACGCCCAGCGCCTTCAGCGCGAGCGCGGCGCTCATTGCGACACCCGATAGGTAACGGTGCCGGAAGCCAGGGCGATGTCGAGATACAACGTGGCTGCCGCTTCGGTTTCCACCCAGACCAGTTCATTGAGATTGCCGGACCAGATCAGCGGCGCACTGGCCAAAGTCGCTGGCAGCTTGGTCGTTCCCCCATCGACGGAGCGCAGCAGGCTGACCGTGCCGCTCCAGGCGCCCGACAGCGTAAGGACAATTTCCCGTCCCGGCTGGGGCGTGAATGCCGGGGTCGTCACCGATGCGTTCGCGGTTCCGGTCAAGGGAGCCGATGACGCCGCGTTATAGCGCGGACCGCCATCCACAGCCAGCACCACCTCCGCGTGCGTTCCATCGCCCATGTCGCGGAAGCGCTTGGCCGTGCCGGCCAGAATGCTCGTAATCACATCCACCATGTCAGTCCTCCATTGCGGGAAAACGCGCGAGGCGATGGCCCTTCTTCGTCCGCCCTGCGCGGCGTCGGTAAGCGCCACGCCGGTCGGAACGGCCACAACCCCATGTTCTCCTTATGTTCCAATGCATGTCGCAAAGGTTGTAGGACAGGAAAATTTTCCGGAACCTTGGCCAGTCCACCGCTGGCCGGGCGAAAATCAGGGATTGGGTACGATCATCCGCTTGCCGGCCGCCGCACCGCCGGTCTTGTCGCCCCCTGCGGCAGAGGCGGGCGCCCCGGCTGCCGCAGCGGAAGCGGAGGCGGAATCGGGTGTGGTCGCCTCCATCGAGAGCAACCAGCGCGCCGTGGGGCGAGTCGGCGTCGCGGGGGCCGAGTTGATGGATTCGCTGTTCGCCAGCAACGGCCGCCGCGCGGCGCTCACGACGCCGCCCTCATCCACCTGCGTCAGCGTTTCATCCAACGCCAGCGCCTGATCCTGTCCGGTAAAGACCGGCTCATTGCCGGCATAGGCCAGATTGAACGCGCCAGGCGAACCGAACGTGCCGGGCAACCGATAGAAGATATGCCGCCCGACGACGGATACTTTAAGCAACTTGGTGATCCACACCGGCACGACGTAATCCGCATGATAGTTCGTCGACCAGCCGACCGGAGTATAGACCGAGCCGGCCAGCGCCGCTGCGGCGATCTTGCGCGCGCGATCCCACAGCGCAGTGACCGGCTTGCGCACGAGCGAGCCGTCACACGTGAAGGAAAACTGGCACCCCGTCCGCCGCTCGTGCCCTTCATAGACGACACCGCAGACGGTCTTGGGATACAGCGGGTGCCGCACCCGGTTCAGAATGACCTGGGCCACCGCGCGCTGCCCATCCACAGGCTCCAGCGCCGCTTCATAATAGATCGCGGTCGTCAGGCATTCCACCGCTCGTTCCCAGTCGCTTGCCTGGCCGCTCACCAGCGAAAAGGTTCTGGCTGCGGGACTTTTCTCGGTCGTCAGCGGAATCGCCGCATTGCGGGCCACGGCATCCGTCGGCGAAATCTTTTCCAGCTTGTCCGGATCGACGGAAAGATCTTCCACACGGAAAGGGAGCGGCGCGTTTGGCAGCGCGACGCGTACCACGCTCGAACGCGCGTCACCTTTCCACCAGCCCGCCGGCGCCACGCGCCACAGCGTCAGTCCGCCCGCGACAACCAGCGCCAACACCGTCAGCCAGACAACTGCGCGCGGAACTGGGCGCGCCAGCGGACGGATCGGCCGGGGCGGGGGCACAACGCTTGCCGCAGGGTTGATGATCGCCTGATCGTTCACAGCGGCGGATTACCAGAACGGACCGGACCGCGCGATGCAATTTATCACGGTGTACCGCAATGCACCATCTTTCTGCCGCAACGCCGCCTCTTTCCGGACTGCGGTATTGTCGTCGCGCACGCCCCGTGCCACGGTACGGATGCTTACGTCTTGGCGATGCTGCGATTGTTCTCCGCCCACAACATATCGCTCGAACGTGACGCGGTGCAAAAAGGACGATATGCAGTAGCCATGGTCCACACGCCACCACCTGCCTCCGACGGAAACGGCTTTCGCCTTTTTTTCGACAGCGAACTGACCCGTCCCACGCCCTATGATGGAGACGGGGACTACATCGGCATGGCCCGTCCGCGGCTGGATCGCACGTTTCGGCTGATCGAGCGGTACATGCCGGGCGCACATGTCGCTGATATCGGCGCGTCTCCCTTCTACCTGCTGGATCGCGCGCTGGCCGCGGGGGCAAGGCAGGCTTCAGGCGTCTATTTCGCGCACGATGCCCACCCGCTGAAAGGGTGCGACCGCATCTATTCCCGCCACGGATCGATCGCCCTGCACCACAGCAACATCGAGGACGAGGATCTGCCCTTCGCCGACGATGATGTCGATGTGCTTACCGCATGCGAAATCCTGGAACATTGCGAATACTTCCCGCTGCGCTTCGCCAATGAGGTCCGGCGGGTGCTGAAACCGGGTGGATTGCTGTGCATCACCGTGCCCAACGTTGCATCGGTGGCGAACATCGGCAAACTGCTGCTCGGGCAGAACATCTACATGAAATACCGCGCCGATCCGACGGGTCGGCACAAGCACGAATACACCATGCGGCAATTGCGTGCCTTCGTCGATTTCCTGGGCATGGACATGGCCGGCGCGGGCGTACTGCCCTTCGTGACCTCGCATCGCGCACTGCCCCGGCTCGCCTATCGCGCGGTGGCGGCCACGCCGGTGCTGCGGCGCTATTCGCCGAAAATCTACGTCCTTGCGCGCCAGCCGCTCGACAAGGACCGAACACACCTGACAACACCGCCCCGCGCCCTCTTCGACGCGGTGGAATCAATCGAAGCATGACCCTTGCAATACAAATTCCACCCCACCTGTTTTCTGATAGCGCCTGCTTTCTGTTAGCTTGAAACCTTGCCCCTCCCTCAGATCGAGGACCGATTTGGTGAGCGCGTTCAATTCCGGGGAACTCAGCGACGCCATGCGCTCACTGCGCGGCTCGCTTGTCGTGGTCGCGCTGCTGAGCGGCGCTTTGAACGTGCTGCTGCTGGGCGGCTCGATCTACATGATGCTGATCTACGATTCGGTCCTGCCAAGCCGCAGCATACCCACGCTGGTCGGATTGCTGTTCATGGTGCTGGCGGTCTATGCGTTCCAGGGTCTGTTCGATGCCTTCCGGTCCCGCCTGCTGAACGACATCGCGATTTCCTTTGATCAGCGGATGACCGCGCGGGTTCAGGACGCCGCCTTCACTGCGCGCCTGCGCGGCCTGGGGGCAAGCGGCCTGCCATCGGGCGCGGTCCGCGATCTCGATACGATCCGCTCGTTCCTTTCCGGCAGCGGTCCCAGCGCTTTCATCGACGCGCCCTGGATCGTGTTCTTCCTGCTGGTGCTGGCCATTCTTCACATCTGGCTTGCCGTCACGGCCTTGATCGGCGCGTGCATCATGGGAGGACTTACCTACCTGACCTATCGCGCCAGCGCGGAACCCACTCAGCGCAGCGCGCAGACCATCGTCGCCCGTCAGGCCGCGAGCGAGGAGCGCTTCCGCCATGCGGAAACGATTCACGCGCTCGGCATGGAGCAGCGGCTGCGCCAACGCTGGGAGGCGGCCAACCGCGTGTTTCTCGCCGCGCAGGACCGGGTAACGAGGGCCACGAACCTTTATGGCGGCATCAGCCGGATTTTCCGCATCACGCTCCAGTCGCTCATCCTTACCGTCGGCGCGCTGCTGGTGATCGACGACAAGGCAAGCGGCGGCGTGATCTTCGCCAGTTCGATCCTCTCGGCCCGCGCGCTGGCGCCAGTCGACCAGGTCATCGCGCAATGGCGCGGTTTTGCCGCCGCCCGCGACAGCTGGAACAGGCTTTCCAGCCTGCTGGCGTCGCTCCCACCCACGCCGGTGGCAGAAACCGTGCTGCCCCGCCCCGCCGCCACGCTTTCGGTCGAAAACTGCGTCGTCGCGCCCCCGGGAACCCAGCAAATCACCGCGCAGGGCGCTTCGTTCACGCTGGAAGCGGGCGATGTGCTGGGCATCGTTGGCCCCAGCGGATCGGGCAAAAGCTCGATGGCCAAGGCACTGGTCGATGCCTGGCGACCGGTGCGCGGCGCGATCCGGCTCGATGGCGCCACCTTCGACCAGTATGACCCGCAGAGACTGGGCGAATACATAGGCTATCTGCCGCAGACAGTGGAATTGCTCAACGGGACCGTCGGCGAGAACATCGCCCGCTTCGATCCCGATCACGATTCGAACGCGATCGTGGAGGCGGCGATGATAGCGGGCGTACACGATCTCATCGTGTCGCTGCCCAAGGGATATGCAACGCCGGTCGGCGCGGACGGAGAGCAGCTTTCCGGCGGCCAGCGCCAGCGCATCGCGCTCGCCCGCGCACTTTATCGGAATCCCTTTCTCGTCGTGCTCGACGAACCGAACTCCAACCTCGATGCCGAAGGCGAAGCGGCTCTCGACGCCGCCATCCGCGCAATCCAGGACCGTCGCGGAATCGTGGTCGTGGTTGCCCATCGCGGCATGGCGATCAACCGCGTCAACAAGGTGCTCTACATGGTGGGCGGGCACGCCAGGATGTTTGGCCCGCGTGACGCCGTGCTGGCAAAAATCGCCCCGCTCATTCCCGCTCCGCCGGGCGGGATCGCAGGGGAGCCGGTGGCATGAACGAGCAATTGGCGCTTTCCGTGGATGTGCCCCCTCCCTCGCCTTCCGACCCGCTGGGCGTGGAAGAACGCCTTGTCCGCACGCGGCGCCTGGCCTTCATGGGGTTGGGCGCATTCCTGCTGGTGCTGGTGCTGGCGGCGAGTGTCATTCAGGTCGGCGGTGCCGTGGTCGGACAGGGCCAGTTGGGTGTCGAAAGCCGCGTCAAGCAGATCGCCCATCCCGCAGGAGGGGTCATCAAGGCCATCTTCGTTCACGATGGGCAAAAGGTGGCGAAGGGCCAGTTGCTGATCCAGCTGGAAGACAATGTGACCGGCCTCAACGCCAGCCTTTCCGTTCAGACGGTGGATCAGTTGCTGGCGCAGCGGGCACGGCTGATGGCGGAGCGCGAAAATGCGCCCGCGATCGCCTTCCCGCCGGAGCTGACTCGCAACGCAAGTTCATCCGCCGCGGCAGCCATGGCATCGGAGCAACGCCTGTTCAACCTTCGGCGCAGCGAACGCGCCAGCCTGCGCGGCCAGCTTGCCCAGCGTGTCGTGCAGCTTGAACAACAGATCGACAGCTACCGCGCCCAGATCGGCGCGCTGCAGCAGCAGAAAGTCCTGATCGAACCCGAGCGGGAGGGCGTCCGGGATCTTTGGAAGAAGGGACTGGTCACCATCAACCGGCTCAACCAGTTGGAACGGGCCGCCGTGGACATGGACGGATCGATCGCCTCGCTGCAAGCCAATATCGCCCAGACGCGCGCGCGCATCACCGAAACCCGCCAGCAGATCATCTCGATCGACCAGAACGCGCGATCCGAAGCCGGCACCGAACTGGCCCAGGTAATGACCACGCTCAACGAGCAGCAGGTCAAGAGCGCTTCCGCTTCGGACCAGTTCAGCCGGACGGAAATCCGGGCGCCCTATTCAGGCACGGTCGACAAGCTGGCTTTCGCCACCGTGGGTGGCGTGATCCAGCCGGCGCAGAAAATCATGGAAATCGTGCCCGAGAACGAGCGTCTGCTGGTGGAAGCGGCGATGAACCCCGCCGACATCAACCGCCTTCGCTATGGGCAGAAGGCACGGGTCCGGCTTTCCGCGTTCAGCGCGCCGACGACGCCGGAAATCCCCGGCACCGTGGTTTTCGTTTCGCCGGAACGGACTTCCGATCCCAACACCGGCGCCAGCTTCTATCGCGTACACGTCCTGATGGATCAGGCGGTGATCGCGCACGAGCGGCTGGATCTGAAGCCGGGGATGCCAGCCGAGGTGTTCGTCAGCGCCGGCGAACGCTCGCTGCTGTCCTATGTCCTCAAGCCTCTGCGCGATCAGTTCGCTCGCGCTTTCAGGGACTAGGCCGTGAATGAAGGCGCAGCAGCCCGCGCGGCGCGGTGGGCTACTTGCGCGGAAAGCATCTGTCCTTCGCGCAGTCTCCGGGCGCGCCGGTTCCACGACCATCGGCGCAAATGGCTGGTCGCGACCAGCACCGATGGCCACAGCATCGTCAGCAGCACGTCCCGCAGGGTATCGCCACCCCGCCACGATCCGTAGAACAGCCGATCGCAGACTTCGTTGAACGCCTCGAAGAAGAACACGCACAGCAAGGCGGGAACCGATCCCCGACGCGTTCCCCAGACAAGCTGGAACAGCACGTAGATCGCAAGCCCGGCGTGAACATGCATCAGGGCATGGCTCTGCCCCATGGCGGCCACAAGCGCCTCTTTCAGCTCATGGTACTGTGAAAAGAAGTCCATATCGCCAGCCTAGCGCGAAATACCTTCGGTTTGGTTAGCGCCGGAACCGCCGCCGTTCCGGGTTATGCGGTATGCTGTTGATCGGCTTCGGGACATAAGTCATCGTTGCAATGCAGCATCAGGGGCGGTAGATGGCCAACCTGCAGATTTCGGCAAGTACAGTCCGAATGAAACATCTTAACGGCCTTGTAACGCGGGGACATTTTCAAACATGCGCATAACGATGATCGGCTCTGGCTATGTGGGTCTGGTTTCCGGCGCCTGTTTCGCCGACTTCGGCCACGACGTCGTTTGCGTCGACAAGGACATCGCCAAGATCGAGGCGCTGCGCAACGGCGAGATTCCGATCTTCGAGCCCGGCCTTGACCAGCTTGTCGCCAGCAATGTCCGCGCCGGGCGGCTGTCCTTCACCACCGACCTTGTCGATGCGACGCGCGATTCCGACGCCGTGTTCATCGCCGTCGGCACCCCGTCGCGCCGTGGCGATGGCCATGCGGACTTGTCCTACGTCTATGCCGCCGCAGAGGAAGTGGCCCACGCCCTGAACGGCTTTACCGTTGTGGTCGACAAGTCGACCGTGCCGGTGGGCACCGGAGACGAGGTCGAACGGATCATCCGTGAAGCCAATCCCAATGCGGACTTCGCCGTGGTCTCCAATCCGGAATTCCTGCGCGAAGGTGCGGCGATCAGCGATTTCAAGCGCCCGGACCGCGTGGTGATCGGCGGCGATGATGCGCGCGCCCTGGAAGTGATGCGGGAAATCTACCGGCCGCTGGCCATCGGCCGATCGCCGGTGATCGAGATGAGCCGGCGCGGCGCAGAGCTGACCAAATACGCGGGCAATGCATTTCTCGCCACCAAGATCACCTTCATCAACGAAATCGCCGATTTGTGCGAAAAGGTTGGCGCGGACGTGCAGGATGTGGCGCGCGGAATTGGGCTGGATAACCGTATCGGTTCCAAGTTCCTGCACGCCGGGCCTGGATACGGCGGCAGTTGCTTCCCCAAGGACACCCTGGCCCTTCTCAAGACCGCGCAGGATTTCGAAGCACCGCAACGCATCGTTGAAGCGGTGGTGGCGGTCAACGACAATCGCAAGCGCGCAATGGGCCGCAAGGTGGTCCACGCGCTTGGCGGCGATGCCCGCGGCAAGACGGTTGCGATCCTGGGCCTGACATTCAAGCCCAATACCGATGACATGCGCGATTCCCCGGCCATCGCCATCATCCAGAGCCTGCAGGATGCGGGCGCGCATGTTTGCGCTCATGATCCCGAAGGCACCGAGCAAGCGAAGAAAGTGCTGAACAACATCAGCTATTTCGACGGACCTTACGACACGATGGAAAATGCCGATGCGCTGGTGATCGTGACCGAATGGGACGCTTTCCGAGCGCTCGACCTGGCACGCGCCAGGGAGTTGCTGAAGGCTCCTGTCCTCGTCGATCTGCGGAACATCTACGCCCGCGAGGCGGCGGAAGCGGCCGGCTTCACCTACTACGGAATCGGCCGCTGACCCCGGCGCGAGGGGAACCGCCCCTCGCGCGGGCCTTGCTCGATTCTCTTGTCGCAAATGCGAGATGACCGGCGTGGTGGTCGTTTTCCGCCTTTGCGTTGCCGTTGCCACCACTTCGGATTTTTGCCGAATGTTGCAAGCGAGACCGATTTTGCGATGCAAAATCGCGATTCCGCACAACAGCAAAAAACCCTTGGCATTTTACAAACAGGGTGCGGTATTGGGTTGTAACGGTACTATTTTGAGACAAATGTAAAACCGTCGGAGTATGACGCAGCGCATTATTGCTATAGTCTCAGCATGGCATGAAGCGCACGTCGCAGTTAAGATTGTAACCGCTGCCGGGGGTAAAAATGGAGGAAGTGCAAGCCTGGCACGTGATGCCGTCTGCCTGTTGATTTCCGCTGAGAGTTGACCCGGGAGGGGCATAAATTTCCACTGAGAATTGACCCATGTTTTGATCGTTCCCCTGGCTGATTTGTCGGGGGATCCAGGAGTGATCGACATGGCGTTATTGAG
>NZ_RQSI01000040.1:0-32821 GCF_003856955.1 Novosphingobium sp. LASN5T
CCTCGCCCGCATCGCCGACCATCCCGTCAGTCGTCTCGATGAACTGCTTCCGTGGAACTGGCGGGCTGCTCAGGTCGCTCTTGCCGCCTAAACCGAGCCACCCTGCGGCCTTCGGCGTATGCTTACCGCTCGCTCTCCCCAAATCGTTGCTAATGGTCGCGCGACAGCCGTCATCTGATGCCACAATACGGTCATGTCACATGATCGCACCCTGTTTCGCCCGCCTTGTGGCATCGGCACCGCGCTACGCGCGCGCAGGATGCGCCTCTCTCTTTGCAAAGCGCAAGTCCGCCGGCCGCCCTTGAGGCGGTCACCCCCTCAGGTGACAGCGGCTCCCATACTCGGCGGCTAGTAGTGATAGCGAACCCCGTGAGAGGGGCGTTTAGGGGAGGATCTGTAATGAAACACCGGCTTCATATGTCAGCGGCGATCATTGGCTTGACTGCGTCGTCGATGTTCGCCAGCTCACAAGCGAACGCGCAGGCCAATGCTGCGCCTGCTCAGGCTCAACAGCCGGCACCGGATGACTCGGGCCTTGGCGAGATCATCGTCACCGCGCAGAAGCGTGAGCAGAGGCTCAACGACGTCGGCGTCAGTGTCGCGGTTGCATCAAGCACACAACTACAAAGTGCGGGTGTGATCGACGCCACCGGCCTTGGAGCAATCGTTCCCGGGTTTACGGCTTCCACCAGCGTCTTTGGACCACCGGTGTTTTCTCTACGCGGAGTGAACTTCAACTCCTTCCAGGCATCGGCGCCGCCGACAGTGAGTTCCTACGTCGATGAGGCTGCCATTCCCTATCCCGTGATGGGCCAGGCCTTGTTTCTCGACGTCGAGCGCGTTGAAGTCCTCAAGGGCCCTCAAGGCACACTCTTCGGTCAAAATGCGACGGGCGGTTCCATCAACGTTATTGCCGCGAAGCCGACGTCGCATCTCTCCGCTGGTTTCCGTGTCGACGTGAACCACTGGGGTGAGACCAATGCGGAAGGGTTCGTAAGCGGCCCGCTGTCTGACACCCTTCGTGCCCGCGTCGCTGTTCAAACCACGCAGTTCGGTGGATGGCAGCGCGGCTATTATCTGAACGATCAGAAGAACGGCGATCAGAATAAGATCGCAGGCCGGCTGCTACTCGACTGGACTCCCACCGACCGCCTCAAAATATCGGTCAACCTGAACGCATCCAAAGACCGCAGTCAGCAGCAACAGGCGCAGGCATTTCTTTTCCAACCGGTCAATCCCGCCGCGCCGTCAGCACAACCGTTTTTGCAGTATCGCAACCATCCGCCGACCAACGCCCGGGATGCTGACTTTGACACGGGATTTGATACTCGGGCTGACAGCTACACGTACCAAGGTATCCTCCGGGCAGATTACGACGTCACGGATCAACTGACGTTCACCTCGATCACCAACTATCTCAAAACAAGGTTCCGCTCGCCGCACGATCAGGACGGCACGGCCGTCCCGATGCAGCCCGCGACCTCGAAGGCTGATATCAGGTCGATCAACCAGGAAGTTCGCCTCGCAGGCAACTACAAGGACATCGGCCTCAACTTTGTGTTAGGTGCAAGCTACGGCAAGGACGACATTACCGAGGGCGTTGCCAATGCCTACACCGGCTATACCGGGTTCCCGCCGAACTCTCCGGCGGAGTGGAAATACGATCTGACGCAGCGCGCCGCCGCTGTGTTCGGCAGCGTCGATTATGAGGTGATCAAAGGCGTTACGCTCACCGCCGGTGCCCGCTACACCGAGACCAAGCAAACGATCGGCGGCTGCACTTTCGATCGGGGCGGAACGCCGGGTATCCGAGGCATCTCGCAGTTCATCGTGAGCGGTATAAATCCTGCGCTGGCGGCAGCCTATGTGTCTGGCGGATGCATCACGATTGACGATGGCGGCCCGGCCCCCACTTTCTTGCCCATATTCGCTAACGGCGAACAGAAAGAACACAATCTCGCTTGGCGGGGCGCGATCAATTACAAGGTGAACCACGACATTCTGCTCTATGCCTCGGTCAGCCGGGGATTCAAGGCAGGGACGTTCCCTGTGATCGTGAACCTGTTCAATTCTGTCATCCAGCCGGTGAAGCAGGAAAAGCTTACCTCCTATGAGGCCGGCGCGAAGCTGACGCTGTTCGACAACCATGTCCAGCTCAACGCCTCAGCCTTTCACTATGACTATGTGAACAAGCAGTTTTTCTCCTTCTTGCCGGTGCTGCAGGGTGCGCTCGTTACCGCAACCCTCGTCAATATCCCCAAATCAACGGTTGACGGCGCGGATATCGATATCACCGTCCAGTTTGGGGGTCTGCGTCTGAACGGCGGCGCTACCTACATCAAAACCAAGGTTAAGAATTACGTTGGTTTCGATTTTGCCGGTCGCCCACTCGACTTTTCGGGCAAGGAGTTCAATTACGCACCGCCCTGGTCGGCCAACCTCGATGCGGAATATAAATTCGAGACGGGCGGTGATTTGACACCTTTCGTCGGAGGTACGGTCACATACCGCGACAAGACCTATGCGGATCTCGGTGAGAATCCTGACTTCGTAATGCCTGCCTACACCTTGCTGGATGCAAGGCTGGGCCTCGAATCCATCCACGGATGGCGGGTGAGCATCTACGGTCGCAACCTGACCAACAAATATTTCTGGAATTCTGTCGCATCTGCGGGCGATGGTGCCGTCCGCTTCACTGGCGAGCCGCGGACGTTCGGGGCGAACTTCAGCTATCGGTTTTAACCTGGGATGAGGGAGGTCGATCCGAGATCGGCCTCCCCGGCAGAGGATATGGCATGAACGCCGATACATTCCGCGGCGACGTCGCGATCGTAACCGGCGCGGCAAGCGGCATTGGCGCTGCAACGGCCAAAATGTTCGCTGCGCTCGGCGCCAAAGTAATCCTGACCGATATCGATCAGGTGCGAGGCGCCGAGGTTGCGACTGAGATTGGCGAGGCCGCCCGGTTTGTTGCGCACGATGTCAGTGACGGTTGCGACTGGAAAGCTGTCATCACCGTCGCGGAAGACAGTTTTGGGCCCGTCTCCATACTTGTGAACAATGCGGGGATCGCTCCTGCTCCCACACCTTTGCAAGAGCTGAGCGAATCCGACTATCGTCGCGTGATCGAAATCAATCAATTGTCGTGCTTCTTGGGCATGAAGGCGGCAGCGCCTTCCATGATCGCTCGGGGAGGTGGCGTGATTGTGAATGTCTCGTCGGTCGCCGGACTAAAGGCGGAGCGCGGCGCAATCGCCTACACGGCAAGCAAATTTGCCGTGACCGGGATGACCAAGGTCGCCGCACTCGATCTTGCCGCAGAGAACATCAGGGTGAACTCCGTGCATCCGGGTCTGGTGGATACGCCTATGGTTCGGCCGGAAGGCGGAGATGCGGCTTTTGCGCCGATCCTTCAATTCGCGTCCGGCCTGCCGATTCCCCGGCCAGGAACGCCTGACGAGATCGCCAATGTCATCGTGTTTCTGGCGTCGGAATCCGCAAGTTTTCTGACCGGTGGAAGCTATGCTGCGGATGGCGGGTGGACTTTGTGACAAGCGAGTTGCCGTCAATCTCGTCGAGGCTAACGGGCAAGGTCGCCATGGTGACCGGCGGCGCGCAAGGAATTGGTGCCGCCACCGTCCGACGCCTCGTCTCCGAAGGTGCTCGCGTCGCATGCATCGACCTCGATGACAGGGTGAGGAGCGTCACCCAGATGAGCGGAGGCGACACTTTAGCCTTCGTGGCTGATGTCAGCGATGAGGCGATGCTCCGCGAGGCGATCTTGGAAGTAGAGCAGCGTTGGGGCCGGCTCGATATTTTGGTCAACAACGCCGGAATAGACGGCAAACCGGCATTGCTCGCAGACGGGGAACGGCGCGACTTCGACCGCGTGATCGATGTCAATCTGCGCGCCTCCTGGCACGCGATGAAGTTCGTATTGCCGGGGATGATCGCCCGTGGTGGAGGCTCCATCGTGAATATCGCGTCCGCCGCAGCGTTGGTCGGATTTGAAACCCTCTCCATTTATGCGGCCTCCAAGGCCGCCGTAGTCGGTATGACCCGCTCGGCGGCACTTGAATATGGCCGCCACAATGTCCGCGTGAACGCACTTTGCCCAGGCGGCGTTCTCACCCCGCTCGCTCTATCGTTCATGGACACGGGAACGACCGCGGCATGGGCGGACAAGCACGCGCTGAAGAGGTTTGCGGAGCCCCATGAAATCGCGGCTGCCGTGGCATTCCTCGCCAGTGACGATGCCTCTTTCATTACTGGAGCCGCCATACCGGTCGATGGCGGAATGACCGCTCATTAAACGCCGACCTTCGAGAGGACAGGAGCAATGCCAACGGTTCGCGCACGCCGGATCATAAACGCACCCGTTGCCGAACTTTGGCAGGCGATCCGTGACTTTGGCGCGCACTCCCGATGGATTGAGCATCACCCCGAAATAACACTCGAGGGTGGGGATGGACTGACGATCGGTGTGAAGCGCCGCGTGACCTATGGTGACGGGTCATTTTTCGATGAAGTCCTCACCGGCATGGACGACCGTAACTGGGTGCAGGAATATGACGTTATCGGGGACCTGCCTTTACCCGTCTATAATGTCGTCGGTGCCATGCAACTCTATGCCGTCGATATCGAAGGGCCGACTTTGGTCGAGCGTAGGCTGACGTATGACACGCCGCTGCCACAAGCGGAGGCCCGCGCCTTCGAAGCCAGCCGATTCACTCTGCTTTTTGGGAGCCTCGAGCTTCTCGCTGCGCTCTTCGAGCAGCCCGGAGGAAATCCCTGATGCAGATCCCGCCATCTCCCTATGATCTGACGCCCGGCCTTTTGACCGATATTATCGGACAGGTGATGCCGGAGGCCGTAATCGACTCCGTTACTATCATAAAATCCCATGAATATGGCGACGGCGATGTCTCGACCTCCGCGCGCGCGACCGCGAGGTTCGACTATTCCGACCAGTCTCCCGCGGACTTGCCGCAGGATGTCATCCTGAAACTATCGTTCGATCCGCGCAAGAAGGGCACTGATGCCTGGTATTGCCAGCTGGACGGACTGTTCGCGAACGAGGTGAACTTCTACAACCGGATACGGCCGGGTCTTGCCATCGAGGCGCCGGGTTCGCTCGGCGGCCATTTCGACCCAGAATCCAAACGCTACCTGCTGATCATGGAGGACGTGACGCGCCGTGGCGCGACCTTCCCAAGTAATCTCGAAGAAGTGGGCGTCGAGAATGTAAAGCGTATCCTTGATGCCATTGCCAAGGTTCATGCGCTCTACTGGGAGAGCGATCGTTTCACGGGAGACTTGGCTTGGGTGGAAACCCATCTGAGCGGCGGCGTCGAGAACCACATGCGCAGCGTTATCCCCCAAGAGGGGATACGCAGCCAACTCGAACTTCACAAATTCAAGCGGGAGTTACTGGAACGCTTGGGCACTACCGAGCGGGAGCTGTTCGCAGGCATGTGCGCCAACAAGCGGCACCAGGCTTCGCTGCCGCAGACCCTCCTGCACGGCGACCTGCACATCGGAAATACCTACCGCATGCCCGATTTGAGCGTCGGGCTGCACGATTGGCAGCTCTGCGTGAGAGGTTTCGCGCTCCACGATGTGACATACATCATCAATACGGCCCTGTCGATCGCTGAGCGACGCGAGCATGAGCGGGCGTTGCTCAACTACTACCGTAACAAGCTGATCGAGTTTGGTGTCGATTCGCCGCCCACGTCCGACGTGCTCTGGACCGAACATCGTCGGGCAGCGCTGTGGACATTGTATATCGGTTGGCTGACCTGCCCGCCCGAAAGCTACGGCTGGGAGACGATGGCACTTGCACTGCTCAGGGTCTCCACCGCGGTCGAAGATCACCGCACACTCTCTCTCGTTCGAGAGACGCTATGACATCCGAGTCAGCTGGGGGCGTTCCGCGATGACCGGGCTTACAGCTCTTGTGATCGGCGGGAATGGAGGCATGGGCCTTTCCGTCACCCGGGCGCTGCTCACCTCGGGATATAAGGTTGGCGCCACGGTTTCGAGCGCCGACACCCTCTTTGCCTTCACGAAAGCATGTCCCGACTGTGCAGCGGTCGAAGTTGCCGATCTGGCCCGGTCCGAGGACCTCAAAACGCCCGTTGAACGGCTTATCCATAATCTGGGATCGCTGAACGCGGTCATCATATGCGCGGCCGTGGCCCCTTTCGCTCCGGCCGAAACAACATCGCTCGACGTCTTTCGCCGTACGATGGAAATCAATTGTCTCTCCAACCTCGCCGTCTACCAGGCGTGCCTCCCGGCCCTTCGGCGGACCAAGGGCCGGATCATATTGACAGGGTCGTGGTCGGGCGTCGTCGCCACGCCCATGATGGCGAGCTATGTCGCTTCAAAATTCGCGCTTGAGGGTATGGTCGACGTCATGCGCCAGGAGGCCGGCGCGTGGGGCGTCGAGGTCGTTCTTGTGCAGCCCGGCGCGCTCGACACGCAGATGATGCGACGCAGCCAGGCATCGCTCGCAAAGGTGATCGCCGAACTGCCTGGGGACGAGGCTGCGTTGTACGGTCGGCTTTACCGGCAGATGAAATACAGAGCGGACGAAGGGCTGGCAGCCCAGAAATATACTTCGCCCGACATCGTCGCTTCCATCGTCGTTCACGCCTTGAAGGCGGAAAAGCCGGAGACACGCTATCCGGTAGGCAGCGATGCGGAATTTATGTGTGATATGGCCGGTTCCCGAACGGACAGGGAAATCGACGCTTTCATACTCGACATGTATCGGACAGCGCCGCCCGAGATAGATGAGCAATCAGCGGATGCGGGCGCAATGGCGCCGAGCGAGGAAGGCTCATGATTTCACGGCCATGCCTCGCCGTTTCCGAGATCGATCGCATCATGGAAGCAGCGCGCATCGTCGCGCTAGCGGATGGGTTCGCGGTAACGATCTGCATCGTCGATGACGGCGGCCATCTTTTGCGCTTGGACCGGCTTGAGGGAGCGCCTCTCGTTTCGCTGCGAGTGGCTGAGGGCAAAGCGCGCACGGCCGTCGAGTTGAATATGTCCACCGCGTCACTTGAGCAGGCCGTCAGCGCTATGCCGTCCATTATCGCGATCGCCGGCTTGCATCCTTTTCGTGGCGGCATACCACTTTACCATGACGGACACTGTGTCGGCGCGATCGGCGTATCCGGCGCACTGCCAGACCAGGATGAGCATATCGCACTGAGCGGCGCGCATGTGCTTACGGCCTGATCGCCACCGCTGTCCCGGTGCTCGGTGACAGGCCACGGGCGGCTCGTCTGCTAGGACGAATCCAGCAAACTTTTGAATGCCGCCTTGGGCGACTTCGCAAGAGAGTCGGAGCCGGGGGCAGTGGAGCGGGAATATGGAAATCACGGAAGACGACCTGGGAACCTACGCCTCGGGCGAAGTGCAGCGCTGCCCTTTCCCGTTCCTTAATCGGCTGCTTGAAGAAGCCCCCGTCTATCGTGATCCCGGCACCGGGATGTACATTGTCAGCAGGTACGACGACATTCACTACGTCAACAGCCATCCGGAAATCTTTTCCAGCAAAACGCCTATCATGATCAACCGGCAGACGTCGGTGTCGGAGGAGGTTGCGAAGCGCTACCGTGAACGCGGCTGGCCCGAGGAGCATGTGCTCGCATTTGCCGATCCGCCGGAACATGGTTTGCACCGCGCGCTGGTCGATAAGGTCTTTACGCCCAGCTATGTCAAAAAGCTGGAGCCTTACGCGCTAAAGCTGGTGGATGAGCTGATCGACGGCTTCATCGAGCAAGGCGAAACCGATCTCGGATCAGGGTTCGCTGTCCACCTGCCGATGTACATCATTTCCGACCAGCTCGGCGTCGCGCGCGAAGATTATGAGCAGTTCAAGCTCTGGTCGACGGCGTGGGTCGATCGTAATGATCCCAATTGTCCTCCTGATCGCGAACTCATGCTGACCGATCGGATGATCGATATGCAGAACTATCTCGCCGCCCGCGCGCGCGAGTATGAGGACGCGCCCAACGACAATATGTTGAGCCGGCTCGTCCATGCGGACGTCAATGGCGAAAAGCTGACGATGGGCCAGCTGCTGATGATCGCGCAGCTCATCCTTGTCGCGGGCAACGAGACCACGACGACCGGCATTACAAGTGCTATGTACATGATCCTGAGCGATCCGGTGTTGAAGGCGCGCCTGCTCGGCGATCCCACAATGATCCCGGCTTTGATCGAGGAAATGCTGCGCGCACATGCGCCCGTCCCGCATCAATATCGCTACACGACGCAGGACACCGAACTGCAGGGCGTAGCGATCCCGAAGGAATCCGTGGTTCAGGTCAGCTACCTCGCCGGGAATTACGATAAGGCCAAATGGGAGTGCCCGGAAAAGATCGACATCGATCGCACGGGCGTTCGCAACCACCTCGCGTTCGGCCGGGGCATCCACTTCTGTGTCGGCAATCAGCTTGCGCGCATGGAAATGCGCGTCGCGATAACCCGGCTGCTGGAACGACTGCAGAACATCCAAATCTCGGATAAGCATCCGGCGCCAAAGTTCATGGAGCACTTTCAGATCCATGCTCTGGAAAGCCTCAACGTGACTTTCACACCCGGATCGCGGATTGCCGGTTAATGCCCGCAACAAGCACACCGCTCGGCGTCGGCATTGTCGGATTGAGCGCCAAGGGGGGCTGGGCCGCTACATCTCATCTCGAGGCGCTCCGTGCCATGCCGGATCGGTTTGTTATCAAAGGGCTGTCCGCATCGACGCCGGACAGCGCCAGGGCGGCCCGGGAGGCTTATGGCATCGGCTTTGCCACCGCCGACCCTGCCGAACTCGTCGCCAGAGCGGACGTGGACCTGGTGGTTGTTACCGTCAAGGTGCCGCACCATGCGGAGTTGGTCGCCCACGCTCTCGGGCGTGGCAAAGCCGTCTATTGCGAATGGCCACTCGGGAAGGGCGTGGATGAGGCCTGCGCGATGTCGGCCGGCGCGCAGGCGCGGGGCGTTTCGGCATTCGCCGGCTTGCAGGGAAGGAGCGCACCGGCCCTTCGATATCTGCGCGATCTGATCCGGCAGGGCTATGTCGGCGAGGTGATTTCGTCCAATGTCATCGGCTCGGGCGGCTTCCCTTGGGGCGGTGCCAGCATGGCAAACATGGCTTATGTGCTCGACTATACCACGGGCGCCACGATGCTGAGCATCCCCTTCGGTCATATGATCGATGTGTTTACCTGGGTTCTCGGCGACTTCTCCCGTCTGCATGCGAGTTTGGCGACGGGCCATCGCTCGGTCGAACTCATTGATGGCGACGGTACAGTCGAGGCGACCGCTCCGGATCAGGTTGTCGTTGGCGGTACCCTTGATGGTGGCGCGATCGTCGCGCTTCAGTATCGTGGAGGAGATGCCCCAACATGCGGTTTCCGCTGGGAGATCAACGGTCGTGGAGGTGATCTGATCGTTGAAGGCGACTCCGGTCACCTTCAATATGGCCATGTGCGGATTCAGGGGCGCCGGGGCGGCGAACCTCTAGGCCCCCTGTCCGTTCCGGCAGAATTCCGCCTCGTTGGGACCGACCCGTCGGGATATTCCGATGCGGTCGCGCATGCCTACCGCGCAGTCCACGAGGATCTCGCCACGGGCTCCTCGACCGCTCCCACCTTTGCCGACGCCGCCCAAACACACCGTCTGCTCGATCGCATCGAACGTGCGGCAGACTGGAACCGGAGAAGCAGCCAATGATGACGCTTGAAGAGATGCAGGAGAAGCTGACCTATCTTATGGATCGGCAGGAGATCCTGGATGTCGTGAACCGCTACTGCCGAGGCGTCGACCGCCTCGATAAGGTGATGGTGCTGTCCGCCTATCATGAGGATGCGATCGACGATCACAGTATGTTTGTGGGATCGCCGGATGAGTTCTGGACCTGGGTAAGCAAGATGCACTCGGAAAACCATAGTGCGACCCAGCATATGATCGGTAATCACCTCGCCTGGATCGACGGCGACGTCGCTCATTGCGAGACCTACCTGTCCTATTCCGGAATGAACAAGACTGGCGCCCCGTTCAGCGCCATTGGCGGTCGTTACATTGATCGCATGGAAAAACGGGATGGCAAATGGGGCATCGTTGCCCGCGAATATATCGTTGACTGGGTTGCGCCCTCTATCAACACGATCGAAGGCTCGAAAACGGCTGAGGGCGGTCCGAATTACGACTGCCTGCAACCGTTCGAGTTCAAGGTGGCTGAAACTGCCCCGCAGCCTAGCCGCAACGAACTCGACCCCTCTTATCGGCGGCCCCTCAACGTCGATCCGGCGCGGGTGAGCAACTACAAGCAGTTGAGCGGCGCCGCGAAAGACGTGGTGGACGCATGAGTTATGAGCAGGAGGGCGCGGGTGGCGTGCTGTCGGGCATCCGAGTGCTGGAAATCGGCCATTTCGTAGCCGCGCCTTTCTGTACGCGCTTGCTTGGGGATCTGGGCGCCGAAATCATCAAGATCGAGCCGCCTCAAGGTGATCCCGTGCGGCAATGGGGCGCCCAGGTGGACGGACGTTCCTTATGGTGGTCGGTTCACGGACGCAACAAACGCAGCGTCGCGCTCGACCTCAAAGCGCCGGCGGGCCGGGATGTCCTGCTCGACCTCGTCGAGCATTGCGACGTCGTGGTGGAGAATTTTCGTCCGGGCCAGCTCGCCAAGATGGGACTGGCGCCAGAAGTGCTGCGACAGCGACAGCCGAACCTGATCGTCGCCCATATCTCGGGCTATGGCCAAAGTGGACCGGGACGTAATCAGGCCGCCTTTGGTGTGATCGGTGAGGCGATTGGAGGCATCCGGCACCTGACCAACCATCCGCCGGGGACCTACGATCTTCCTCCTGTCCGCGTAGGCGTCAGTGTCGGAGATTCGTTGGCGGGATTGTACGCCGCCTTCGGCATCGTCTCGGCCCTTTGGCGCAGGGAGAGATTTGGCTCCAATCTGCGCTTCCAGACTGTCGACGTCGCTCTGACAGAGAGTGTGCTCAGCCTGATGGAAGGCATGCTTCCCGAGTTCGGTGCGTTGGGCAAAGTCAAGCAGCCGACGGGAGGAGCAATTGCCACTGCCGCCCCGTCAAATGCCTATCCGACCTCCGATGGGCAGTGGATTCTTATAGCCGCCAACTCTGAGCCGCTTTTCGTCAAATTGCTCGGTCTCATGGCCCGAACTGACCTGCTTGACGATCCGCGCTTCCAAGGGAACGCCCAGCGCGTTCAATACGCGCGCGAGCTTGATGCGTTGATAGAGCATTGGAGCCGTTGTCATCCCGCGGAGGCTCTCTCGAAGATGCTTGCCGATGCGGATATCCCCGCTTCGAAAGTATACACGGCCGAGGATATTGCGCGCGACCCTCAATATCGTGCACGCGGTATGGTACGCGAAGTCAACGATCCCCTGCTCGGCACCGTCCTTCATCCGGGTATCGTGCCCCATTTCCCGGACGGTGCCGGCCAGGTGCGCAACACCGGGCCCGACATCGGCGCCGATAGCCGTTCCATTGCAAGGGAATTGCTCGGCTATGATGAGTCCCGCCTTCTCGAACTCGAGCGTGCTGGAGTGTTGAAATGAGCGCCGCGTCTGTATCGATCGTAGAGGTCGGACCCAGGGATGGCTTCCAGCCGATCAACCAGTTCATTCCGACCGAGCAGAAGGCGGGCTTGATCGACCTGCTTTACGATGCCGGGATTCGGCGAATGGAAGCGACGGCGTTTGTCAGCCCACGGGCGGTCCCACAAATGGCGGATGCGCCTGAATTGCTGGCCTATTGTGCGACCAAGCCTGGGCTGGACGTACAAGTCCTCGTACCAAGTCAGCGCCAGGCCGAACGCGCGCTTGCGGCGGACGCACGGCATCTTGCCTTTGTTCTTTCTGTCTCCCCCAAGCATAATCGAAGCAACGTGCTAAGGACGCCGCGAGAGTCGGTAGAGGATTTTCGCGCCATCGTGGCACTGCTTCCTGAAGGCACGCGAATTCGTCTGAACCTCGCGACATCGTTCGATTGCCCATTCGACGGTCCCGTCAATCCGGTAGCGACCCTGGATCTTATCGAGGCTCTCGCTGCGGTGTCAGCCGGGGCCGAATTCTGCCTGTGCGATACTACCGGTCGCATCACCCCCGACAAGGTCGGCGATCTGTTTCAGGTGGCAAGGCAACACTTCCCACAAATCCGTCAATGGGCTTTTCATGGTCATGATACCTATGGCCTCGGCGTCGCAAACGCGCTCGCCGCCTTTAATGCCGGTGTGGCTGTGATCGACTCATCCTTTGGCGGCCTTGGCGGTTGTCCGTTCGCCCCGGGCGCTACGGGAAATGTCGCGACCGAGGATTTGGTCTGGACCTTCGGCAAGATGGGCATCTCTACAGGGATCGATCTTTCCCGGCTGCTGGAGGCAGCAGGCAGCGCCGCAACGCTGCCTGGCGCGTGTGTGGGAGGGCGGGTTCGAGATGCGTTGACCGCGCAAGCGCGGCGGGAGGAGACGGCATGACGGGCAAGCCACGCACGCTGTTCGAGAAGATTTGGGATGCTCACGCGATCCTCGAACTCGATGATGGGTCATGGCTTCTTCAGATCGACCGTCATCTGGTGAATGAGGTCACCAGTCCGCAGGCGTTCGAAGGGTTGCGCATTGCGCGCAGACGGCTACCGCACCCCGAGCTGACGATCGCGGTCGCAGATCATAATGTTCCGACGGAAGATCGTGATCGGCCGATCAGCGATGCCGACAGCAGAATCCAGGTCGAGACCCTCGAACGCAACGTGGCTGAATTCGGGGTTCCCTATGTTCCTCTGCGCAGCGAGGCGCAGGGCATCGTGCATGTCATTGGCCCGGAACTCGGCCTGACGCTTCCCGGAATGACGATCGTCTGCGGGGATAGTCACACCTCAACCCATGGCGCCTTTGGCGCCTTGGCCTTCGGCATCGGGACGTCGGAGGTAGAGCATGTCCTTGCAACCCAGACCTTGCGGCAAAAGCCGGCACGCACGCTACGCGTGCAGGTCGAGAAGACTCTTCCGACCGGTGTAACAGCGAAGGATCTGATCCTTCATATCATCGGGAAGCTGGGGACCGCCGGTGGAAACGGTCATGTCATCGAATATGCCGGCGAGGCGATCACGGATCTCGACATGGCGGGAAGGATGACGGTCTGCAACATGTCGATCGAGGCCGGCGCGCGTGCGGGTCTGATTGCCCCAGACAGCAAGACTTTTGCTTATCTGAAAGACAGGCCCGGTGGTCCGACGGGGGCGGCTTACGAGCGGGCGATCGATCGCTGGCGCTGCCTATGTTCTGATCCTGGGGCGAAATTTGACCGCGAGATCGTCGTGGATGCCAGGGAGGTCGTTCCGATGGTGACATGGGGAACCAGTCCGGAAGCGGTGATCCGCGTCGACGAGACGATACCCCTGGTGGAGGCCTTGCCTTCTCAGCGTCAGGATCAGGCGCGCGCCATGCTGGATTATATGGGCCTGCGGCAGGGGCAAGCGATCATGGGTGTGCCGATTGATGTCGTCTTCATCGGCAGCTGCACGAATGGCCGGATCGAGGACTTACGTAGTGCCGCAGCGATTGCTGCGGGTCGTCATGTTGCTAACGGTGTACGTGCGCTCGTTGTGCCCGGTTCAGGCAGTGTGAAGCGTCAAGCAGAAGAGGAAGGTCTTGCCGACATATTCCGCAATGCCGGATTTGAATGGCGGGAAGCGGGCTGTTCGATGTGCCTGGGCATGAACCCGGATCGCTTGTCGCCCGGACAACGCTGCGCCTCGACTTCCAATCGCAATTTCGAGGGACGTCAGGGGCCTGGCGGTAGGACTCACCTTATGTCGCCGGCTATGGCGGCAGCGGCGGCGGTCGCCGGCGCGATTGTCGATGTCAGGACCTATTCGTGATGCGGAAATTCATCAATCTGGAGGCAATCGCCGCGCCCTTGCCGCTCGATAACATCGATACCGACAAGATTCTGCCGGGCGAATTTCTCAAGACGGTCAGCCGGGCCGGTCTTGGAGGCGCGCTTTTTGCTAGGATGCGGTATCGCGATGATGGAATCGAGAATCCGGCATTCATTCTCAATCAGGAACCTTGGCGAAAGGCGGGCATCTTGGTCGCGGGCCACAATTTTGGCTGCGGCTCAAGTCGGGAGCATGCGCCATGGGCACTGATCGATTTCGGCATCAGCGCCATTATCGCAAAGAGCTTCGCAGACATCTTCTACAATAACTGCTTCAAGAACGGTATTCTGCCGATCGTCCTTGATCCCGAGGACCATGATCTCCTTCTGGTTCTGGTCGGCAGCTCCGCCACCGCCCTCGCGAAGATCGACCTGGTTCTCCAGCGGATAGAGTGCGCATTGGGCCATGTCTTCACCTTCGATATCGACGCCGGCCGTAAGGCGGCGCTTCTGGAGGGGCGAGATGAGATTGGCGAAACGCTGCACCACTGGGAACAGATTGAAGCGTGGAGGCGGCGGAACAGCGTAGGCGAACCGATACCCGCGATCGCTCTCCGCGGTAGGCTCGCGCGTTAGTCCCGCAAATTGGGGACAGCGGCTCATGAGGCGTTTTGGTACCAAGGAGTCATTCCCATTCAGAGAGGATTTCCCATGGTTATGACTGCCGACACGGCGGTTGCGGATTCAATGGCACGGCTCACGCCGCTCATGCTTAACCATGCGGCGTGGGTGACCCATGACGTTGAGGCGACCGCCGACTTCTACATGAACGTGATGGGCATGGAGCTGGCTAGCACCGTCATTGACGACACGATTCCCTCGACTGGCGATCCTTTCCCGTATTTTCACATTTTCTTCCGGATGAAGGATGGATCGACGATCGCCTTCTTCGAGGCGCCTGGTCTTCCGCCGCGTCCTGACGTATCTCACCCCGCCTATGACATATTCGATCATATTGCCCTGCAGGCGGAGACGCGGGATGAGGTCGATCAGTGGCATCAATGGCTCACAGACAAGGGGATAGACGTCGTCGGCCCTACTGACCACGGCGGATTGATCTACAGCATCTATTTCCGCGATCCCAACGGCATCCGTCTGGAGATCACCTACCCGACCGATCCTGAGTGGAATCGTCATTCGGCCAAGGGCCATGCCGATCTGACGATGTGGAACGAAGGCAAGAAGCGTGCTGTCGCGACGGGACGCGACGTCAGCGAAGCGATGACGGAACTAATCGCCGCCCGTCGTCACAAGCGCTGATTTCGACGCTCACACCCCACAAGCCGCAGTTATGCCGGCGCCCCACCATAGGGCGCCGGCATTTTGCTATCGAGCAGATGCTATCTTCTCCGGCTTCCAAGGCAGTTGGGCGGGCTCGCGGGGGGCGCGATCCTGCCAATGGCTCCAAAGGTCCAGATACCAGAGCAGCAATTCGCGCTGTGTGGCGATATCGAGCCGGTGATAGGTCCGCTTCCGGTAGGTCATCACTGTTTCTTCGCTGATACTGAGCTCGAGCGAAATTCCGACGGAAGACATCCCGTAAATGATCCTGCTGCAGACCTCTGCCTCCCGCCGCGGCAGTGAAGAAGCACACGCTGCTATGCACGACTCGATTTCCTCGAGCGACGTGAGGGCCACCGAAACATTGGGGCCGTCCCATGTGATACTGATGTGCTTGGCCAGAAGGGCGAAGATCGTTCCCGCGATCGACTGGACACCGTTGATGTCGGAGGTGGTGAACGGCCCTGCATGCGAGGACCGCAACACACTCAGCCCCACGATATCATCGCCCCAGCGGGAGCAAATCAGGAGCCGATCGCTGATATCCGACTGACCATACACGATGTCGCGCAACACGTCGTCGGTGAGGTGCGCGATGTCGGTACGGACGAATGCCTCATCCTCGGAGGTCAGCCGGAGCTTGGCTTCCGTAAGCGTAGGATCCCGGCGCCAGAGGCCTTCCTTGAGATAGACGCCGACCTGACGATGGGCGGTATCCGAACCGTCCATGCTTGCCGCCGTCACTTCGATGAGGTTGTCGGCCGTCAGGTGGAAAACCGTGGCATGCTCGGCCCCGCACGTATCATTGAGCAGCGTCAGCAACCGCACGCCGAACTGCTTCTGTCCGATCGACATGATCAGCGCTGGAAAATTGGCAGCGAGCTTGTGAAGCGCCGATTCCGGCAAGGCGGTCCAAAAAGGCATGGTCTCTCCATGGAGCCAAGCCGATTTTTGCCAATTCGTCCCGCGCAACAGGGACACGAGCGCGCGTGGCTTCCTGCTACAGTCTAGCAATCGACGCACGGAATCACAAGGGCGAAGGGTCGCCAAAGCGGGGAGGCACGGTTTTTGCATGTCGAATGACATAACGTTTGAATGGGTTCACATTCATTACGATGAGACGCAGAGCTTCACGGAGACCTATGGTTTCGCGGGCAACCAAGGCGCCGTAAACCTTGAGGGCGTCCTCATCCGCCCCGCCAGGGTTCCAAGCGAAACCCTTCAAATCTACATGCACCCGGCTTCGACCCTGCAGCTTCTGCCCGTGCCACGGGAGGCCGCCCGTCGCGGCGCGCACGTCCTATGCGCCGGCAGCCGCTACGCGCGCAACGACACCGCCTGCATCCTGGAGAACGTCCTCCTCGATCTGGGCGCCTATATTCGCCACGCCAAATCCGTGTGGGGTTATAAGCATGTGGTTCTGGTGGGCTGGAGCGGCGGAGGATCGCTGTCGCTGTTCTACCAGTCGCAGGCCGAGGGGCCAACGATCACCCACACACCCGCCGGCGACCCCCTCGATCTGACAAGAGCTGGCCTTATTCCCGCTGACGCGGTCGTATTTCAGGCTGCGCACAGCTCGCGGGCCAAACTCCTGCTCGACATCATCGATCCGTCGGTCATCGACGAGCGCGATCCTGATGTGCGGGACCTGGCGCTTGATATCTATGCGGGGCCCGCGCAGCCGCCCTATTCTGCGGCATTCATCGATCACTATCGTGCTGCACAATTGGCGCGCGTGCGCCGAATTACGAGCTGGGTGAAGGACACGCTCGAACGGCTGCGGGCAGTGGGCGGCGCGGAAAAGGAGCGAGGATTCGTAACGCATCGCACGCTTGCTGATCCCCGTTTCCTCGATGCGGCCCTCGATCCAAATGATCGCCCGATCGGCCGGTGCTATCTTGGGGTCCCGGAGACTGTGAACAGCGGCCCGGTGGGCCTAGCGCGCTTCTCTACCCTGCGTGCCTGGCTGTCTCAATGGTCGATCGATGACACCAACGCGGAAGGTGCCGCAACCGCTGCCCGGATTTCCGCGCCCCTTCTCTTTATCGAGAACACCGCTGATGACGCGGTACCCCAATATCATTGCAGGTCAGTCTACGAGGCCGCCGCCACGAGCGACAAGCAGCATGTCGTGATCGACGGAGCGACTCATTATTACGTCGGGCAGCCCGAACATCTAGAGCGCGCAACTTCAATCACCGAAGATTGGCTCGCCGAGCGAAAGCTTCTGGGGCGCTGATACGTGCGAATTTTGTCAATTTCATTTGGAGTGCCAATGTGACTGCGTCGATCATAGGCTGGGGCCATACCCCGTTCGGGAAGCAACCTGAAGAAACCGTCGAAACGTTGGTCGTTGCGGCGGCAAACGAAGCGTTGGCCCATGCCGGCGTCAGCGCCGAAGATGTGGATTCAATCGTTCTTGGCCATTTCAACGCCGGATTCTCGAAACAAAATCTGACGTCGGCGCTCGTGCTCCAGGCCAACCCGCAGCTCCGCTTCAAGCCGGCCCTTCGAACGGAGAATGCCTGCGCCTCCGGGTCGGCCGCTGTTTTCCAGGGTGTCAACGCCATCGAAGCCCGCCGCGCCAATATAGTCCTTGTGGTTGGTGTCGAGAAAATGACCGACTCCACTTCGCCCGAGATCGCCGAGAATTTGCTTCGCGCATCCTATCTTGCGGAGGAGGGCGAAACCGAGGGTGGGTTCGCCGGAATCTTCGGCAAGATCGCGCAATCCTATTTTCAGAAGTATGGCGATCAGAGCGACGCTTTGGCGAGGATTGCGGCGAAGAACCACAGAAATGGTGTGAGTAATCCCTGGGCGCAGATGCGCAAGGATCTTGGCTATGAATTCTGTCGTACCGAGAGCGAACGCAATCCCTTCGTCGCCGGACCACTTAAGCGAACCGACTGTTCCCTTGTCTCAGATGGTGCTGCTGCAATCGTCTTGGCCGCACCGGATATAGTTGCCGAGGCACAGAGGGCCGTCCGCTTTCGTGGCCGGGGGCATGTGCAGGATTTCCTGCCTATGTCGCGCCGCGACATCACCCGCTTCGAAGGTTGCACGCAAGCCTGGCAGCGGGCCTTTGCGGAGGCGAACATCGCGCTCCATGATCTCTCGCTTGTCGAGACCCATGATTGTTTCACCATCGCCGAGCTAATCGAATATGAGGCCATGGGCCTGGTTCCCAGCGGCGAAGGCGCGCGGGCCGCTTTGGAAGGCTGGACGGAGATCGGCGGACGTTTGCCGGTCAACGCCTCGGGAGGCCTTAAGGCCAAGGGGCACCCGATTGGGGCCACTGGCGTGTCCATGCATGCCCTATGCGCGATGCAATTGTGCGGCGAAGCCCCCGGAGAGATGCAGGTTCCTGGTGCTGAGCTCGCGGGAGTCTTCAACATGGGCGGGGCGGCGGTTGCCAATTACGCCAGCGTGCTCGAGCGCGTGCGCTGACCGCCCGATTTTGCCCCTCAACATAACAAGATTCAGGAGAGACGAGATGACGGCGCGGTTTGATGGCAAGACGGTGCTCATTACGGGCGCGGGAAGCGGCATCGGTCAGGAGAGCGCTCTGGCGTT
Organism: Novosphingobium sp. LASN5T; assembly: GCF_003856955.1. Taxonomy (NCBI): domain Bacteria; kingdom Pseudomonadati; phylum Pseudomonadota; class Alphaproteobacteria; order Sphingomonadales; family Sphingomonadaceae; genus Novosphingobium; species Novosphingobium sp. LASN5T. Next base: position 18,848 of record NZ_RQSI01000040.1, read on the forward strand.
TGCCGAGGCTGGGGCCGTAGTGGTCGGCATCGATCGCTCGCCAGATGGCTTGGCCCGAACCGCGGACATTCTCCGCGCCATCGGCGCTCGTTTCGAGGCAATAGAGGCCGACGTTGCAAACGAGGACTCGGTGTCGGCTGCCATCGAGACGGCAAAGATCGTCACCGGTCGGATCGATTGTGCCTTCAATAATGCGGGCATTACCCAATCGTCGACGCTCGCGGCCGATCTCACACTTGAGGAATGGGACCGGGTGATGCGAATCAACGTCACCGGCGTCTGGCTTTGCATGCGTGCCGAAATCAAACTCATGCAGGCTCAAGGCGGAGGAACGATCACGAACACGGCGTCGTTCCTCAGCCATCACAGTATGCCGATGCAGACCGCCTATGCTGCAAGCAAGGCTGCTGTCGTGGGCCTCACGAAGAATGCCGCGATCGAGTACGCGACCGCTGGCATTCGGATCAACGCGGTCGCACCTGGCGGCATTCCCACAGGTATGATGGCACAGAGCTTGTCGGGCCTCGAACGTGAACAGGCGGACGCCGCGCGGCACGCCATTGCCGAGATGCATCCCATGAAGCGGCTCGGCCAGCCCCGCGAAATCGCGCAGGCCGTGATGTTCTTGAGTTCCAACGAAGCAGAATTTGTGACCGGAGTGTGCCTCCCGATCGATGGTGGCTGGTCCGCACTATAGCGGGATTGGATGCCGTCTCCGATTAGTCCCCAGCATCGGTGACATACACGGCGGCGCGCTCGCCCTAGTTTCCTCCATGAAAGTTTCAAGCGGTGGATGCGTCGGCCAAGAGCCCCGCGCTTGCCCAATGGGAGAGTATGAAAATGGACACCGCGCCACAGGCACCGCAGTCCAAGTGTCCGGTTTCGCGTGTGACGATCGACACGCTTGATACCATGCAGACAGTCCTTCGCTCCAAGGCGGTCGAGGAAAATGCCGACGTGTCGGCCGACAATTATATTTGCCCGAGCGCCCTTGCCGAAATCAACGTCCGCGAATTTCAGCAAGGCAACCTCGCCATGAGCAATGGCGACGTCCATCGTCAAAGAAGGCGCCTGCTCAATTCGTTGGTACGGCCCGAACAACTCGTGCGCTTTCGCGAGGATATAATTCTTCCGTCGGTCGATCGGTGGATGGGTCGCGCGGTCAAGCGCAACGAGGAAGGAGCGTTCGGGTGCGACCTGGCTGGGGTGGTCGAGCTCATTTTCCTGGAGTTCGCGGCAAAGATCATCGGCATAGAAGGGGTCGAGTCTGAAGAAGGGATGGCCCGCCTTCGCGGGTGCGCCCTGCCGATTTTCGGCGGCCTTAGCGCGGCGCATTTCGAAGATCGTGAAGCTGTCACGACCGCCGGGATCGAAGCCAAGAAGGTCTTCGTCGAGGAGTTTTATCGACCGTCACTGGAGCACACGCGTCGACAGCTGCAAAGACTGGCGGCGGGCGAACTGACAGAAGACGACGTGCCGCTCAATCTTCTGCAGATGATCGCGACACAGGCCCATGAAACCTACGCTGATGAGGATGTCGGCATCAAGGAGGCTATCCTCTTCTTCGTCGCAACAACTGGGACCAGTGTTCAGGCGGTGCTCTCTACCGTCGAGTATCTGCTCGACTGGTTCGAAAAATATCCGGCCGATCGGGCCTGCATCGAAGACATGGAATTCGTCAGCAACGCGCTACAGGAGGCCTTGCGCCTGCGTGCCCCTTTCGTTCCGTTTCTCACCCGCTTGGCGGTCGACGACCTCGATGCCGGTGATGTCCAGCTGAAGGCTGGTGACGAAGTCCAAGCATGGGTAGCGCGAGCCGGCCGAGATCGCGCTATCTTTGGCGAGGATGCCAATGAATTCAATCCGCGGCGCGAGATCCCCGAAGGTATCAGCAGGTATGGCCTCGCCTTTGCAACCGGCGCCCATCAATGCCTCGGCTTGCGTGCAGTGCTCGGCAACGACGGCAAGAGCGGCAGCCATCTGAAGCTCGTCCAGGGTTTGTTCCGTGCAGGGATCAGGCGCGATCCCAAGCTTCAGGCACAGACCTTGCCGCTCAAGGCCTCCGACGACCCAAGGGACCAGATCCCCACGTACATCTCCTTCCCCGTCATTCTCGACAACTGGAGCGCGCGCGCATGAACAAGGTGGAAATCCTCAAAGTCAGTGACCTTCCGTCCGGCGAGATGCGCAAGGTTGAAGTCGGCCATCGCACGCTCTGCGTCGCGCACATCGAGAATCACGGATTCCGGGCGATCGATGATCGATGCACGCATGAGGATGAGTCTCTGAGCGAGGGCTGGATCTGCGGAGACAGCGTCGAGTGTCCCGCGCACAGTTCCCGTTTCAGCTTCCTGACGGGCGAGGTGACCGGCGTGCCGGCATGGATCCCCGTCAAGGTCTATGACGTCGAGGTCGAGAACGACACGATTTATGTGACGTTCGACGATGTCGAGGCGGCGTCCGCGTGATCCGCAGGGGCGACCTTTCAGTCGGAGGGCACCCGAGGTGACGCTCAGCGAAAGCACTTTCGAGCCGCAGCGAGGTCAAGGCGACACTCTTGGGGAGTCCCATGTTGCGTATGCCAATGGCGGGCAGAGCAGCGTTGGCAATGTGCCCTCGGGCCATGTGACGATATTGTTCGCGACTGAGACCGGGGCCAGCGAGGAGGTCGCGAATGCTCTCGGCAAGGCCATCGACCAGAACGGGTTGACGTCGCGCGTCATGGATATGGCCGACGCGGACATCTCCGAGCTGGGGGAGACGGAAATCGCCCTGTTCGTCGCCAGCACGACAGGTGATGGTGATGCGCCTTATGCCGCGGAAAGTTTCTTTGCTGCGCTCGGCGCCGCTGAAGCCGGATCACTCGGACATCTGCGCTATGCCGTGCTGGCTCTCGGCGATTCGACTTATGAGCACTTCTGCGCAGCGGGGCGTCGTCTGGACACTTCCCTCGCGGCGCTGGGCGCAAAACGGATTTTGGACCGGATAGATTGCGACATCGACTATGAGGAACCGGCTGCCGAGTGGCGCGCGGCGATTCTCCAAGCGATCTTGCAGAAGCCTGTGGCGTTGCAGGATGCTCTCGGCCCCAGCGGGCCGGCGGCAGCGCGACGCGAAAAATATCGGCTGATCGAAGGCGTCGTGGTCGACAGCCGCGTTCTGACGGGTCCAGGCTCCAGCAAGGCGACGCGGCACCTGGCTCTCGAGCTGCCTGAGCTGGCGGACGCGGCTTATGAACCCGGCGATGCCCTTGGCGTCATCGTCGAGAACGATCCGGCGCTGGTCGATGCGGTCCTTGAAGCGGGCGGGCTCGATGCCAAAGCAATCGTTACGCTCAAGGGGGAGTCCCTTCCACTTGATGAAGCGCTTCGCCTCTATCTGGACATCGCCGCAGTGACACCCCGCTTTCTGGAGGCCTGGGGCGCAACATCGCACAATGACATGCTCGCCGGCGTCGCGCTCGCTCCCGACGCGGGCGAACGAACCGCGCTGATGCGCAACCATCATATTGTCGATATCATGCGGAGATATCCTGCCGCTCCTCTCGACGCTCAGATCTTTGTCGAAATGCTTCGGCCTTTGCAGCCCCGGCTCTATTCGATTGCGTCCAGCCTCAAGGCGTCGCCTCGGCAAGTGCATTTGACGATAGCGCCTGTATCCTATTCCCTTTGGGGTGAGCAGCGCCGTGGCGTCGCAACCGGGCAGCTTTGCGAACGGACCCCGATCGGCTCTCGACTTCAGGTCTATGTGCATTCCAACGCGCATTTCCGGCTGCCGGCGGCGGGCGTTCCCATCATCATGATCGGAGCTGGCACCGGTGTCGCCCCCTATCTTGGCTTTCTACAGGAACGCGCCGCGCAGGGTGACGGTGGCCGGGCCTGGCTTTTCTTTGGCGAGCGCAATCGCGCGACTGATTTCCTGTACGAGGAAGAGCTGAATGCGTTTCTTCGATCGGGCGTCCTGACGCGGCTCGATACGGCTTTCTCCCGCGACGAGACGAACAAGGTCTACGTTCAGCACCGGCTGCTGGAGCAAACCGGCGAACTCTGCCGGTGGATCGCCGAAGGGGCTCACATCTTTGTCTGCGGCGATGCCGCGAACATGGCGCCGGACGTTCATCGTGCCCTGCTCTCCGTCATACAAACCGGCATGGGGCTTACCGGGTCAGCGGCCGAGACATTCCTTGGAACATTGCAGAGTGAGGGTCGGTACCAGCGGGATGTGTACTGAACTGTAACGAGGAGGCGGACGATCAAGTCCGCCGGCGGATGCTTTAGTATTTGGAGGTTGTGATGTCTGTTCAATCGACAACAAGGATTACAAAGATTCAACCGTTCGGCGTCGAGGTGGATCTCGACCTTCGGGACGAGAAGAATGACGACGAGGTCGCTCGCCTGTTTAAGGAATATGGCTATCTCGTCTTCCGCGAGCAGGAGCTGACGCAGGAACAGCAGAAACGGGTTATGTCCAAGCTGGGACCCGTCTTGGAAGATTTTACCACCGTCGGCTATGTCTCGAACACGCGCAAGGATGGTCTTCTGGGTGACTCCGAAGTGTCGTTCCACCTGGATTTCCTGTACACGCCGGTGCCGCTTCTGGGCATTTCCCTTCACGGCATCGAAGTCCCCTACGAGGAAACGTGGACGCGATTTGCAAGCGGCCGGCTGGCGCTCGAGGCGCTCGCGCCGGCGACCAGGGAACGCCTGCGGGGTCTCAAGGGCCTCAACCTCTTTTCCGCCAGCGAAGAAGGGTTGACCGGCCGCCAGCGCATTGAGGGTTATCCGGAGAATGCTCCGCGGGCCGAACACCCCCTCATTCATCGCGATCCGATCACGGGCCAGGAGGTACTTTACGCGACCCAGCAGAACACCGCTCTCGTCATCGGTCTGAGCGAAGCCGAAAGCGAGGATCTGCTCGCCGAACTGCACGCTCACCTCTACGCGGACTCGAATATCTACGAGCATCGCTGGCGCAACGGCGACATCGTGATCTGGGCGAACCAGGCCTATCATCACGCTCGCGGCGGACTTGTCCCGGGCAAAACGCGCACCCTGCAGCGTGTCTGCATCACCGACGGCGTGGCCGAAGACTATCGGCCCCCCATCCCCGACGATCGTCTGCCCGAGCACATGCGCAAGTAATGCGTCTCTGGCGTCGGTGATTGGGAGCAACACAAGTGAATGTTATGAATTGGAGCGGCCGCGTTGCCCTCATTACCGGCGCTGGTAGCGGAATTGGCAGGTCCACCGCTCAGGAGTTTGCGGCGCTGGGCGCGAAGGTGGCTATCCTCGATCGTGACGAGGCCGCCGGGAGCGAAACCCTGGAGGCCGTTCTTCGCGCTGGCGGCGAGGCGATCTTCTTGCCCACCGACGTCACCAGCGAGGATTCGGTTGCTGCTTCGGTAGCCGAAACCGTCAGCCGGTTCGGTCGCCTGGACGCGGCTTACAACAACGCCGGAATATCGCCGGACACCGGCACCACCGTGGACTGCTCGCGGGAGCTCTGGGATCAGATTTTCGCCGTGAATGTGACCGGCGTGTGGCTTTGCATGAAGCATGAAATCGAAGCCATGCTCAAAACCGGCGGTGGCGCGATCATGAACACGGGTTCCGTGTCATCGCTTCGCGCAGCGCCGCAACTGCCTGCATATGTGGCAAGTAAGCATGCCTTGATCGGCCTGACCAAGGTTACGGCACTCGAATATGCCAGGCAAAACATCCGGGTGAACATCATATGTCCCGGTGTCATAGAAACACCGATGCTCGCAAAGAAAGCCGCCGAGGGCTTCTTCAGTATCGATCAATATGTCCAGTCGTCTGTGCCGATGAACAGGCCAGGCCGTCCTGACGAAATCGCATCGGCCGTCATATGGGCATGTTCCGAAGCAGCCTCTTACCTGACTGGAGCGACACTTTCAGTCGATGGCGGAATGGTTATTGCCTGAAAAATTCGATCAGAAATTTCAATTTTATGGAGAAGATGTGATGAGCAAGCGTCCCGAATATTTCGACAAGTACAAGACTCTCAAGTTCGATCGGTCTGACGATGGTGTTCTTGTCGTACGGTGGCATAGCAATGATGGACCGGTGCTCTACGGCGCGGAACATCACTCCGAATGGGCACCGGCTTTCACCGACATCGGTGGGGATCGCGGCAACCGCGTCGTCGTATTCACCGGCACGGGCGACGTCTTTATCGACCGCCATGGCGAGTGGGGCGTGCCCATCAAGACTCCCAGCAATTTCGACGTGCCCGCTTGGGGCGAGAAGATGATGTTCCGCCGGCTGTTCGAAATCGAAGCGCCCGTGATTTGCGCCTGCAACGGCCCGGCGCTGATCCACGGCGAACTGATGGTATTGGGTGACATCAATCTCGCATCGACGACCGCCGTCTATGCCGACGAGGGTCATTTCACCGCTGGCGAGGTTCCGGGCGATGGTGTCCATATCCTGTGGCAGGAACTCCTCGGGACCAATCGTGGTAAATATTTCCTACTGACAGGCCAACATATCGATGCCCATGAAGCGCTGCGTCTTGGCGTGGTCAACGAGGTTCTGAACCCGGAAGATCTTATGCCCCGCGCCCTGGAGCTTGCCCACCAGATGGCGACCTATGATGATCTCACTCTTCGCTACACGCGGCAGTGTTTCGTGGACCGCTGGAAGCAACTGTTCAACGATCAGGTTGGCGTCGGCTACGGCATGGCATTGCAGGCCCTGTCGCACATGGATCGCGGATGGATGGTCTGGGACAAGAGCAATGAGGGTCAGGAAACCTACTCCAAGCTCCAGCGCCTCTATCCCAAAGACCAGGCGGACGCGGGCGCCGGACGCAAGCGCGACGCCGCCTGACTGATGTCTGAGGCGCTTGAGAAAGGGGGGCAAGCGCCTCGGGCACTGATCCTCCAAAAAGAAAATGATGCGGAAGAGGGCTGCTTCGATGAGCGATAGCCGAGCAAAAGTGTTTGAAACGATACTCGTCGACAAAGTGTCGCCCGAGGTCGTACGGATCGCGCTCAATCGGCCGGATAGCCGCAACGCCCAGAATGCGGCCATGCTTTATGAGCTCAACACGGCTTTCAATGAGGCAGCCCGAGACGACGCGGTCAAGGTGATCATACTTTCCGCACAAGGAAAGCACTTCTCCTCAGGACATGATCTTCGCGTCCCGGATTTCGTCGCGGAAATGGCCCCTTGGGATCCCGTCGGAACTTGGTGCGGCTTCAGCTGCGCGGGAGCGGAAGGGCGCATGGGGATCGAGAAGGAAATGTTCCTGGGGCTCTCCGAGCGCTGGCGCAACATTCCCAAGGTCACGATCGCCCAGGTGCAGGGAAAAGCTATTTCCGGTGGACTGATGCTGATCTGGCCCTGCGATATTATCATTGCGGCCGAAGATGCGGAGTTCGCCGACAATACTGGCGAAATCGGTGTCGCAGGGGCTGAGTTTTTCAATCACCCCTGGGAACTTGGAGTCCGCAAAGCCAAGGAGATGCTGTTTACCAGCGATTTCATCGGTGCGCATGAGGCCCATCGTCTGGGAATGGTAAACCATGTGGTTCCCAACGAGGAACTGCAGAGCTTTACCGAGGCGATGGCGCAAAAGATCGCCAGAAAGCCATCCTTCACGCTGAAGCTGCTCAAGGAAGCCGTCAACGCCGCGCAAGATGCGCAAGGACGCGTGAATGCGATGGGCACGAGTTTCGCGCTGCATCAACTCAGCCATTCGCACAATGAGCAGGTTTTTGGCTTGCCGATCGATCCGACGGGACTGCCGGCAAGCTTGAAGGACAAAGCGGCCTGGAAGGGCAAGCCCGCATCGGAATGAGCGGGTCACGGATTTTGGAGGATTTTGTCGATGGCCGTCTTTCCACTGGCTGAGATACCGGCACGCGGTGCGGCTCTTCACGGGCATGATGCGTGGGCGATCCGGCACGGCGATGATGTGATAAGCTGGGGGGACTTGGCCGATCGCGCAACGCGGCGAGCCCATGCGCTACGCGCTGCCGGCGTTAAACAGGGCGACCTCGTTACACTGGCGTTGCCGAACGGATCGGCATTTTACGAACTGATGTTCGCGCTATGGACGATCGGGGCCACGCCGCACGTCGTTTCCTATCGACTGCCGCTGGCGGAGCTTCAGGCGATCGTGGCCGTGGCCGCCCCGAAGATGGTGATCGCATCCGATGCTGTGTTGCAGGATGCTTTCGGCGCCAAACCGGCCAATTTCGGTCGGAATCACGCCGAAACCACCCCATTGGAAGCTGTTATCGCCCCTCGATGGAAGGCTATGTCTTCCGGTGGCTCTACAGGACGCCCAAAGATCATCGTGGCCCCCGGGCCCAATACCTTCGATACCGACCGCAGGCCGCCCCTTCGGTTTCCGGATGATGGTCCTATCCTCGCCACCGGCCCGGTCTACCATAACATGCCCGTGACGACGAATATCCAGGCGTTGTCGGAAGGCCATGCCGTCGTCGGGATGACGAAATTCGATCCGGAAGAGGCGCTACGCCTCATCGACACGTTCGGCATCAAATGGACGAGTTTCGTCCCAACGATGATGATGCGGATTTCGCGGCTTCCGAAGGAAGTACGCGGCAAATATGACGTCTCGTCACTGGAGACGGTCTGGCATTGGGCCGCGCCCATGCCGCCAGAACTTAAGCAGGAATGGATCGACTGGCTTGGGCCGGAAAAGATCTGGGAACTCTACGGCGGGACGGAAGGAATCGTCACCACCATCCTGAACGGGGTTGAATGGCTAGCGCATCGCGGCTCGGTCGGACGTCCCCATCTCGACAAGATCAAGGTCGTCGATGAAGCCGGTAGAGAATTGCCGCGCGGTGAAGTGGGAGAGATCTTCGCACTTCCGGCCGGGGGCCGGGGTTCGACATACAGTTACATCGGTGCTGACGCGCGGACGACGGAAGATGGCTTCGAGACCCTTGGCGACTTCGGCTGGATGGACGCAGACGGCTATCTCTACATCGCCGATCGTCGCACCGACATGATCGTGTCGGGAGGCGCCAACATCTTCCCGGCCGAGGTCGAGGGCGCCCTGATGGCGCATCCTGAAGTGGAAGGAGCCGTGGTCATCGGGCTACCGGATGATGACTTCGGCGCCACCACCCACGCCATCGTTCAGCCGATTGTAGAGGCGCAGGGGTCCCTGACCGCCGACGAGCTCCTCGCCTTCCTGCGCGAAAGGCTGGTGGCCTACAAGCTGCCTCGAAGCTTTGAGTTCGTGACCAAGATGCTGCGCGACGACGCGGGCAAGGTTCGGCGACAGCAACTTCGCGAGGAGCGCATCGCTGCTGTGCAGGAAACGAAAACAAACCAGCGGTCCGCGGTAGGCTGAAGGCTGTCTGCCGATAATTGGAATGACCTGGGCGCGCCGGAGAGAAAGCATATGAAAGACGACTTCATAGTCGCTGATTACATCATCGTAGGCGGTGGAAGCGCTGGTGCGGTCCTCGCCAACCGGCTCAGCGAAGACGGGCGGTCCAAAGTACTTCTTCTCGAAGCAGGAGGGAGCGGCCGGTCGTTGATGGTGGAGGTGCCGGCCGGCGTGGTCCAGTTGATCGGCAACACCAAATATGACTGGGTCTACCCGCAGGATCCCGACCCCACGATCGACAACCGGGCATTCGCCTGGTCCGGCGGCAAGGCACTGGGTGGGGGTAGTTCCATCAACGGCATGGTCTATGTTCGTGGCACGCGGCGGGATTATGATCGCTGGGCGGAGGCGGGCGCTACAGGCTGGGGGTTCAAGGACGTCTTCCCCTATTTCCTCAAGTCGGAGAGCTGGTCGGGCGAGCCGAGCCAGGCCCATGGATCCCATGGGCCGATGGCCGTCGCGCCCATGCGCCCCGGATTCCATCCGCTGACGCACAGCTTCCTGAAGGCGTGCAACGAACTCGGAATCCCGACGCTTGCCGAATATCAGGACGGTCAAATGGAAGGCGTGTTTCTGACTCATGGCTCGCAACGTGACGGCTGGCGATGCAGCACGGAAAAGGCCTATCTGCGCCCGGCGACCTCTCGGCCCAATCTTGAAATCATCGTCGATGCCGAAGTGGAGCATGTGAATTTCGATGGCGCGCGCGCGACGGGCGTCACTTTTCGGCACCATGGCGTAGAGCGCACGGCCACGGCCCAGGCGGAGGTCATTCTCTCGGCCGGCAGCATGGCGACGCCCGCTGTGTTAATGCGCTCCGGCATCGGACCGGCCGACATCCTGCAAGAGCATGGTATCGCTGTTCGCCATGACGCGGTTCAGGTCGGCGCCAATCTTCAGGAACATCCGGGCGTTGGACAGAATAAATATGTGAACCAGCCAACGATGAACAGCCGGATGCGGCCCATAGACATTATTGGCTACATGATTCGTTATGCCTGGAACCGCAGCGGGCCGCTCGCCGCACCGGCCGTGCCCGCGATGGGGCTGGTGAGAACCCGTGAAGATCTCGATGAACCCAACGTGCAGATCCATTTCATGCCGCTCGGCTACGACATGGACCCCAATGCCACCTCCTGGGATTCAAAGGGTCTTCCGAAGGAACAGATAATCACGCTCTACGCATCGGTCTGTCATCCCAAGAGCCGCGGTCGCGTTCTGCTAGGCGCTGATCGCCGTCCTCGTATCGTCCATCGGCTGTTTGACGACGAGCGCGATCTCGCGACGATGATCGAAGGCTGCAAGCTGATCAACCAGCTCTATCAGATGCCTTCCATGCAGCGGCTTGTAACCGCCGATCGCAATCCGAATCCAATCCCCGCCAGTAATGAGGAGTGGGCGGCGTTCATCCGGGCCAAGGTGGCGCTGGGATATCATGCCGTTGGCACCTGCCGCATGGGGAGCGATGCTCAATCGGTCGTCGATCCGCAGTTGCGAGTCCGAGGCGTTGAAGGTTTACGCGTCGCGGATGCATCCATCATGCCGACGCTGCCGAGCACCAATACCAATGCCACTGCCATCATGATCGGCGAGAAAGCGGCCGACATCATTGCGGAGAGAACGATCGCAGCACAACGGGCGGTCGGTTAGATGGATAGCGGCGACGGTAGCAATCCCCTGGTGCGCATCGAGAGGGGAAACGGGATCGCGGTGATAACCCTCTCCGATCCTGAAAAGGGAAATGCGCTAAGTGTCGGCATGGCCGAAGCGCTTCTCCGGAGGGTGGATGACGCGGCAAACGATAGCGCGATCCGATCCGTCTTGCTGACTGCCGAGGGGCGCTTCTTCTGCGTCGGGGGGGATGTCAGGAGCATTGGCGTCGCCGGCGAAGACGTCGGCGCGCTGCTGGATCGGATCACCGCTCCGCTGCATTCGGCGATCGAGATGCTGCTGTATATGGACAAGCCGCTGGTGGTAGCGGTCAACGGTCCCGTGGCGGGCGGAGGGCTTGGACTGGCCGCGGCCGGCGACATCGTCCTGGCGTCCGATACTGCCCACTTCTCCATGGCCTATGCGGGAATAGGGTTCTCGCCCGACGGTGCGGCGACATGGCTGTTACCGCGCCTGATTGGACTGCGCAGAACCCAGGAACTCGCCTACACTAACCGGCGTCTCACGAGCGTCGAGGCAGCAACGCTCGGTCTTGTGACGCGGTCGGTTCTGGATGCGGATCTTCGCTGCGAGGCGCGCGAGATGGCCGAACAACTTGCTCGCGGTCCTCTGGGCGCGTTTGCTGCAACACGGCGTCTTTTGCTTTCTTCGGATTGCGCGTCACCGCACGCTCAGATGGAGCTGGAATCGCGCAGCGTTCGCGCTCAAGCGACAGGGATGGAAGGCCTCGAAGGCGTATCGGCGTTCCTCGAAAGGCGACAACCAAAATTTCGCGTCGCTGCGATGCCTGACGAACCGGCGGATGGGCCGATAGGCAATTGATATCGCCAGGGGGAGAATGAGTGTGCAAATTGAGGGCTTGACAGCAATTGTGACCGGCGGAGCCTCGGGCCTTGGTGCCGCGGCCGCCTCGATGCTTTCGGCCGAAGGTGCCAAGGTAGTAATCCTTGACCGAGATCATGAGGCGGGCGACGCCCACGCCCGTGCGATCGGCGGCCGATGTGTCACCGCTGACGTCACGGACGAAGAGGCCGTCGCGAAGGCCCTCGTCCAAGCCGAATCTGCCTTTGGGATCGCCCGGATACTTGTCAATTGCGCAGGCGTCGCCCCGTCGATCAAGACCGTTGGCCGCGACGGGAGCCCGCATAAACTTGCTGATTTCCGCCGCGCGATCGAGATCAACCTCGTGGGCACGTTCAACGTCCTCAGCCAGTTTGCCGCACGGCTGATCACGGCAGAGCCTCTCGGCGAGGAGCGCGGGATCATCGTCAACACCGCCTCGATCGCCGCCTTCGATGGGCAAATCGGTCAGGCAGCCTATGCAGCGTCAAAGAGCGGGATTGTTGGGCTAACACTACCAGTCGCGCGTGACCTTGCGCGGGAGAAGATACGGGTCATGACGATCGCTCCGGGCATCTTCCTGACCCCGATGATGCTGGGCTTTTCACAGGCCGCCCAGGACAGCCTTGGGCAGCAGGTTCCGCATCCGAGCCGGCTGGGGCAGCCTGAAGAATATGCCGATCTCGTCCGATCGATCATCGTCAACCCTATGCTAAACGGGGAGGTGATCCGCCTCGACGGCGCAATCCGTATGGGACCGCGATAATGGTGCAGAGAACGCAAACCCGGACAACCGGACCCCGCATTGACTTGGGCGGCAAGATTGCGTTCGTGACGGGAGCTGCCAGTGGGATCGGCCGTCAGACGGCAAGGGATTTGGCCGAGGCCGGGGCGATGGTCTTCGCCGTCGACAGAGCGAGTAGCGGTTGCCTGGAAACCTGCGCAGAAATCCCTGACAGGATGTCTTACCTGCCCTGCGATGTCACAAAGCTTTCTAGCGTTCGAGCGGCACTCGACGCGGTCTGGCAGGAGCACGGCGCTCTCGACATACTGGTAAACTGCGCTGGCGTTTATTCGATGCAGCAGATGATGGATGTTACCGAGGACGAATATGACCGTGTCCTGTCAATTAACCTGAAAGGTCTTTTCTTTGTCAGTCAGATCGCCGCACGCTACATGGTCAAGGCGGGCCGAGGCGGAGCAATCGTCAATATCGCTTCGGCAGCCGCACGCAAACCTTCGATCGGCTCTATGGTCTATTCGGTGAGCAAGGCGGGCGTCATCAGTTTGACGCAGGGGATGGCCCAGGAGCTGGCTGCACACGAAATACGCGTGAATGCGATTGCGCCTGGCGCTGTCGAAACACCCATGTGGGACACGGTCAAAAGTGCTTATGAAGAGGTCGAGACTGGCAACGGACCAACGATCGAAGCGGCCATGCTTAGCGTAACACCTCTCGGGCGCCTCTGCCGTCCGCAAGACTGTGCTCACGCAATTCTTTATCTCTGCACTGAGCAGAGCGCCTTCGTGACGGGTCAGACGCTGAACGTCGATGGCGGGATGTTTTTCAACTAACGGTCAGGCGTTAGACTGCAAAGGATTGGGTATGGGTCAGCTTGAAGGACGCCGCGCGCTCGTCACGGGTGCCGCTGACGGAATTGGCAGAGCAATCGCAGAAGCGTTCGCGCGAGAGGGCGCGCAAGTGCTGGCCATCGATGTGTCGGGCGAAAAGCTGAATGCAGCCTTCGCACGAGATGCCGCGATAGTTCCGATTGTTCAGGACATCACCGCAACGGATGCGGCTGAGGTTCTCATCGCCAAATCGGGCGAATTGCTGTGCGGCCTTGATATTCTCGTGAATAATGCCGGGATTCCAGGCGAGTTGGCATTGCTTGAGGAAACCACCGACGTGTGAGTAGCCCCTAGTTTTCTAGACGCCTTGCGCTTTCAAAATCTGCTGTCGTTCGAACTCAACGGGGGACAGCATTCCGTTCCTGACCTGCTTGCGCACCGGGTTGTAGAACATCTCAAGGTAATCGAACACGTCCTGCCGGGCTTCTTCGCGGG
>NZ_RQSI01000041.1:0-31856 GCF_003856955.1 Novosphingobium sp. LASN5T
CGCCTGCGCCTCGCGCTGCGCCGCGCGCGCGTGCCGCTGCGCCTCCTCCACATCGGACAGCGCCCGCGCCCGCGCCGCCTCGCGCTCCGCCACCCACGACGACCAGCCGCCACCGTGGACCGTGACTCCGGCGGGCGAGAGCGCGACGATCCGGTCCACCCCTTCCAGCAGCGCGCGATCGTGGCTGACCAGCAGCACGCCGCCGCGCCATTGCGCGAGCAGGCCGGCAATCGCCGCCCGGCCCGCGTCATCCAGGTTGTTGGTCGGCTCGTCCAGCAGCAGCAGGTCCGGCGGATCGATCAGCAGGCGGGCGATGGCGTTCCGCGTCCGCTCCCCGCCGCTGAAGCTGGCCAGCGGGCGGGCGAGGTCGAGCGGCGGCAGGCCGGCCGCGGCCAGCGCGCCTTCCAGCCGGTGGGGCAGCGTCCAGTCCGCTTCGGCGAAATCGCGTTCGGTGCCGGCGCCGGCCTCGATCCGCTCCAGCCGGGCCAGCGCGGCGGCGACGCCCAGCGCCTCGGCGGCGGTTTCCCCGCCCGGCTCCACCACCTGTTCGAGCAGGCCGACGGTGCCGTGGACAGCGATCGTGCCGGCCTGCGGCGCGATCTCACCCAGCACCGCGCGCAGCATCGTGGACTTGCCCGCGCCGTTGCGGCCGACCACGGCGACGCATTCGCGCCCCAGGTTCAGCGAAAGGCCGGAAAACAGCGACCGGCCGGATGGCGTGGCCAGCGCCACGGAATCGAGCGTGAGAAAAGAGGACATGACGGCACCGGAATTGACGAAGGGACGGGCGGTTTCAGCGCGTCTTCCGGTCCATTTCATGCTCCTGCGGGTTGAGCGGCCCATGCCGCGACTACCGGGACTTACCAGATTGGCGCGCGGCGTGGAAGGCCCACCCCGCTCTCCCTCATTCTCCCCTCCGGCTAGCGGGCGGGGCAGCCCCTTCTTCTCCCCTCCCGCTGGCGGGAGGGGTTGGGGGTGGGCTTTTCCCGTTCCGCTGCCCGCTTTCGCAAACAGCACGATGGCACCCGCCCGCCGGATGCGGTATCGGCAGGCAACGTGCAAAAACAAAACACGGGAGAGTGGCATGAAACGGTGGCTTGGAGGCTTCCTGGCGGGCGGTGCGGTGCTGGCGCTGGCGGCGTGCGGGATGAGCGGCGTGGGCGGCGGGGCCGGCAGCGCGGGCGGATCGCTCGACGATGCCGAAAAGGCCAGCGAGGCGCTGCTGAAGACCGGCGGCAACGGCGATAACTGGGCCGGCATCGGCTATGGCTATGACGAGCAGCGCTACAGCCCGCTGGCCGACATCAACGACCGCAACGTGGGCGAGCTCGGCATCGCGTGGTTCGCCGATCTGGAGGACGCGCGCGGGCAGGAAGCGACGCCGGTGATCGTGGACGGCGTGCTCTATGTCAGCCACGCCTGGTCGAAGGTGGACGCGTGGGACGCGGCGAGCGGCAAGAAGCTGTGGTCGTTCGACCCCAAGGTGTCCGGCGAACGCGCCGTCAGCGCCTGTTGCGACGTGGTCAACCGCGGCGTGGCGGTGTGGGGCGGCAAGGTCTTCGTCGGCACGCTGGACGGCCGCCTGATCGCGCTGGACCGCAAGACCGGCCAGCAACTGTGGTCGACCCAGACCTTCGACACCACCAAGCCCCATACCATCACCGGCGCGCCACGCGTGGTGAAGGACATGGTGCTGATCGGCAACGGCGGCGCGGAGTTCGGTGTGCGCGGCTATGTCACCGCCTATGACGCCGATACCGGCAAGCAGCGCTGGCGCTTCTACACCGCGCCAAATCCGGACAAGGCCAAGGACGGCGCCGTCTCGGACGATATCTTCGCCACCAAGGCCAACGCCACCTGGTCCGACAAGGGCGAATGGAAAACATCGGGCGGCGGCGGCACGGTGTGGGACGCGATCGTCTACGACAAGGATCTCGACCAGATCTACCTGGGCGTGGGCAACGGCAACCCGTGGAACCACGGGCTGCGCTCGAACGGCGAAGGGGACAACTGGTTCCTCTCCTCGGTCGTGGCGCTGGATGCCACCACCGGCCGCTACAAGTGGCACTATCAGGAAACCCCGGCGGAAAGCTGGGACTACACCGCCACCCAGCCGATCATCCTTGCCGAACAGGCGGTGAACGGAAAGCCGACCAAGGTGCTGTACCATGCGCCGAAGAACGGCTTTTTCTTCACCATCGACCGCACCACGGGCAAGCTGATCGACGCCAAACCCTATGTCGACGGGATCAACTGGGCGAGCGGGTACGACCTTGCCACCGGCCGCCCGATCGAGAAGCCGGAGGCGCGCTTCTACAAGACCGGCAAGCCGTTCATCGCCATCCCCGGCGCGCTGGGCGCGCACAACTGGCACCCGATGAGCTACAACCCGGCGACCGGCCTCGTCTATATTCCCGCGCAGCAGATCCCGCAGGGCTACTTGCAGGACATGGACGAGCTGGACCGGCGCAAGGTGCTGGGCTTCAACATCGGTACCTCGCTCGACAAGACGATGCTGCCGGACGACAAGGCGGCGTTCAAGGCCGCCATCGCCGCCACCACCGGCCGCCTCGTCGCCTTCGATCCGCGCACCGGCAAGGTCGCGTGGGGCGTGGACTATCCCGCCGCGTGGAACGGCGGCACGATGACGACCGCCGGCAACCTCGTGTTCCAGGGGACGAGCACCGGCCGTTTCCGCGCCTATGCCGCCGATACCGGCCGGCAGCTGCTCGATCTCGACATGCAATCGGGCATCGTCAGCGCGCCGGCGACGTTCCGCGTGGGCGGGGTGCAGTACATCGCTTTCCAGACCGGCAAGGGCGGCGCCTTCCCGCTCGTCGCCGGGGTGGCGGGCGGCGTCACGCGCAAGCTGCCCAACCTGCCGCGGCTCGTCGTCCTGCGGATCGGCGGCACGGTGAAACTGCCCGACCCCCCGGCCACGACCGCGCTCGCCTGGAACCCGCCACCGCAGTTCGGCACCCCGGCGCAGGTCGCTTCGGGCAAGGCGCACTTCGGCCGCTATTGTCAGGTCTGCCACGGCGACAGCGCCATCGGCAACGGCTTTACCCCCGATCTGCGCGTCTCCGCCCTGCTCGCCAACGCGGACGCGTGGAAATCGGTGATCGCCGACGGCGCGCTGAAGGACCGGGGCATGGTCAGCTTCGGCCGCGTGCTGACCCCGGCCGACATCGAGGCGATCCGCGCCTATGTCATCGACCGGTCGATCTGGACCAAGGCCAACCTGGCCGACGTGGCGCCGCCGGTGGGGCGGTAAGGCGAGAGGGGGCTGGATGGGTGAGTCAGGCGGGAGCGCGATGGGGCGCGCTCCCGCTGGGGGGAAGTGAGAGTGTTGCGGATTTCGACCAATATCGGAAGTTCCCTTCCGCGCAGATTGGCGTCAGAACTCGCAATAAGCGGACATTCGCCGCGTGTCCGGCATTTCGCGAATGGTGGAGTAAATCTTCAGCCTTAGGCCATGGTCAGGAAAGCAACATTCTCGCGGAGCAGGGACGCACGGATCGACCCTACGCGGCGTAGTTCGATGCGATGATCTCGAACATGAGCTGCAAGTCGGCAGAGCTGTTATCGATCCTGTGGCTCATGATGATCGGGGAAATGGCTGGTTCGAAGATGCCCCGATACGTGACGTCGTGTGATCGCGATCGTGTGATCGATTCGGGAACGACTGCCACCCCTTCCTCGGCTGCGACCAGTCCGATCGCGATCTGTAGTTCGCGCGCTTCATGTATGACACGTGGTTCATGTCCGTAGTCGCGGAACAGCGACAAAACCTGATCTGCATAGCTCGGCCGCGGCGCGCGAGGGTAAATGATCTGTGGTTCTTGTGCGAGCCGGTGCAGCGAAATCGGATCGCTCGCCCGCGCAAGGGCATGATGAATTGGTAATGCGACAACGAGGCGTTCAAGCGTTAGCACCGTGCGCCTGACGGCTGGATCATCGAAGCGTATCCGCCCGAAGCCCACATCGATCTTGCCATCTTTCAACGCATTGATCTGCTCGAGTGTCGTGCATTCGATCAAAGTCAGCTCAACATCAGGCGCCCGCTTGCGAAACTCGCGAATGTATTCGGGTAAACGGGCGTACATCGTCGATGCAACGAAACCGATCGTGAAGCGCCGTCGTTCGGCAGCGACTGCAGCTTTCACCATGGCTTTCATGTCATCCATGCGGCCGAGCATCTGCAGCGCCTGCTCCTGAAACAGCAAGCCCAGTGGCGTGAGCTTCAGGGGGCGGGCGTGACGATCAAGCAACGGCGCACCCACTTCGTCTTCAAGCTTTTGGATCGCGCGGCTGAGCGGCGGCTGGGCAATATGCAGCCGCTGTGCGGCGCGCGTGAAGTTCCGCTCGCTGGCCACGACAAGGAAGTAGCGAAGCTGTTTGAGATCCATGTTGATACCTTGAAGGTATGGTGAGATAACCGCAATGGTCTTGGATCATCTGGCTTCAAAAGCCTAACCTCGCTTCGTCAACACAGGAAACAAGCGAGGTGGGTCTGCCATGGCTACAATCGCGCAGATCGATACCTTTATCGTCGATATGCCAACCATTCGCCCGCATGTTCTGGCGATGGCCACGATGCTTGCGCAGTCGATGGTGATTGTCCGCCTAATCGACAGCGAAGGCATAGAGGGTATCGGCGAGGGCACCACGATCGGCGGCCTCAGCTATGGTGAAGAGAGCCCCGAGAGCATCAAGTCTGCCATCGACACCTATATCGCCCCCATCCTCCGGGGTTGCGATCCGGTGCAAGTGGGCGCGGCAATTGCAGCGATCAGCCGATCGGTTCGCGGCAACCACTTTGCCAAGTGCGCAGTCGAGACAGCTCTGCTGGACATGGCCGGAAAGCGTCTTGGCGTCCCGGTTTCCGAACTGATCGGCGGCGGGCGGGTGCGCGCGTCGTTACCGGTCGCGTGGACCCTCGCCAGCGGCGATACCGCGCGCGACATCGAGGAAGGCGAGGCGATGCTGGCCCAGCGTCGCCACCGGATATTCAAGCTCAAGATCGGCAAGCGCTCGGTCGCGGCCGACGTCGCGCACGTCGGAGCGATCTGCAAAGCCTTCGCTGGACGCGCAAGCGTGCGGGTCGATGTCAACCAGAACTGGTCAGAGCCGCAGGCCAATATCGGCATGGGCCTGCTGCACGATGTTGGCGTCGATCTGGTCGAGCAGCCCATCGCACGCGACGACGTGGATGCGATGGCGCGGCTATCGGTTCGCCATAGCGTGCCGCTGATGGCAGACGAAGCGCTCAACGGGCCGCGCTCCGCGTTTCGCCTTGCGGCAGCCGGCGCTGCGCGGGTCTATGCGGTCAAGATCGCCCAATCCGGCGGCCTGCACGCCGCAGGCGCCGTCGCCGCAATTGCCAGCGCTGCGGGCATCGGCCTTTATGGCGGGACCATGCTTGAGGGCGGCGTCGGCACAGCCGCGTCGGCCCACCTTTTTTCAACGTTCCCCGATCTTGCCTGGGGCACCGAACTGTTCGGACCGCTGCTGCTGACCGAGGAAATCCTCGCTGCGCCGCTGACTTATTCCGATTTCGAACTCACTGTGCCGACCGGCCCGGGCCTCGGCATCGCGCTCGATACCGACAAGATCGCCTTCTTCCGGCGGGATCGCACCGCCACCATCGTTCACGCTGTCGCCTGAAAGGACCCGAGATGCTGTTCAAGGTGGAAATGATTGTCGCCATCCCGCCCGGGTTCGATCCGGCGGAAGCCGCCCGACTCAAGGCGGAGGAAAAGGCGCGGTTTCAGGAACTGCAAGCGGCGGGAACTTGGCGGCATATCTGGCGTGTGGTTGGCCAGTACGCCAACGTCAGCATCTTCGATGTCGCCAGCAACGCCGAACTGCACGACCTGTTGATCGGGCTGCCGCTGTATCCCTTCATGACGGTCACCGTCACTGCCCTGTGCCGCCATCCTTCATCAGCGCACGACGACGACCGCTGAAAACAGCGCTGAACACGACCGCCAGAAGGCCGCAACCAGAAAAAGACCGACCGGAGAGACGACATGGACAAGAGCTTCATCAAGACCGCCGAAGTGCAGGCATTGTTCGACAAAGCCGCCGGGCTCGATAGCGATAGCGGCAGCGCACGCCTCAAGGCGATTACCCGCGATCTGCTTGAGGCAGCGGCAAACATCGTCGTCCAGTACGACGTGACGGAAAACGAATTTTGGACCGCCATCAAATACGTGCAGGACGGCGCTGGCGAAATCGGCCTGATCATTCCGGGTATCGGCCTTGAACACTTCATGGACCTGTTCCTTGATGCCAAGGACGCCGAAGCGGGGAAGACCGGCGGCACACCGCGCACGATCGAAGGCCCGCTCTATGTCGCAGGCGCGCCGCTCGTCGAAGGTCTCGATGTGAACCTGACGACCGATCCTGATGACACGACGAACCTCTATATGACCGGCGTCGTCACCGGACCGGATGGAGAGCCGGTGCGCGATGCGATCCTGCATGTATGGCACGCGAACTCGCAAGGCTGGTATTCGCACTTCGATCCGACGACCGAGCAGACCCCGTTCAACAACCGGCGCCGGATCAAGCTGGGCCCGGATGGGCGCTATGCGTTTAAATCGAAGATGCCGCGCGGCTACAGCGTGCCGCCGGGCGGCGCGACCGATGTCTACATGGCGGCGCTTGGCCGGCACGGCAATCGTCCGGCACACGTCCACTTCTTTATCGAGGCTCCCGGCTACCGCCAACTCACCACGCAGATCAATTTCGGGGATGACCCGTTCGCCAAGGAAGACTTCGCCTTCGGCACGCGCGAGGGCCTTCTGCCAGTGCCGATCCGGCAGGGCGACGCCGCCTCGATCGCGTTCGACTTCGTGCTTCAGCGCGCCGACGCCCCAGACGAGCAGCAGTTCTCGACCCGCAACCGCGCAGCCGCCTGAACGCCAAGAGCTGGAAGCCAGTAATGTCGAAATTTTACAATGACCCGGCTGCCGCGCTGGAAGGTCTGCTGTTCGATGGCATGACCGTGATGTCGGGCGGGTTCGGCCTCTCGGGCAATCCCGAGAGCCTCATTCCGGTCATCCGCACTGCAGGCGTCACCGGCCTGACGGTGATTTCGAACAATGCGGGGGCGGATGGCTTCGGGCTTTGGATGCTGCTGGAAAGCCGCCAGATCAGGAAGATGATCGCGTCCTATGTCGGCGAGAACAAACTGTTCGAGCAGCAGTACCTTTCGGGCGAACTGGAACTGGAACTGACCCCGCAAGGCACGCTTGCCGAACGCATCCGCGCAGGCGGCGCCGGGATACCGGCGTTCTACACCCGCACCGGTGTGGGCACAGTGGTGGCCGAGGGCAAACTGACCGAGCTGTTTGATGGCCAGGAATATGTCCGTGAGACCTGGCTGCGCGCGGACCTTTCCATCATCAAGGCGTGGCGCGCAGACCCCGAGGGCAACCTGATGTTCCGCAAGACCGCGCGCAACTTCAACCCCAACATGGCAACTGCAGGGCGGGTCACCGTGGCGGAAGTGGAGGAGATCGTCCCCGCAGGCACCTTTGATCCCGACTGCATCCACACGCCCGGGATCTACGTGGACCGCATTGTCGTCTCGACCATCAACGAGAAGCGAATCGAAAAGCTGACGACCCGGCCGAAGGAGCCTGCATAATGGCCTGGGCCCGCGATGAGATGGCCGCCCGCGCGGCGCAAGAACTGCGCGATGGTTATTACGTCAATCTCGGCATCGGCATCCCCACGCTGGTCGCCAACCATGTGCCGCAAGGCATCAAAGTCACGCTGCAAAGCGAGAACGGGCTGCTCGGGATCGGGCCGTTCCCCTATGAATGTGAGGCCGATCCCGACCTTATCAACGCGGGCAAGCAAACTGTGACCGCGCTGCCGACTTCAAGCTTCTTCTCTTCAGCTGACAGCTTTGCCATGATCCGCGGTGGCCATATCGACATGGCTGTGCTTGGCGCGATGGAAGTGGCGGCCAACGGCGATCTCGCCAACTGGACGATCCCGGGCAAGATGGTGAAGGGCATGGGCGGCGCCATGGACCTTGTCGCCGGGGTCAAGCGGATCGTGGTGGTGATGGACCACTGCGCCAAGGATGGCAGCCCCAAGATCCTCGAAACCTGCACCCTGCCGCTGACCGGCAAGGGCGTGGTCGATATTATCATAACCAATCTTGCGGTGATCGTGGTGGACAAGCGGCACGGCGGATTGACGCTGCTGGAAGTCGCACCGGGCGTTTCGCCAGAAGAAGTGGTTGCAAGGACCGGTGCGCCGCTTGCCATGGGAGGACCAAACTGATGCCGTTTGCAGTTTCAGGCAGCACCCGCATCTACTGGAAGCTGGAAGGCAAAGAGAGTGCGCCCGGTTTAGTCCTGCTCAACTCGATCGGCACGGACATGGGCTTGTGGGACGCTGCCCTGCCCGCACTTCGCCAGTCGTTCAGACTGCTACGTATCGACACCCGCGGCCACGGCGCGTCCGATGCCCCTGCCGGTGACTACACGCTGGCTCAGTTGGCAAGCGATGTGTTCGCCGTGATGGACCATGCCGGGCTGGCAGAGGCGGCGATTGCCGGGGTTTCGCTCGGCGGGATGATCGCGATGGAAATGGCGCTGATGCAGCCGGGCCGGGTCTCGTGCCTCGCTCTAATCTGCACATCAGCCACTATGGACCCGGCTGCATGGAACGACCGGATCACGAAAGTGCGAACAGAAGGCATGGCCAGCATTGCCGAGATGGCGATGGGCCGGTTTCTGGCACCGGACTTTCTGGCGGCGAACCCTGAGCTGGCCGGCACCCTGCAGTGCCAGCTCACCATCATGTCGGCGGTGGGCTATGCCGGATGCGGGGCGGCCATTCGCGATATGACGCTTGCCGATCGGCTCGGCGAGATCACTTGTCCTGCGCTGGTTGTGACCGGTGCGAAAGACGTCTCGACTCCGTTCGAAGGTCACGGCGAGCATCTGCTTCGCGCGATCCCTCGCGCGTGGCATGTGGTGGTGCCCGGTGCCCATCTCGCGCCGATCGATGCGCCCCAGGAACTGGCCGCTGTGCTGCTATCCTCCATCGGCGCGGGAGCGGCACAAGGCTGAAATCCTGCAGCACACTGCCCGCCTGCCATCAGCCTGAAGCGGCCAGCTCTTCCTGGATCAGCTTCTGCAGCAGCTTGCGAACCCGCACCGGGCCGACATCGTTCGACATCAGCACCGGGTTGAGATCAAAGAAATCGGCGTCGCCCATTTCGCGCTGGACGCCGGTGATGATCGGGCCGTCCTCCGCCTCGAACGTATCGTGCATCGCCTTGATTTTCATCGCGTTGTACTCGGCGTTGTCGATGTCGTGATTGCGCCGGGTCGCAAAGAAGTAGTGCGTCGAAAACTGGCCTTCGGGGGTGGCCGTGTGAAGGTCATACTGCATCATCGCATCATCGAAATCGAGGTCTCCTTGCACCGCACCCACAGACAGCTGGATGTTCGCTGGCGGGGTCCAGGTGATGTCGAAATATTGGCGCGCTTCCGCATCGGGATCGGGCAGAAAGGGCGCGAGGATCAGCATGGCCGGTTGCTGCTCCCACTCCCAGCGCGACGAGATCGAGCGCTGCGTGGAGCGGATCTTGGGGATCTTGGGGGAGAGTTTCCCGCGGGTTGAGATGATCTCGCCGTGAACGTGGTCGATGTGGCTAAGGTCCATGACGTTGTCGATAATGAGCTCGAAATTGGCGTCCATATGCATGTAGGTATAGCCCACGGCATTGGGGCCACTGTCCTCCAGCGGGCTGAAATCGGGCAAAAGGTCTGGGTCGGCGGTGCGCTCACCCATCCAGATCCAGATAAAGCCGTGCCGTTCGAGCAGGGGGAACGCCCGCACCTTGGCACCATCCGGGATATTGCCGTTGCCGTGGGGATTGTGCGTGCATGTGCCGCCGCTGTTGAAGCGCAGGGCGTGATAAAAGCAGGCGATTTCATCGCCTTCGCGCTTGCCCATGTGGAGCGGCGCGAACCGGTGCGGGCAGCGATCGTGCAGCGCGACGGGCGAGCCGTCGGCCAGCCGGTAGATCATCACCGAAGTATCGAGGATCTTCCGGTGAAACAGGGCCTGCGCGTCGACCTCGGTCGAAAGCGCGGCGACATACCAGGCATTGGTGAGATAGCGCGCGGGGGCCTTGGCAAGTGCATTGGTCGGGGCGTTCATCGGGCTCTCCGTGTCCGGGTGGTCTTCAGGGCTGCGCACAGGCGCTGGCCGGTTGTTTCATCCGCTCCATCATCCGCTGGAAAATCGTGACGGTCTTGTCTGCGGCGTTGGGCATGATCTTTTCGCCCGGCGACATCGCGATGATGCGGGCCTGTGCTTCGATGATCTGTTTGTCCTCTAAGAAGGCTGCCATCGCGACATCGATCATTTGCTGCGCGATAACCTCATCGCCGAACGCCGCGCCCGGCCCCCACGAGAAGAAATAGCGCGAACTGTCGGCGGTTATCGGGGTGACCGCCTGGCAGGTGAAATTGGAGAACAGCACATCGCCCGCCGGTGCGTCATACTTGCTGGCGGCAGCTGTGCCCGGGGGGTGGAGCGAGGTATACATCAGAAACACGCCGGGGATCAGGAACTCATAGCTTGCCCACATATCGACGCTTTCATGGACGGCGAGCGAGGGCAACGGCGGCAACGGTGGTGCGCCTTCGACCCAGCGATCGACGCGCACCCCGCGCGCGATCTGGGTGGTGCGCGGCTGCCGGGAAATCCAACCGGTCGTCGCGCCGAATGAGGCCACATGCACATAAGCGAGGTGCGACAAATCGAGCAGGTTGTCGTTGATCAGTTCATGCGGCGCAGCATAATCCAGTTGGCCTGTTTTCAGCACCCATTCGGGATCATCGACCCCGCGCGCATGGGGCAACAGGGCCGGATCGGCAAGCAGAGGATCACCCATCCAGATCCAGGTCCAACTGCCCTGTTCGGTGACCGGATAGGTCCGAACGCAAGCCGTTGGGGGGATCACGTTCTGCCCGGGAATTTCGATGCATTGCCCGTCCGCCGTGAAGCGCATCCCGTGGTACATGCAGCGGATATCATCGCCCTCGATCCGCCCGAGCGAAAGCGGTGCAAGCCGGTGGACGCAGCGATCCGCCATCGCCACGAGCGTGCCATCGCTCTTGCGGAAAAACACGACGGGTTCGCCCAGCAGCGTGCGTGCATGCGGCGTTCCAGCGGTGAACTCATAATCCCAGCCGGCGACATACCAGCAGTTGCGGACGAAATTCGGATGAGCATGGGTCATGGTCGATATCCCTGGGAAGCCGGGCGGCAACGGTGCTCTGCCGCCCGGAGTGGAAAGGGAGAAAAGCGCGGTCAGCTCAGCCCCATCAGAACTTCACGCCAAAGCGCAGATACCATTCGGCCGGACGGTTCGGAGTGCCGAAGATGATCCCTGCACCGTTTTGCTGGGTGCCGCCGGACGTGAGGAAGCGTTCGCTGGTTAGATTGGTGCCGCCTGCGGTAACTTCCCACACGCCATTGCGGGCTTTGTAGGTGGCGCTGGCATTCAGGATGTCGGTGGCCGGACGCAGCAGAGTGAGCGTGCGCTCGGTATCGTTCCACTGCGAGGATGTGTGCGTGTAATCCGCCAGCAGAACCAGCGAGCCTGCGCCGCCCAACGATAGTTCGTAGCGCGGGCTGACGTTGAACTTCCACTTCGGTGTCTTGGGCAGCGTCACCCCGACGGCCGTGCCGGCCTGGTGCGGACCAGGCGCAACGACCGCCTGCGGCAGCACATCGGTGTAATAAGCGTCGGTGTATCCGACCGAGGATACGACCGAGAAGCTACGTGTGGGGGCTGCAGTCAGTTCGATCTCGAATCCCTTGATCCGCGCAGTGCCCGCGTTCTGGATCGTGGGGGATACACCCTGCTGGAAGTTCAGCTGGATACCCTTGAACCGCGTGGTGAAGGCGGCCGCATTGATCTGCAGGCGGCGATCAAACAGCGTCGATTTTACGCCGATCTCGAAGCTTTCCGCCTTTTCCGGATCGAAGCTGGGCGCGTAGGGTAGCGGGTTGGAAAGCCGTGTGGTCCAGCCGCCGGTCTTGTAGCCGCGCGCGAACGAGCCGTAGGCCATGAGATTGTCGGACGGGTGCAGTTGCACGCCGATCTTCGGTGCGAAGTTACTGAACGATTTGTTCTGGGTCGGGGTCACGTAATAGCGCAGTGGCTGCTGCGGGTTGGTAAAGCCCAGCGCGCTGGTGCAAGGATCACCGAACACGGGGCAGTTGAACAGCTTGTAGTTGAAGCCGTTGAGGTCGCTCTGGCCGCCGTTGATGCTCTTGTCTTCGTGGGTGTAGCGCCCGCCGACGGTGATGCCGATCAGATCGTTCAGTCGGTAATCGATCTGCCCGAAGAAGGCGTAGTTCCTGGTTTTCAGCTTGTTCGGCCCCGCGATCTGCAGCAGCCCCTGATCGAACGTCACGAAATCATTCAGATCATTGTTTTCCTTGAAATAATACGCGCCGAGAACATACTTCAGCTGGTTGGAAAAGGCTTGCCCGGTCAGCTGCAACTCCTGGCTGAACTGCCACTGACGCAGCGAGAAGGCGAATTCCAGAATGCGGATAGGCGCATTGTCGGCATCGAGGCCGCTGCTCCAGTCGATCTTGCGGTAGCTGGTGATAGATTTGAGCGCGAGGTTGTCTCCCAGATCAAAATCGATCGTACCGGCGATGCCCCAGTTCTTCATCTTCGAATAGCTGTTGCCGGTCGCAAAAGTCTTGTCCGGATCGGTGGTGACCCAGCGGTTGTCGATCGGCAGGCGGTCGTTATTCGGGTTGCCATCGACATTGACGCTGGCGAGGCCGCCAAGCTGCTGCCCGGGGTTAAGCGGGGTTCCGCGCGATCCGCACAGGGCGGTGGCATTGCGGGCGGCGATTTCGGAGGCGGTGGAGCCGATGCAGAAATTGTAGAGGCCGGCGAAGTTGAAGCCATTGGGCGCAAGGCCCGAGGACGCATCATACAAGGCCGTTGCGCCCAGCCCCGGAATGACCAGCGCCCGATCTGCGGTGGGGGCAAACGGGCCGGGATCATCGGCAGTGACGGCCAGGACATTGTTGGCCGTGGCAGCCTGATCCTGCCGCAGATAGTCGCCCGAAATCGTCAGGCGCAGGCGGCCGCTGGCTTCCCAGCGCAGTTTACTGCGAACCGTCCACTCGTTCGCGCCGCCATTGCTGTTGGCGCCCTGATAGTAGTTCGAGCGGAATGCCTGATCGACATCGTTCACAAAGCGACCTGCGCCGGGATAATCGACCCGCTTCTGGAAGCCGTCCCGGTCCTTGGTCGAGAACGTGAGGCTTGCGCCTAGCGTCTCGGAAATGGGAACGTTGGCAGTTCCCCTGAGATCAAGGCGATTGTAGCGGCCCGTGGTGATGTCACCGCTGAAAGAGAGCTGCTTTCCGGGATTGCGCGTCACGATGGAGATCGCACCGCCGATGGTGTTGCGGCCAAACAGCGTGCCTTGCGGGCCTTTGAGAATCTCGACTCGCTCGACGTCGGGAAGGTCAAGGTTCGCGCCGACGGTCCGCGCGAGATAGACCCCATCGAGATAGACGCCGACGCCGGGATCAAGATTGGCGGCGAAATCGTTCTGGCCGATGCCGCGGATATAGGCTGAGAGCACCGAGGTGGAACCCGAAAACGGCGTGCCCGCATCGAGCGAAACGTTTGGTGAGATGTTCGCGAGCGAAGACACATCGCCGACCGCGCGTTCCTTGAGCGAACTGGCCGTGAAAGCGGAAATTGCGATCGGCACTTGCTGGACATTTTCCGCGCGCTTCTGTGCAGTGACGACGATCTCTGCGATACCACCGGTGTCTTCAGCGGCCTCCGTTTGCTCCTGCGCGTGGACCTGCGTGGGTAGCAGTGTGGCAAAGATCGTCACCAAGGCTGTCGAACCAAACAGTTTCATCATTTTACCCCCCTTTGTTTTATTGTTTCAGGCGTGAAGTGCATCGCGCAGACGCGTGTGGACTTGTGCCAGCGCAGACTTGGCACCCGCCGCACGCGCCAACGTTTCAAATTCCAGTGATTGTGATGCGATGCCGAAACCGGCCGAGGCCGCAGCCGCAACCAGCAACGGGCCGTCAGCAGGCGCGAGCGCCCGGACCAGCAGCGTGCGCCCGGTCAGCAGATATTCGGTCGCAACGCCGCCGAACGCGCTTGCCGCCCGCGCCATCACGCCGCTGGTTGCGGGGCCTGCAAAATCGATGAACGGAACCGGCGGCAAAGCGTCTGGTAAAGCTTGCCCGGCCAGCAGGCTCTTGCGCGCAAGCCATTCGGGCGCGTTGTCATCTGGCATTGCCCGCGCGCCGGGTGTTCCGGCGATGATCCGGGCGATGAGCGGTGCGTAGACGGCGAGCACTTTGGGCAGGCCGACCAGCGCTGTGGTCAGTTGCAGCTTATCCGATCCGCGCGCGCCAAAACTCGCCCGATCGAATGCGGCGGTCGTTAATGCGATAGTGTGCGCTACGACATTGGCGATCCGCAGCGGACGCAGCGCGCCGATCAGTTGATCCGCTGCGGCAATGCTGTCGATCTCCACCCGCAGCGGACGCAATTCCGGCGCTGCGGGCGCAAGCCACAGGCCGAGTTGGGTGACGAGGCCCATGTCAGATTGCGTGAATAGCCCATCGAGATAGGGCCCGAAATTGTGCTTGAACATCTGCCAGGTGCGCGAATTCGGCACCGCGCCCATGCCAAGCCGCACGACATCGCCGCCGGGCAAGACGACCTCGGCCCCGCACTGCATCAGCACACGGTCGCCATAAGGCGTGTACCCGAACTGGCGGGAGAGCGTAGCTGCGGCGACCGAAATATCGGGATGAATGGTCGAATCGATCGACAAGGGCAGTTGCCTCCTCGCAATCTCCGCGCCCAGTTGGCGAAAGGTCACCCCCGGTTCGACGAGGGCCAGCGCGTAGTCCCCGTCCAGATTGGTGATGCGCGCCATGCCTGTCAGATCGATCAGCACTGCGGGCTTGGGCGAGGCGGGCAGGACCAGCCCGGTGCCGAACGCATCCATGGCCGCGACATAGTTTGCGCCGTCGCTGCGTATGCGGGCTAGCACAGCTTTCAGGGCGACAAGATCGCTTGGGCTTTCAATGCCTGAAACTTGCCTGTCGGCAGCCGCGAGGCGAGCGATCAATGGCTTGAGATCGGTCATCGCTTCCACCTCAGCGCTTGGGTTTCGGGACTGACAGCCAGCGGGCAATGGCCTGGACCTCAGCGTCGGAAAGCTCGGTCCGGCGGAACGGAGGCATCATCAGAAAGCCCTGGCGCACCGCTGTGGTCACATGGTCCCCGGTGAGATCGGTGCGCTGCTCGAGCACTGCAAAGTCTGGCCCGCTATCGATCGTGAGGCGGGCGGTGCCGGGATGGCCAGGGCCAGAGGCATGGCAGGAGGCGCAATTACGGACGAACAGGGCCCTGCCATCAGGGGCGGCATGGGCCAGTGACCCGGATGCAAAGCTCAACAATGCCAGCGGAGCGATCAGAGATCTCATGAGGATGCCTTTTCCGGCCAGATGCCGCTTTTGCCAGGGGCCATAATGCCGGTGGGATCGAGCGCGCGCTTGATCCGCTGGCTCAGCTTCATCAGCGCATTGTCGCCCCAACCATAGGTGCCGGCGATCTGATCCATGAAGCTGAGGTGCCCGCGGTATTCACCGTAGCCGCGCTTGGCCGCCTCATCGATGAGTTCGGTGACCATCGGGATCAGGCGGCTGCGCTGATCCTCATCGCTGCGCGAGAAGATCGGCTCAATGATGTGGTGCATCGCGCGGAAGCCGACGATGAACATGCCGGTGTAGTCAAACCCATGCCGGTTGCAGATCGCCTCGGCGAACCGGTACTGATCGAGCGCGGTTTTGCCATCGACCGGCGCCACCGGCGAAAAGCCAAGGTGCGCGCCGTTGGGCATCCAGTTCAGTATGCCGAACTCGGTCATGTTCGGTTCGCCGCGCATCAGCTTGGTACGGTAGCCGAACACCACATCACCCTTGCGGTCTTCTGCCGTGAAGAAGCGTGCGCCTTTGACGGTGGCAAAGCTGTCGCGGATCACTTCCCAATGGGCGTCCATCACCGGTTCGGGGCCATATAGCGCCGCGTAGAAGTTCCATTTGCCGACGTTTAAATCCGCCATCATGCGGAGGCGTGCAGCTTCCGGCAGCGGTCCGGCATCGGCATGGTACTTCGTGCGGTCGAGCGAGGTTGCCGCTTCCAAATTGAGGCTGCAGGTAACCGCTGCATTGGGGATGACGTGCGTCATCTTCAGCGGGCGGATCAGGTCCGAGACCGGTGCGATGTCCTCATCTTTCGCAAACGTGACCAGAAACGGCCGGTATCCTGGCGGTTCGGGCATCAATTGGATGCCGACCTTGGTGACGATGCCGAAATTGGACTGCGTGAAAATGCCGTCAATCCACGGCCCGCTGCCATAGCGATAGGTGTGATTGCCCGGCTGGCTGCCATCCTGTGCGGCCATGCCGGTGTCCACAACGGTGCCATCAG
The DNA here is from genome assembly GCF_003856955.1 of Novosphingobium sp. LASN5T. Taxonomy (NCBI): domain Bacteria; kingdom Pseudomonadati; phylum Pseudomonadota; class Alphaproteobacteria; order Sphingomonadales; family Sphingomonadaceae; genus Novosphingobium; species Novosphingobium sp. LASN5T. The sequence continues at coordinate 16,556 of NZ_RQSI01000041.1, forward strand.
CCAGCACCACCTGCATGCCGCATTGCCACATGAAGCGGTCGCCATACGGGGTGTAGCCGACCCCGCGTTCGAGCATGTTGCCCATGATGCCGCCCCAGCCGGGCGAGGGCGTATCGATCCAGAGCTTCGAGCCAATCTCGCGCAAGTGCCGATATAGTTGGAAGAACGAAACGCCCGGCTCGACTACCGCGTAGGCCAGCTCTTCGTTGACTTCGAGGATGCGATTGTTGCGCTTGAGATCGAGTGTCAGCGTGCCGCGCTTGCGGGGTGCTGAGCCGCCATAGGCTAGGTTGCGCCCGGTCGAGATCGCCCAGACCGGTATTTGGTGATCTCGGGCAATGGCTATGATCCGCGTGATCTGGTCAAGGCCAAGCGGGGCCACGATGGCAGAGGCCAGATTGACCGACACATCCTCGAAGGCGAAGTGATCGCTGTAGGCGGTGATGTCCTCGTCGCTGGCAAAGACCCACTCCGGCCCGACGGCCGCACGCATGGCCGTGAGCGCCTGCGCAAACTGCTGGGCGGAAACACCCAGGGCAAGCTGGGCGCTCATGCCGGTATCCTCTCAAACAGGAAACTGCTGAGGAAAGCCGGACCAGCATGCGCAGGGGTTGCCACCTTCTGCACAAGCCCGGCCTCGGAGAAAGAAAGCCCGGGCCTACGCAGAGTAAGGGCCAGCGCGCTGGCCCAGTTCGCTCCGGTCCGCGAAAGGCCGGCTGCAACTGCCCTGACCAGAGCGGCATTGCCCTGAAGCCGATGTTCGATCCAGCCAGCGCTGCGAAGATGTTCGGCGCTGAATACAGGCCGATAGCGTTCCGCAATGAGAAACTGCTGCAAGGGAAAGGCATCGGATTGTTGCGCTATCGCAATCACGCGTGGCGTGCTGAAACCGCCACCCGCGAGCGCTGTGATGGCCACATCACATTGTCCGGCCCGGACTGCTTGGCCGCACCCATCCAGGAATAGCACTCCATCGGCGAAACCATTGCCGATCAGGATGGCGGCATCGTCGATATGGATCATCTGCGCGGCCTGAGCGGGCAGCGCACCCAGTGCGCAGCCGAGCAATCCGCCGGCCATGACCTGGCGCCTATCTGGCATGTCGTTCTCCCGAAGGCGGCATTCGTTATGCGCCGCGGTTCGGGAGCCTGCTAAGCATGCACCGTGCCAAACCCGGTTTTTGGCAGATTACAGGGATTTCTAGCGGCTCAAGCCCACGGGCACCTCAGATTCATGTTTGTAATTAAACACACTTACGCCGGGATCCGTTCAGGATTGCACATCTGCTGCACGGTTCCGTTTGAGCCAGTAGTTGACCTGGGATCGGGTCATGCCGGTTAGCCGGGCGGTTTCGGATACTTTGCCGCCAGTTCGGGCCAAGGCCTCGCGGATCATCGCGGAGACCGCGCCGTCTGCGCCAAGGCCACTCTCGAGCATCTGGCCGCCAAGCGATCCAGTGGCCGAGGTATGGCTGCGCCGATCGAGCAGGCAGGCGCGGAATGGATCGCCGCCCACGGCATCAGCGTCCCGGTCTGCCTCGGTCATCAGATGGTGCACGTCGATCGGCAGATCATCATCCGCAAGAATGACCCCGCGCTCAACGATGTTTTCCAGTTCGCGCACGTTACCGGGCCAATCATATGACATGAAAGCGCGGAGCACGTCTTGCGAGAAGGTCTTCAGCGGTTTGTTGTGCTGGCGGGCAAATTTACGTTGAAAGTGATTGATCAGCAATGGAATGTCCGCGCGCCGTTCGCGCAAGGGGGCAATGCGCACAGGGAACACATTGAGCCGGTGAAACAGGTCCGCCCGGAAACGCCCGGCCTTGATGTCATCTCGCAGGTTGGCATTGGTGGCCGCGATGATCCGCACGTTTGCCGTCAGCGGCGCAATCCCGCCGACCCGTTCGAACTCGCCTTCCTGAAGGACCCGCAGCAGTTTGCCCTGCGCCGAATGAGTCAGTGTTCCGATTTCGTCGAGAAAAAGCGTGCCGCCGTCGGCGCGTTCAAAGCGCCCCGGCCGGGTGGCGACAGCTCCGGTGAACGCGCCTTTCTCCACGCCGAACAGTTCTGCTTCGACAAGGTTTTCCGGGATGGCAGCGCAATTGATCGCGATCATCGCTTTGTCAGCACGTTTGCTGCGCTTATGCAGTTCGCGCGCAAACACCTCCTTGCCGACACCGCTTTCGCCAAGGAACAGAACCGGCGCGCTGGTGGGCGCGACTTTATCGATCAGGTTGAAGACGACGTTGAACGCAGCCGATGCGCCGACGATCGTGCGCGTACCGATCCGCAGGTCGTTGTCGATCCCGTCATCTGTCTTTGGCGCACCTTTTGGCCGGGACGAATAGTTTTCAGCGCGGAAATAGCGAAGCTCGCTCTCCGGATCGTCCCATTCCTCTGCCGGCTTGCCGACGAGAAAACACTTGCTGTGCCCCATCGCGACGCATTCAAGCTCGCGGAAGAGAAACGGCCTGCCAAAGAAGGCCGAGGCATAACCTGACGCGTACCCGACCTGCTGCCACCCGCCCGGCTGATGGCTGATACCCATTTGGGCCAGATGGCTCTCGCACTCGGCGGAATGGTGCCAATAGTATTCGGTGTAGAAACGCCCTTTCTCGGGATCTACGTCGAAGACGATAGGCTCGACCTTGACCATGCCCTTGAGCGCATGGAGTTGCGGCCCGGCAGAAAACGCGTTGAACACCGAGGTGTCCTTGCGCACACGAATGGCCAATTCGGCCTCGACACCGCCCAGTTCGTACCCCAGCCTGGTCATGATCGCGCGGGCGCGCTCCAGCCCGACCGCAACGATCAGTTCGCGGCGCATGATGCCAGAGGCTTCATGCTCGGTCAGAATCATGCGCCGCCCATCCAGCCAGATCGAGGCCTCATCCGGCATAAAATGCAGTGACTTGCGCAAATCGTCGAACGCCGGTTCCAGCGGAATCTGGGGGTGCATGTCGCCTTTTGCCAATGCCGAATCCTCTCTGATTCTTGTTCGCAAGGAGGCCCAATCGATGTCAGTGATATGCGCCGCTGCCCTCGTAATGTTATGCAGGCCAAGAGAGCTTGCCTTGTGCCTGCCGTCAAGACCATGCGGAGCAGCCATTCCGGATCGTCTGCAATCCTGGCCATCTAGAGCCTAACGAACTCACGTCTGCTTTGGGCAAACCTCGCCGTTTGGCGGATCATTTGGTGACGGCCGTTTTGTCCCAAAAACAGCCGAAGCGCCCCAAAGCGCCCCGGCCGTTTCCGCGTCTGCCGTGAACCCCGGTTACGCGCCGAAGCCGCCGTCGATGGTCTGCAGCGAGCCGGTGATCATGCCGGCGTGCGGCCCGGCGAGATAGGCGGCGAGTTCGGCGATTTCCTCCGGCCGGGCGTGGCGCTTGATCGCCATGAAGCTGTGCATCGTGGCGGCCATGGGGCCTTCGGCCGGGTTCATGTCGCTGTCCGTCGGCCCCGGCTGGATGGCGTTGACGGTGATCCCGCGATCGCCGAAATCGCGCGCCAGCCCGCGCACCATGCCCTGCACGGCGGACTTGGTCAGCGCATAGGCCGCGCCGCCGGCAAACGGCATGCGATCGCCGTTGACCGAGCCGATCACGATGATCCGGCCATCGGCGTTCATCCGCCGCGCCGCTTCCACCGCAGCGTGATAGGGCGCGCGCACGTTCACGTCGATCATGTGGTCGACCGCGTCGGGATCAAGGTCCAGCGGGTTGCCCATCACCAGCGTGCCGGCGTTTATGACGATCACGTCCAGCGCGCCGCGGCCGGCGACGACGGAGGTGAGCGCATCGCGGTCCGCGCTGTTCGCCTGGATCGCCGTGGCGCCGGTTTCGTCGGCCAGCGCGGCGGCGGCATCGCGCGATCCGGCATAGGTGAAGGCCACCGCCGCGCCTGCCGCGCGGAAGCGGCGGACGATCGCGGCGCCGATGCCGCGGCTGCCGCCAAGGACAAGCACGTTCTTTCCGGTAAAGTCATTCATGGTCTGTCTCCTCTGGGTCCGGAGCCAGCGGGGCAGGCCGGGAAGGTGGCCGATCCGTCTCGCTCTCTGGACCCGAAGATGCCGATGATGCATCGTTCGCACTAGCCAGCCGATCCCGGAACTGGCTGACGGAAAATCCGAACGATGATGAAGCTGGATGGCCTGGCCGCCTTTGTCGCCACGGTGGACGAAACCTCGATCAGCGCGGCATCGCGGCGGCTGGGGCTGGCGAAGTCCGTGGTCAGCGAACGGCTGGCGGAACTGGAACGGGCGCTGGGCGTCACCCTGCTCCAGCGCTCCACGCGCCGCCTCACCCTGACCAGTGCGGTGGAATCGCTGCTGCCGCGCGCGCGGCGCATCCTGCGCGAGCTGGAGGAAGCGGCGGCCGAAGTCGATGCCAGCAGCGGCAAGCTGGCCGGGCCGCTGCGGATCTCCGCGCCGGTGGGGTTCGGCGTGCTGCACCTCGGCCCGGCGATCGCGCGGTTCCTGCGCGACCATCCGGACATCGAGATGGCGCTGGAACTGGACGACGGTTTCGTCGATGCCGCCACCGGCGGGTTCGATGCCGTGCTGCGGCACGGCGCGATCGGCGACGGGCGGCTGATCGCGCGCCGGCTCGCCACCAGCCGCCGCCTGCTGGTCGCCTCCCCCGCCTATCTCGCGGCGCACGGCACGCCCGCCTCGCTGACCGACCTCGAACGCCATCGCGGCGTGCTCTACGCCAACCGGGCGAGCGACTGGCGCTTCGCCGCGGGGTCGGCCTGGTCGGTGGTCCGGCCCAAAACCGCCCTGCGCGTCAACAACGGGCTGGTGATGCGCGATGCCGCGCTGGCCGGGCTGGGCCTCGCCCTGCTGCCGACGTTCTTCGTCCACGCCGAAATCCGCAGCGGCGCGCTGGTGGAGGTCGACATCGGCTGGCCGGCGGAAGGCGCGGAACTGTTCCTGACCTACCCCCGCGATCACGGCGCCGCCCCCAAGATCCGCGCCCTGGGCGACAGCCTGCGCCGCAGCTTCGGCGATCCGCCGTACTGGGAGGTTGGGTAGGCTCCCGTCGCCGGGGCGAGCCGGGTGGAGATGGCGCTTGATGGGTGGGAAAGTGGCGCACCCGACAGGGGAGGAATATCCCTATAATTTCAATATCTTAGATGGGATAACGAGGGGTAATCAACCGACGCTGTTCCGCGCCTTCGCGGCGGTTTTGGCTAACCCGGTTTGGCTGTGATCCATGGTGGGAACCGAACGGGTTTTTAGCAGCATCCCAAGCACCGACGATGACAGCGAACGCTGGACGCCATCGGCTGATGACGCGATGTACGAATACACACCTCACGGTCACTTCGCGACGATCGATCCCGCACAGTGGGAAGGCATAGAACCGCCCGAGCGGGAATGGATACTCAACGGGTGGCTCCCACGCCGCCGCGCTGCATATCTCACGGGAGCGGGTGGCGCGGGCAAGTCGTTGCTGGGCCAGCAAATGGCAACGTGCATCGCGATCGGCTTGCCATGCCTTGGCGTCGATACAACCCAAGCGCCAGCGATCTACCTCACGGCCGAAGATGACGGCGACGAACTGCAGCGGCGGCAACGCGCAATCTGTCGCGCGCTATCGATCCGCGAGGGCGATCTGGGCGGCAAGCTGTTCCTCGTTTCGCTGTTCGGCCTGTCGGACAACCGCATGGTCGGGTTCGATCGCGACGAAGGCATGCAGACGTTGCCAGCCTGGTCGAAGCTCACAAACACAGCGCGACGCGCCGGGGCGAGGTTCATCGTGCTCGACAACGTGTCGCACGTCTTCGACGGAAGCGAGATCGATCGCGCGCAGGTGACTGGTTTTGCCAACCTACTCAACGGCCTTGCGCAGGAGATCGACGGCGCGGTGATGCTGATCGGGCATCCGAACAAGCAGGGCGATGCCTATTCCGGCTCGACGGCTTGGGAGAACGCCTTTCGTGCCAGGCTCTACTTCGACGCGCCGAAGGGTGAACATGGTCACGCAGACCCGGATCTGCGGCAGCTCACGCTGCCCAAGGCGAATTACGCTCGTAAGGGTTCCGCAATCGAGGTCCGATGGCTCGACGGGGCGCTGGTGCGCGACGATGAGATTGGCGAAGGCACCTATGCCGACCTGCGGACAATCAGTGTCGCACAGGCGGAAGACGCTGCCTTCCTGCGTTGTCTCGACAAGGCGACGGACAACCGCCGGGCAGTCTCACACGTGCCGGGCGTGAACTACGCACCGAAGATTTTCGCCGGCATGATCGAGGGCAAACGCTTCGACGAAGCAGCTTTCAGACGGGCCATGGAACGCCTGATCCACGTCGGCGCAATCGAGTTCGACCAAAAGCTCTGGAAGGCAGAGAATCGGCACTGGAAGCTAGGAATTCGGCGGGTTTCAGAGGTTGCGCCAACCCCTGCGCCAACCCTTGCGCCAAGCTCCTGCGCCGACCCGCGCCAACCCCCTGCGCAAAGCAGCGGAAATCCTTGCGCCAACCCTGCGCCATTGGTGCGCCAGACACACACCACCCCCTACGGGGGTACGGGTGAACCCTCTTGGGGAGATTCACCCGTACCCCCCGACGACGAGTTGGACTGGTCAACCGACGAAGAGGGCGATGAACCATGAGGTTGGCCAGTGACGCACGCTCGATCGCACGCGACCTTTCCCGGCTCACGCCCGATTGGCGCAATCCGGAGCGCTACTTCGAAACACGCGATGATCTGCGGCACCGCCTGCAGCGCCTCGCCAATCAACTGGAGAACACCCGTGGCTAAGTGGCCGTACAATACACAGGCATGGCAGAAGCTGCGCAAGGTGAAGCTGCAACGCGATCCGCTATGCGAGGACTGCCAGGGTGCGGGCCGCATGCGAGTGGCATCCGTGGTCGATCACCGCAAGGCCATCAGCCAGGGCGGCCATCCCTTCCCTGATCTTGACAGCTTGGCCAGTCTTTGCGCGGCCTGCCACAATGCGAAGACGGCGCGCGGCGCTGAAGCTGGCGCGGTTCGCACTTCGAAGCCTCGCAAGGGCTGCAATGCCGACGGAATTCCACTTGATCGGCGGCATCCGTGGTCGCCAGCATCGAGGCGGAATATTCGAAATACTTGAAATGGTCTCTGAAAATCTCTCGGAGCTGGGGCGCTAGGACCACGTTCCCAGGTCAGAAAATAGTTAGTTTGAGTTCGGTGCCGATATTTTCGTTCGAGAAAGTTGAATAAATGGGCAAGCGCGGACCAGGTGCAGGACGGCAGAAAGTTGCGGCAAAAGCCGCCGCGCCTGTGGCTGCGGACCTGTTCAACCCCAACCCGGCGCAACCCGGCGCGCACCCATGGCAGCGCGCCGGCCTGTCCCGCGCCGATCGCGTGATAGCGTTTCTGGAAGACCTGCCTGTCACCAAGGGCTTCGGCGCTGGCAGCAAAGTGCAGCTCGAACCGTTCCAGCGTGAATGGGTGGAAGCGATCTACGGAGACGGCGACGACGGCCTGCGCCAGGTTCGCACCGGCCTGCTGTCAGTTGCGCGGGGCAACGGCAAGACCGTGCTCTGTGCCGGCCTCGCCCTATGCCACCTGGTCGGCCCTGAAGCCGAGCAGCGGGGCGAGTGCTATTCCGCCGCGGCGACCAAGGAACAGTCGGCGCTGATCTTTGCCGAGATGGAAGCGACCATTCTCGCTACACCTTGGATGGCCGCACGGCTGAACGTGAAGACGTTCAACAAGATCGTCGAAGATCCGATTAGCGGTTCGGTCTACCGCGCGCTGGCGAGCGACGGCCGCAGCGTCCACGGTCTGGCGTCATCCTTCGTGGTTTGCGACGAACTGGCGCAATGGCACAGTCGCGAGTTGTTCGACGTGCTGCGCACTTCGCTGGGCAAGCGCGAGCAACCCTTGCTGTTGGTGATCGGCACGCAAAGCCCCCGCGCCGAAAACGTCATGAGCGAGCTGGTAGATTATGCCGGCCGCATCGAATCGGGCGAGATCGAGGACGATAGCTTTCACGGCAAGGTCTATGCCGTACCGGACGATGCTGACCCTTTCGACCCCGCCAACTGGCCGCTGGCAAATCCCGCGCTGGGCCGGTTCCGATCGGCGCGCGAGATGCAGGAGGAAGCCACCCGCGCGCAGCGCATGCCAACGTTCGAGCCGGCCTTTCGCAACCTGTACCTGAACCAGCGGGTTGACGCGGAGCCGAAGGCGATCAACCCGGCCGAATGGGAGCTTTGCGGCGGCACGTTCGATCTGGACTCGCTACGCGGCCGGCCCTGCTACGGCGGGCTGGACCTGTCCAGCACGCGCGACCTGTCGGCCCTGTCGCTCTACTTCCCCGACGATGGCGGCGCGCTGGTGCTCCATTGCTGGTGCCCCAGGGAGAACATGGCCGAACGGGAGGAAACCGACCGCGTTCCCTATCGCACCTGGGCGAAGCAAGGGCTGATCGAAGCCACCCCCGGCCGCGCGATCGACAAGCATTTCATCGTCGCACGCCTTGCCGAGGTGGCGAGCTGCTTCGATCTGCGCGGCCTTGCGTTCGACCGCTGGGGCATGGCGGACCTCAAAGCAATTCTGGGCCGCGAGGGCATCACCCTGCCGCTGATCGATTGGGGACAGGGATTTGCCAGCATGGGGCCGGCGGTCGATGCTTTCGAAACCGCCATGCTTTCGGGCAAGCTGCTGCACGGCATGAACCCGCTGCTGCGCTGGTCTGCCGGCAATCTCGTTTATGAAATGGACCCGGCGGGCCTGCGCAAGCCGAGCAAGAATCGCTCGATCGACCGGATTGACCCTATGGTGGCGGCGATCATGGCGATCGGTCTGGCGAGCCGGGACGAAGGCCCGAAGACGTTCACTGGCGCGGGAATTGTGTGGCTTTAGACTTTACTAAGGCCACACTGAACGAACCTTTCCCTGTCAGTTGAATTTCCCAAACCCAATTTGATATCAATCACGTGCTCTACTGAAGCAACAACGTATGTTTCTTCATGACGATCCGGAAAACGAAAGCGAATCGTTTCACCAATTGATGGCGCATGATCCATCTCAACATCATCAATGATTTGGTTGGGATATGCCGTTTCGACAAAGCGGACGATCAACATTATAACGCCATCCTCATCTTTCAAGCGCGGTTGCCAAGATACGCCGAAGAGCCTCGGGGCGCGACAACCTCTCGCCCTGCGCTTCAATCCAAGCGTCGAGTGCGGCGAGCTGATCCGGCTGTAGGCGCACACCAATCATCTGCCCGCGCCCACCAGTCGGTGGACGGCCGCGTTTCGGTTTTTGGTTATCCCGAATTGACGATGTCATGATTTACGGTTATCCCAAAAGCGAGCCGGGCGGAAGCGCCAACTCCCACCCAGCTCTGACCACAACCGTCTTTAGTGGAGACGCTCATGGCTACCTCGGCCCCTAGCAGGCCGCGCAGTTCCTGCGCGACCGGAAATTCGCACGAAAATTCCACCGTATCGCGCCGGCGTTTCGTCGGCGGGCTTGCCACGTCCACGCTGGCCGCCGTTCCTGTCGCTGCGCTTGCTTCCGGGCGCACTGTCATTGCAGGAAAGGTCGAGACCATGAACATGCACACCCGCGTTGTTGCCGATGTCGCTGAACACCCGCTGGCCGCCCAAATGAGAGCTTCCCGCGAAGCCGCAAACGCTAGGTTCTGGAAGCTGCATGCGGAGCTTGAGGCGCTGGAAGCCGCATGGGAAGTTGACACGGACGACAGCGAAGAAAATTGGGAGCGGCATGCCGAGGGCGTCCATGATGCAACCGAACGGGTGCTGATGCAGGGGGTTTTCTGCCCTTCTGCCGTGCTCGCCAAGCTGAACATCGTGCACTTCGATCCGGCCGGCTATATGCTGCCTGCACCCGTGCACAGTGCCGCCCAGGTGATCGAATGGGACCTGGAACGATGTGCGAAGGAGCGGCTTCTAGAAAACCGTGAGGCTTGACACGTTTCTAAATTCGTGAGAGCCATCACGTATGGACGCGATCTTCACCTTGACGGCCTTCACGCCGGCTGAAGCCACTGCCATCACGGGCGTGTCGCAGGACTTACAACGTGATTGGCGCCGTCGCGGCTTCTTGCCGCGAAGTGAGGGCCATGCCCGCTTCGACTTGTTCGGCCTTGCCGAGCTGCTGACGATGAAGCTCCTGTCTGCCCGCGACATCGGGCCGAAGGCAGCGGCCGAAGTGGCGGACTGGTGCGGCAACGGCATCGCCTACCACGCGCTGGACGCTGTGGATGCCTACGAGGGTGATCATCTGCGCACCAATGAGGCGCGGGGGCTGGACGACCGTCCGCTGTCCGACGACGAGCGCAGCAAACTTGCTACCTTAATTTCGCAGACCGGCGGCAGGTATGATGCGCCGGACGTCCGTTGGGGGGACAAGGCGGACTGGCTGCGGAGGCAGGTCTACCATAAACGCACCGGCACGAGGGTGATTCCCGGCAGCCTGTTTGCCTGGTGGGCGGACGACAGCCACAGCTTCCTTTTGAGCCTGGACGAGGCGCTGGCTGACATGCTTTCCGGAGACCCGCGCCTGGCGGGGCCGATTGTTGTTCTGGACCTACAGGCGCTTGCCTACACGTTGAGCGAACGTGCCGGCCGCGCCTTTGTCCACGTCGAATTCCCCAACTTACCCCCGATCCCGGGGGCATGATGCCCACGTCGAGAGACCGTCGGCAATCAACGTCGAGAGACTGTCGAGTGTCACCGCGCCGGGGCTTCGGCCCCGGCCAGCCTGAAAGGCCAAGACCATGTTGAAGAAAGCAGACCTGATCGCGCGTCGCGCCGCGATCGCCGAGGAACTGGCTACGCCAGACCTTGCCGACGAGCGCGTTGACGCACTCAATACCGAATATCGCGGCCTTGCCCGCCAGATCGAACGCGCCGAGATTGTCGAGGACAACGAGCGTCGCGAAGCCGGCACCACCATCCACGGCGGCGACGAGAAGCTGTCAACCGAACTGCACAAGCGCTTCTCGCTGGTGCGCGCCATGGCGATGCAAGCCAATATCGGCGGGCACGACTTCGGCTTCGAACGTGAAGTGCAGCCCGAGCTGCTGAAGCGCGCCGGCAAGGTTTCGGACGGTGGCGTTCTGGTGCCGTCCGAAATCTTCCTCGAACGACGCACCTTGACCACCACCACGCCGAGCGGCGCGGTCGGCGGCAACCTGATCGCCACCGAGCTGCACGGCGAAATGATGTTCGATCGCCTGCGCTCCGCCATGAAGGTGCAGTCGCTGGGCGCGACGGTGCTTTCCAATCTGGTCGGCAATATCGATATTCCGGGCCTGAAGGACTCGGTTACCGGCGGGTGGGTTGCCGAAGACACGGCGCTGACGGGCAGCACGCCCGGCTTCCGCAAGGTCAGCCTGACGCCGAAGCACGTTGGCGGCCTGACGGAACTGTCGCGTAACATGCTGATGCAGACCAGCGTCGATGTCGAGAACCTGGTGCGCAACGACTTCGCCCAGGTGCTCGCCGGCCTGATCGACAAGGCCGCGATCAACGGCAGCGGCAGCGGCGCCGAACCGACCGGCATTCTCAACACCAGCGGCATCGGCTCGCTGGCGATGGGCACCAATGGCGCTGCCTGGACGGCGGACGCATCGCGCGACCTGATCGGCAAAGTCGATATTCCCGACGCACCGAACACGTCACGCGGTTTCCTGACCACCAACAAGGTGAAGGTGTCCGCTTCGAAGATCAAGGACGCGCAGGGCAATTACATCGGCTTCGGCGAAGCAGGCGTATGGGCAGGCGAGCGTGCGGAGTTTTCGAGCAACGTGCCTTCGAACCTGACCAAGGGCAGCGGAACGGGCCTTTCGGCAGTCCTCTACGGCAACTGGGCCGACCTGCTGATTGGCTACTGGTCGGCCTTCGACTTCCTCGTGAACCCCTACGAATCGACCGCCTACGCCAAGGGCAACGTATCGGTTCGCGCGATGGCCACGTGCGACGTGGCGGTGCGCTATGTGGAGAGCTTCGCGGCCTCCAAGGACGTGGTGGCCTGATATGGCGGCGGCATCCCTTGAACGCCGGGCCTTTTGCGAGGTCCGCACCGCCGGCCGGCGTATCGAGGGATATGCCGCCACCTTCGGCGCGGAAGCCCGGATCGGCAGCGACTTTACCGAAGTCATTGCCCCCGGCGCTTTCCGCGCCTCGCTGGGCGGCGACGTGCTCGCCTTGTTCGACCATGACCCCGGCAAGGTGCTGGGCCGCACCAGATCGGGAACCCTCCGGCTGACGGAGGATGCCAAGGGCTTGGCCTTCTCGCTCGACCTTCCCGACACGGCGGCGGGACGCGACGTGCAGGCCCTTGCCGAACGTGGCGATCTGGGCGGCATGAGTTTCGGCTTCACCATCCCCACGGGCGGCGAAAACTGGCAGGGCGACAAACGCACCTTGCGCACGGTCAACCTGATGGAAATCAGCGTCGTCTCTGCATGGCCAGCCTATCCCGACACGTCGCTGGCGCTGCGCAACCGGCGCACGCCTCTGTCGCCCCGTACCGCGCTGCTGCGCACGATCCTGCTTTCGGAGATCCGCGCATGAAGCTGGTCGATCGCATGGCGCACGCGCTGGGCTTTGAGCGCCGCGCCACCGAACCGAGCTGGGCCGCGATCGGCGCGGCGCAAGGCTACTACGGCGGATTGTCAGCCCGCGCGGCCGAGAACCTGTCGGCAGTGCTGGCATGTTCCACGGTCATTGCCACGTCGCTGGGAAGCATCCCGGCGCTGGTCTATCGCATGGAAGGCGACCGCCGCATGGAAGCGATGGGCCATCCGCTCCGTCGCCTCGTTCGCCAAGGCGTCAACGAGCATATGTCGTGGCCCGACTTCATCGAGCACATGGTTGCATCGACCCTGCTGACCGGGAACGGCCTTGCCGAGATCATCCGCAACGCCAACGGCGGATTGACCGGCCTGCGCTTCATCCCCTGGCTTGCGGTTGGCGTGTCGCGCCTTGCGTCGGGCAGGCTCGCCTATGACGTGCGGGAACCCAATGGCATCACCCGGCGCCTGCTGCAGGGGGAAGTCATCCACCTCCGGGACAGGACAGATGATGGCCTGCTGGGCCGCTCCAGGCTCTCCAGGGCGAGCGAAGTCGTTGAAGGGGTACAGGCGAGCAACACCTTCGCGCGCAGCTTCCTGACCAATGGCGCACAGCCGTCCGGCTTTCTGAAAACCACCATGAGCATGTCGCCGGACAACATGGGCAAGCTGCGCGACCAGTTCAACGCACGGTTCCAAGGCGCGGCCAACGCGGGCCGGATCGGCATACTGGACCAAGGCATTGAATGGCAGGACGTTCAGATTTCACCCGAAGACGCCGAGCTTCTGGAAACCCGCAAATTCGGCGTCGAAGAGATTTGCCGCCTGTTCCAGGTGCCACCCCCGCTGGTGCAGGACTATTCGCACAACACCTTCACCAATTCGGAAACGGCCGGCCGCTGGTTCGCCATGTTCACGCTCACGCCTTGGGCGCGAAAAATCGAAACCGAATTCGCGCGCAGCGTCTTTCCGGCAAGTGGCACCTACGAGATGGAGCTTGACCTATCGGGCTTCCTGCGCGGCGATCCGGCAACCCGCTGGAATGCGCACAAGATCGCGATTGATGCCGGCGTGCTGGATCCCGACGAAGTTCGCCAGGTCGAAGGCTGGAACCCGCGCGCAAAGCGTACTGGTGAGGTGACTGTCTAATGTTCCCGCCGCGCACGCCATCCTATCGGCCCAACGAATGGGAGCTTACCGAGGCGGCACATCGCGGCATTTCTGTGCGCGGCCTTTGGGCAATGCTCTACGCTGAAGCGGCGCTCGTTGACCTTCCCGACGAAGACGAGAGTGAGGACTCGGAATGAGCCGCGCGCTTTTTCGGGAAGCGGACATCACGCGCGCCTTTCGTGCTGCTCGCAAGGCGGGGATAGCGCACCCTCGCGTCGATATCGACACGGCCACTGGGCGAATTTCGATCGTGCCTTGCCGCGCTGCGGCGGACCCCGACGAAACCAGCAACCCAATCGACAAGTTGTTCGACCTATGAAGCGGCGCTGGCTGCCTCGATACGTACACGAATTTCAGGATCGCCACGGGAAGTCTCGCTGGCGATATCGCCGCAAGGGGCGCGCAGTCTACTACTTCAAGAACCCACCAGGCACAGAAGGTTTTCGCCAGGAGCTGCACGCCTGCGAGGAAGGCCTTTCGGCCGCCCCGATCGACCCCGGCATGTCGCGAATCAAATCGGGAAGCTTCGACGACTTGCTTGCTCGTTACTATCGCTCGCCCGACTTCCTCGATCCCGGTGATCGAACGCGTGAAGTCTATCGCGGCGTGCTCGAACGTTGGCGCTCGCGCACCAAGAAAGGGGTTCGCTACGGCGAGCTGCTGGTCCGCGATCTGCAGGCACGGCATGTTGAAGCCATGCTGGCCGAAATGCTGCCACATCGAACCGCCGCGAACATGCTGCGCAAACGTCTGCTGGCCCTGTACAAGTTCGCCATTCGCATCGGGATGGCCAAAGACAACCCGGTCGGCGTGACCAAGCCATTCAAGGTGGAAAGCCAAGGCTTCCACACTTGGACAGAGGAAGAGATTGCTACGTATCAAGCACGGCACTTGGTCGGCACGAAGGCAAGGCTCGCCTTTGATCTAATGCTATGGACCGGCCAACGCGGCGGCGACGCTCGCACATTCGGCCCTGGGCATATTCGCAACCGGCGCCTGGTGTTCTCACAAGAGAAAACGGGCGCTGCTATTTCCGTGCCTGTCCTGCCCGACCTTGCCGCATCGATTATGGCAACCCCATCCGGCGCCATGGTCTTTGTCCTCAATGACCATGGCAAGCCGTTCACCAGAAAGGGCTTCGGAAACAAGTTCCGCCAGTGGTGCGACGAGGCGGGCCTTTCCCATTGCTCTGCGCACGGCCTGCGCAAGGCGGCAGCACGCCGCTTCGCGGAGGCCGGATGTTCAAATCAGGAGATCAAGGCTTGGACCGGTCACGTCACCGATTCCGAAGTCTCGCGCTATACGGCACACGCTGAAAAGCAGTTGCTGTCGGACGCTGCGGCAGAACGTCTAATGGCTAACCTGCGCACACGGTTAGCCAAATCCGAAGATAAACCTTTGATAAAAGGCGCTTAAATCATGAAGGTGGCGCACCCGACAGGATTCGAACCTGTGACCTCTGCCTTCGGAGCAATTTAGCCTGCCTATCCTAAATGCACGACAGGGCACGCTACAATGCGATATGTAACTGAAGATACTAGACAATTCGTATTTCCGCGCCGAACTGTCTATCCAGAATTTCGCTCC
>NZ_RQSI01000042.1:0-30378 GCF_003856955.1 Novosphingobium sp. LASN5T
CGGCGAGCGAACCGTCAATGGGCTGTGGGACCTGATCGGCAAGCTCGTCGATATCTTCCAGCCTGCCGAATGTGCCAATTACTTCAAATCTTGCGGATATGAGCCGGAATGAATGGAAACCGCTCTAATCCCGGCTATACGACCCTGCGCTGACATCAATTGGTGTGAAGCTGCTCATTGGCAGCTGCCCCTTCAACGTCCGCTTACAGCAATTTCATTCCTGATTCCGGAAAGTACGTGATTTCCAACATTTCGGATATGGGACGACCTGACCAAAACACCGTTAAGCAGGTGTTCGACTCGGTCGATCAAGATCAACAATATTGGCAAGGCCTTGCTCCACTAGCGGTTCAGCAAGCGCCCGGACGCTGCGATGGTGTGTGAACAGCAGAACCTGGTTGGTCTTGCCGAACTCGGCAAGCAGGTCGAGCGTGGACCGGCTGCGTTCATCATCGAAATGCACCAGAATGTCGTCCGCAATGAAGGGCAGCGGCTCCGTCGCACTGGCATAATTCTCAAGGCTGGCCAGCCGGAAGGCGAGGAAAAGCTGGTCGCGGGTGCCGTCGCTCATGGTAGCAACCGCAGCAATACCGCCATTGGCTCGCCGTCCAACCACGACCGGATGGCCTTTGTCATCGATATCGGTCTCGATTCCGGCAAATTCACCGAGTGTCGTTGCCGTGAACAGTTCGCCTGCCCGCGCAATGAGCGGATCTTGCTGCTCTGCGCGGATCGTTGCCATGGCCGACGTCACCAATTCGCGCGCAACCGATAACTCGAGATATCGCTCGAGGGCGAGATGCATCTGCGCTGCCGCCGCTTCGCGCTCGGCAACGGCGTGATTGACCTCGCTCTGGCTCAGATAGGCAGCAAGGTCGTCCTTCGCCGCCTTCTCAGCGAGAATAGCTGCCTCGATTTCGCTCTCGATCTCGGTAGCACGCGATGTCTGCTCGGTCAGTTCCGCGCGAACCTCATCGAGGTCGCGTTCGTCCCATTCCGCCCGCAAGGCAGCGAGATCAAGCTTGTCGCCCACGTCCGTCGCGGTGCGTTCCGCCAGAGCGATCTCATTGCACAAAGTCGTGCGTACTTCACACCGTGAAGCTGCGTCCAGAAGGGCCCCATCCTCGTCGCCATCAAGTTTTGCCGAAGCCGCGAGCGTAGCCAGCTCCTCCCGAGCGGTGCCAAGGGCCTCTTGCGCCTGGTCGGCCTCGACCTTCGCCTCCTCAAAGTCGGGCAGTACCCCATCATATTGGGTTTGTGCTGTTGCGTTGTCGGTAAACCGGGCCAGCAGCATCTGCGCTGCAACAACACAGTCTTCGCCGATCTCGATGGCGAGTCCGGTCGCGAGGCTGCGGACATCCTTCGCAAGGCTCGTCTCGTCTTCGTCCATGCGCTTGAGCCGCTGGCGGGCCTGCCCTATTGCCGAAAGCACACCGCGTGCGCCAACCCATTCGGTGACCGCACTGTTGGCATCTGCCGGCGAAATGTCGGGTTTTAGCCCCAGCGCACCTATTGCCGCAGGCCATGCCGCATCCCAGGCGCACTGTGCGTCCGACAATTGTTGCATTTCCGCCTCAACCAGCTTGTGCTGCCGCGCCAAGTCCTCCCGGTCCCGCGTGTCCCTGCCATAATCAGCATGTGCTTGTTCGTGCCGGGAAATGGCGTTTTGCACCGCGCTGACCCGGGCCGCGAACGACAATGTGGTATCGAGCTTGCGGCTCTGTTCGATCCGTTCGAGCGACTCAACGGCCGGTGCAAGCTGGGCCTCCTCCAATGCCAGCGCATTTGCCGAATTCCGCAATCGTTCTGATTCATCCAGCGCCAGTTGGCGGGCTTGACCAAATTGGAGCAGCGACGCCAGTTCCGGGTGTTTGACCAAAGCTTGCGGAAAACTGTTCCCCCATTGCGCGATGCGCACTTCGCCTTGTGCGACAAGCGCGGCCGTCTCGGCCTCCGCAGCCGTGACCAAAGCCCTTGCCTCCGCGACGCGCCGCAGCGCATGTGCGAGGGATGCAGCCCGTTCTGCCTCTGCGGCGCGGCGATCGGCAAGTTCGTCCGCAGACACGATTGCCGTTTCCAGACCGTCAGCAACGGCAAGGCGAGCAGCGCCGTCATCGGGCAGCTGTCCCGCGACATATGCCGACTTAATCGGCCTCCAGGCATCGGCGCGCAGGTTTCGCGCTTCGGCAAGTGACGCATCACTTGCAATGGTCCCAGATGCCTGAAGCGCGCCAATCTCAGCCTCACCGGCTGAAATTTCGCGCTCGGCCTGGCGCTTCAGCTTGGCCTGATCCTCGATCTGCGAGGTCAACGTCTCGCGCGCAGCCTGCTCACTGCGAATATCGTCAACGCTGGGGCATGGCAGGGTGGCAAGCGCATCAATAGTATCGAAGCCAAGCGCCTTGAGCCGACCGGTCAATGTAGCGCTGTCAGTATCCAGCGCTTGCTGACGTGCCTGGTGCGCTGACTTCTGGGCCGCAAGGCTGGCAAAGGCCGATGACGACGCCTCTGGCGGAGCATTATGCCCTGCCTGGCGTGCCGTTTCCAAACGATCGTCAATCGCCGCAAGCGAAGCCGCCAGTTCGCCAAGGCGCTTTCTGGCAGAAGCTAGACTTGGACGGCGCTCCACCATCTCGTCGGCAGCCGAGCGCACAAGATTGAGGGCAGACTGGTCCGGGATCAGTGGTGCAAGGTCCGCATCGGCCGGCAGGCCAAGCATCCGGCGCAGCGCCGCCAGTTGAGCCTCGCCGTCATCAATCTCGCGCTGACGATTGGCACGATCGGACCGGGCCTTGCTGACGTGAATGGCGCGTTCAGCCAGATCACGCACCCGCTGTTCGGCGGCTTTGAGACCCGGGTTCACCACCAGCGCATCAAGCCGTGCCTTCAGGCGGTCCCGCCGCTCGATCGCACCCTCGAGCCGCGTTTCAGCCTTTTTGCGCTGTTCCAGAGCAGTCCGCATCTTGGCCGCGAAATCATCCGGGAAGGACGCGACATCGTCGTAGCCGACCAGATCCTGCGTCAGGCCGGCCAGCTGACGCAAGTGGGGTGCGACGCGCAGGACGCGCTCCAGCCGGGACGTCGATGCGCCGAGGCTGCGCCTCTCGATGCGCAGGGCCTCGAGCTTTTCCGCGGCTGCGAGCGATGCCTTGCGCGTCTGCTCAAAGGTTTCCCGGGTCAGTTGCGCGCCGCGTGCCGTCTTTTCAGCTGCCTCGAACGCCGTCAGCTGCTGGTAGAAAACACGATTTACCGACCGCCTCGTATCGAAGAGCTTGTCCGCTTCGCCATCGATACCTTCGAGGCGAGATACCAGCGTGCGCAAGCCGCCGCCTGCTTCGACGATCAGACGCCCGATGTCGCCATCGGCGTGAAGCAATCGCTCCCCGCCGTTGCGCAAGGTTTCGTGGTTCAGACCGAAGAGTGTCTCGAACCGCTCCCGTGTGATGGCACCCAGCACCGGCGCAAGGACGGTGTCATCGAGCGCCGTTCCAGACAGGTCAGCCAGCGTCTTGCCGTTGCCCTTGCGGCGCTTGAGCGTCACCGGGCTACCATCTGCCATCAACATCGTGGCCCCGATGCGCATGCCATCGTAGCCGAATAAACTGCCGCGCTGGGTATTCTTGGGGATCGAGAACAGGAAGTCGCTGATCGCCTCGAGACAGGTGCTCTTGCCCGCTTCATTGGCACCGTAGACAACCGTGAGGCCCGCTGTTTCAGGAATGGTGAGCTCGCGACTTGCGCAGCCGCCATATTTCTCAAGGCTGAGTTCAGTCAGGCGCATGACCAGCCTCGCTGACTAGACTGCGCGCAAGGGCTGCGGCGCGTTCGGGTATCTCGGCGCGCATCTGCTCAATGAATGCATCGGCATGTGCGCCAGCGGGCAGTTTCGTCCGAATCTCGGCAAGCCGCGCTTCGAGAACTTGCGCAATCGCGCTGTCCTGGCTGAGGCGGGTCACTTCCTGATCAAGCTTTCCAGCCACGGTCGGATCGACGGCGTCCGGGGCTTCAGGATGGTCCGTTTCCAGCCTCAGCTTTTCGAGCCACACGTCATCCGAAAGCGTTGCCAGCAGTGTTTCCACGTCCTCCCGGAAAGCGGTGCGCTCGAGGATCAATCTGGAATGGAGTGGTGTCGTTCCAGTCACCGTCAGGCGCAGGGCAAGGGGCCGTCCATCGGCTTGCTCAGCGCCTTGGGCGATATGGCCGCGAATGTGGTCCAGTAATTCCGGGTGTTCGCTCGTTCCCGACACATCAACTGTGATCGATGCCCAGCGCACCACATCCAGCGCGCGATGCTCGAGGCTGGTGACTCTGCCGTCATTTACTTTGACCAGGACGGCCCCCTTGGGCCCCGTCTCTCGTGGGTGTCGGCCCTGAAGATTGCCGGGATAGACGATGTGCGGGTGCTCGCCGAGCACGGCATGGGCGTGGACGTGGCCCAGCGCCCAATAGTCATAGCCATGATTGGTAAGCTGCTCTGGCGTGCAGGGCGCATAGCGGGCGTGATGACCTTCGCTGCCCGCACAGGCCGTATGGAGAACGCCGATATTGAACATTGCCTCGGCTGCTGCCGGATATTCGCGCGCCAGATCTTCGGAGACGTCCGGGCGGGGGAAGCTCCGCCCGTGGATCGCGACCCTGACATCATCGAGACGATGTGTGGCGGCCTTGGTCTTAGGAAAGACATGGACATTGCCCGAGAGAGACAGCTTGTCGGCAAAACGATTGGCGGAGTCATGGTTTCCAAGGACCATGAACACCGAGATGCCGGCTTCGTCCAGCCGGCGCATTCCCTCCATGAAGTAAAGACCCGTCTGGAAGTTACGCAGATCGCCATCGAAAATGTCACCGGCCAACAGCATAAACCGGCAGCCCTCATCGATCGCAAGGGCAACCAGGTTATCGAAGGCTTCACGCGAAGCCGCCTCGACGCGCGCGGCATACTCAGCAGATTTACCCGCCAATCCAAGTAATGGACTGTCGAGGTGAAGATCGGCAGCATGTACGAAAGTGAATTCGGTCAATCGAAGGCCTCCCTCGATGAGGGTGGCACGAACAGCCTAAAATGTCTCGGTAAAATCTATTCAGGGCTTGCGGACAGCCGCCCACTGGAGCCAATCTCGTCAAGGGTCCCAAAAATCGCCATCGTCTCTCGAAGAACTGGCGACGGATTGGACTATTTCAACCTCAAGAAGCTGCCTGACGGGATCGGCGGACATCCAAGGCATTCGCAGCTGTTAGATCCAACTGAAAACACCGCTTGAGCGGTCTTGGACTTCCCTGCGGGCAGCGCCCGCAGCTTCGGCCTGACGGCCGGGAGGGAAGGGGGTGGGAAGAGAGTGATCGAACAAGGGGTTCGGTCGCAATCGATCCACCCAGGAGAACGTCCATGAACATCGGTGAAATCCGCAAGAACGCCAACGGCCAGCTGATCGGCTCTGTCGAAACGCTCACCATCACCCGCACCATCGGCCTCAGGCCGGTGACCTCCAGCAACCCGCGCGCGCCCCGCTACGAGATCGTCGCGCTCAACGACCAGCGCCGCTGGGTGATCGTCGGCGCACTCTTCGAACTCTCCTCGAACGCAACCGGCGAGAGCTTCTACCAGGGCAAGATCGATGATCCGTCGATGGCGCAGCCGCTCTACATCGCGGCTTTCCCGCGCGAGGATGGCACCATGGCGGTGGCCTGGCAGCGTCCGCGCCGCCGGAGCACCCAGCTCGGTTCGTCCGAATATGGCGAAAGCGACATGTTCCCGGCTGACGATGCCGGCGGCGACCGCAGCGAGGAACAGGCCGGTGACGGCCTGGGCGACAGCACCGCGACCCCGCCCGCCAAGCGCGGCCGGGCTGGTGCCAAGGACGGCGCCGAACACGATGGCGCGCTGCCGCCGCTCGTCGACGCCTGATCGGCAAGTCCAACTCCAACCGGCGGGGACCCCAAGCGGGTCCCCGCAACCCGAGAAAAGGCCGCGGATCAGCCCCCCACGCGGCCTGAGGCGGAACGTCGGCACTGCCCCCGCCCGGCGTTCCGCCTCTTCATTTGCATGGGGATGTCCGGAGAACCACAATGCTGACCGACAGCGAACGTTTCGCCTTCACCGCCCGGCGCCACCACGCCTTTGCCAGCACCGGCAATGCCTATGACGCGGTCCAATGCGACGAGGCCATCCGCACCGGAGACACGCTGGTCGTGCTCGCCGAGGAGGTGATCGGCGTGGCCATGACCTGGCCGTTTGCCGTGACGCAGGCGCACGGAAATCTCCATGCGCTGTCCGCGCCGCGCGAGGGTGAGACGCTCGCGGATCTCGCCCGCTCGCTCCACGTCAGTGCGGCCGACTTCGCACACGCCGCCGAGATCGCCCGGCGTTTCGGATTTCCGCTCGACCCGCAGATCGAGGCGTTGCTGGCCCGCCCGGCGGGCTGAGCAGGCGCGCTTCAGAGCGGCAGGGTGGACTGTTCAAGTGACGGCGCACTCGCTGGCGCGTCGACCGCGTCGGCGATCACCCGCGCGAGTTCGAGCGCGGCATCCTCGCGCAGGCACGAGCTTGGGGCTGTGATCCCGACCCGCGCCCAGCCCGGGGCGCCAGGATCGCATGAGCGACAGCAGACGTATCGATTCGTTCCATGCCGGCAAAAGAACATAGGGGGAACATATTTGCAAGGTGGTTGTTGCAGCCGCTCGTCCCGATTGACAGGGGAGGGCGGTCCGCCGAGCATCGGGGCATGTGCAATTTGTACCGCATGACCAAGGCCCCTGCGGAAATCGCCCGGTTGTTCGGTGCGCGCAGCGCCTCTGGCGCGAACTTCGCCGCCGAAGTCTATCCGGGCTATCCCGGCCTTGTCGTCGCCGAGGGCGAGACGCGGGTGATGACCTGGGGTTTTCCGCTTGTCCTGAAGGGCAAGAACGGACAGCCGCTGAAGCCCAAGCCCCTCAACAATGCGCGCGAGGACAAGCTCGGCACTTCGTTCTGGCGCCCAAGCTTCGAGCGCCGCCGCTGCCTGATCCCGGTCAGCGCCTGGGCCGAGGCCGAGGGCATAAAGGGCCAGATGACCCGGACCTGGTACTCGCTGGCGGGCGCAGATGTCTTCGCGGTCGCCGGGCTGTGGCGCCCGACCGAGGAGTGGGGCGCGGCCTATTCGATGGTCATGGTAGATGGCTGCCCGCAGATGGCCGAGGTACACGACCGCATGCCCGTCGTCCTCGCCCGAGAAAGCTGGGAGCAATGGCTCGCGGGCACACCCGCCGAAGCCTTTGCGCTGTGCCAGACCTGTCCCGATGAACTCGCCGTCGATCGCACAGCCGAACGCTGGGGGGCAGGGAGGCCCACAGCGACGTCAGGCTGAGGGGAGGGGGGATTCGCCGGTCGGATCAGACCCAAGCAAAAGGACCTAAACCATGGGCGACCGAGCCCCCGTTCACATCACCATCGGCGGCGCACTGCCGCGCGAACATCTCGAAGCCTTCGCCGCACACGCGGACAACTATGACCTGCGCACCGAATGGGACGGCGAACCCTTCGATCCTGCGGTGCTGCCCGAAGACGAACCGCTTGAGCTCTACGGCACTGAGCTCAACGGCGGGCAGATCCCCGAGATCGACGCCTTCTGCGCCGAGCACGGACTGCCGTTCCGCCGCTGGTCGGGCGGCTGCCTCGGCGCCTTCCTCCCCGAAATCATCCTGTTCGAGGGGCAAGGCCCGATGCGCGACTACACGGCAAGCGAGGACGAGTACGTCCTCTTCCCGCCGTGGTGGATCAACAGTTTCACGCGGCTGCGCGAGCTCAAACGCGAGATGGCCCGCGCCGAGCTGACCATCCCGGCCTTCGTGGTGACCGGAGGTGCGAGCGATGACCGCAGCTGATGGGGCCGTCCTGGCCGCCTCGCGCGAGGCGGTGCTCGCCCGCTTCCCGCTATCGCGGGTGAGCGAGGCCTTCTTCGACGACATGCTCGGCGTCCTGCCGCCGGCGCACATTGCGGGCGTGCCGGGTTTCTTCGTCACCGAAGCCGTAAGCGAAGACATCCACGCCCAGTTCGTTGCAGCGGGCGGCCGCTTCTACGGCGGCTACGTCGGGCTCTGCGATCGTGCGGGCCTTATTACCCATGCGCGCATCGCCGAGTTCGATGCCGCCCATCCTGACGCGATGGAACTCGCCTGGTATCCTGACGCCTGCGAGGAGGCCGCGCGATGAGCCGACACCGGATCCTCTAACTCGGCGCCGGTCCCGCCGATGAGCCCTGCGCGCAGCTTGGGCAATGCGCGGACTTTGCCGAGGCCAACACCCTCGAACTGCTCGCCTACAAGGCCGCGATCATTGCGTTTAACGGCGAGCCGCCGCTGCCGCTCGGCTTTTCCCTCGTGGCCAATGCCCATGATTTCGGGATATAACGAACCTTGTGGCTGGTCTCGGCCGAACTGCCCTTGCCCGAAGACGCGCAGGCCTGGCTCGACGATCTTGTTGAACCCGCCACCTGGATCGCGGCGGGATTTCCGCAGCCGGTGACCTACGAGGGCTCGCGCGCCGTCATGCGCCCATTCCGCGACATGGTCGCTGCCGCACTCCAGATCACTCGGCCTAGCGCCGACGGCGGCTTCTTCCCCGCTGAGAACGCGGTGCTCCACCGCAACCTGCTCGCCGCCTACGGTCCTGCCACTGTCGCTGCCGCCGACACCGGGTGAGGGGAGGGGGCTGGAGCTGGGCGTTCCTAAAGGGAGTCCAAGCCCATGCCTCGCTTCTATGCCGGGATCGGCGCGCGCGCGACGCCGCCCGAGATCCTCAGTCTGATGACCCGCGCCGCCTTCGCGCTCAACAAGCGCGGCTATGTCCTGCGCTCGGGCCACGCGATCGGCGCCGACAGCGCGTTTGAGCGCGGGTCCGGCCGCGATGCGCAGATCTTCTTGCCGGCGGCGGGTTGGCGCGGTTCGGCACGCGAGTTCCATCCCGAGACGCTCGGCGCCGAGCTCTGGGGCAGGGCGCGTGCCATCGCTGCCGCGCACCATCCAGCCTTCGCCGGGCTCTCAGCCTTCGTCCAGGCGCTCCACACCCGCAACGTGTTCCAGGTCTTGGGCCCCAGCCTCGATAGCCCTGCGGAATTTGTGCTGTGCTGGACCGCGGACGGTCAGGCCTCGGGCGGCACAGGCCAAGCGCTGCGCATCGCCGCCAGCCACGGCGTCCCCGTCTTCAACCTCCAGAGGCCGCGGGTGCGCGTCCACGTCGAGCGCCACCTCGTCCTCTGACCCGTTCAATTCCGCGCGGGTCCGCCGTTCTATCCCTTGCCTTGGCAACGGGATGCGTCGGCGCGCGGCCAAACGAAAGTCCCAACCATGTCTTCAATCACGCTCACGCTCGAAATTGCCTGCACCCGCGAGGAAGCCGTGCGCTTTGCTGCAGTCGAACTGTTCCTCGCCGAGGTGGCCGAGGACGCCGAGGCCGAGCCCCCGGCCGAACTCGACGCGGTCTTCGGCGCTCGGGCACGCGAGACGATCCTCGGCCTTGCCGGGCACCCGCAGCCGCTCGGGATCACCTGCCGGTACGACCGCGACCGGGGCGTGATGACGCTCGCTGCGTCGGGCGGCAAACCCAACCTCGCTGCGCTGCCAGTGTTGCTGCTCTGGCTCTATCCCGACAAGCTGCCCATCGCCTACTCGGTCCACGTGACCGAGCGGCCTGACCTTGCGGTCTGGACGATCGTCGGTCTCAATCGCATCGAGATCACCCAGCACGAGGGCGAGGTCGCGGCGCGGCTCGAAGCCTTGCGTGCGGGTAGCGACACGCCCCGGCGTCTCGACCTGCTGCCGACAAAACCGCTGCCTCGGGCGGACGACTGAGCCTGCTCAGGCGGCTTGCTGCGCATCCCAGCTGCGCCGCGGCGGCCGGCTGACGCGGGCCGGGAGCGGCTCGCCTTCCTTCCACAGCAGGTGCGCGACGCCTTGCCCGGCGAGCAGCGCTTCGAGCGGCTCCGCCACCTCGTTGTCGCGGTCGTGGATGTGGATGGCGCTCGCCACCTCGCCGGTGTCCTTGAGCACCAGGCTGGCGATCGGCGTATCAGAGTCGAGATTGACGCGCAGGCCTTTCACGAACCGCCGCTTCTCCGCCACCGCCTTGGCGACAAGGTAGCGCTCGTCGCTGGTCTCATAGGGCAGCCACTCGGGCGTCACCGGCATCAGCGCGACCTCGATCAGGTCGAAGGTGCCCTCGCGCCGCCGCGCGAACGAGCCGGCGAGAACCAGATGGCCGCATTTGCCGTTCGGGCCATCCTGCGCCTGCCATAGCGCGAGTTCGCCGGCGAACCGCTTGTGGAAGCGCCGCGCCATGTCCTGGTCCATCACGAAGGGCATGTCGCCGACATGGCGCAGGACGATTCTTTCCGCGCCGTGCGCGGGAACGATCTCCTTGATCTCGCCCACCACGACCATCATGTCGCCCTGCGAGGCATAGACCCGGGCGAGGGCCGCGCGGCGGCGGGCCCGGATCTCTTCCTTCTCCTCTTGCCTGAAGCTCTCGGGCACAAACAGCACGTGGGGCAGGGCTTCCTGCTTCGCCCGGCAACTTGCCGCCGCCTCGAGCAGCGCGCGGCGCACCACGAACCATGTCCGCTTGCCCGCCATCTTCGGATGCCAGTGGGTGAGTTCGGCCCGGTCCCAAAGCACATGGAGCAGCCCCCGCATCGACAGCTTCTGGCCCGAGGACTTCACCGTCGGCTTGTCGTTGGTGAGTGCCGCGGGCGCGAGCCTGGCAGCCCCGCGCGACAGCGGGAAGCCGAGTTTGAGGTTGGTCTCGCCGGTCGCCTCATCGTCGAGCACGGCTGACCCACGGACCTGGCCCATGCCGGTGAGATAGTCCGGCGCCTCGTAGTGGTCGCAGGCCGTCGCGTGGCGCGCGCCCGAACCCGGCCAGCGCGCCAGCACGTAGCGGTTCTGGCGGTGCGAGATGTAGACGGGGAGATCGGTTCCCTTGCGGCATTCGCAATGGACCGGACTTTTGCGCTCGTAGGCTTCGCGCAAGACGGGCTGCAGTTCATCGCCTTCGGCCACGCTGCGGCCGAGCACACGGTATCGCTGGATCATTGGGGTATCTCCAATTTCTCGCGATCGACGCTGCCCGTTCGACCTCTCGCGCATCTCCTTTGTATGACGCGGCCCCGGATGGGCGCGCTGGGCTCAGACTATGATAGCCGTTCGATCGCGGCAAGCCCGCCGAGCGGACGCTTCGAGCCTGCCGCTGTGCAACCGTGGAGGCCGCCCGCGGTTTGCTGGCGTGGCGGCATATGCCGCGCTACCGGTCCTGTGATGGACGACCTCTTCGCTTCGCAGCCCATCGCGGGCGCCACCCTGGCGCGCAGCGACATCGAGCGCCTGATCGGCAGGGGGCTGCGTACACTCATCGACTGCGACCTTGAAGAGGCGGACCTCTCCGGTCTCGACCTCACTCGCTGGCGCTTCGAACGCTGCAACCTGCGGCGCAGCGATCTTGCGGGGGCAAAGCTGGAAGGTACGGTCTGGCAGTCCTGCCGGGGACCGTTCGCCAATTTCTCGGGAGCGAACCTCAGCGAAGCCGAGTTCGTCGGCGGCGACTGGAACAATTGTTCGATGCGCCGGGCCACCCTGACCTCGACCCGCTTCACCGGCTCCAAGCTCACCGGTGCCGATTTCACCGAGGCGCGCGCCATGCACATCCAGTTCGAGGAAGTGCTGCTGGTCTCTGCCAAGCTGCCCGGCTTCTCGTTCCGCAAGGAGAGCCTGCGCCGGGTCGATCTGTCCGGTGCCGATGTGCGCAAGGGCGATTTTCGCATGACGGTGTTCGAGGACTGTTCCTTGCGCGAGGCAATGGTGACGGGATCGCGGTTCGAGGGCTCTGACCTGCGCGGGGCCGACCTCGGCGGGCTTCGCCTCGTCGATGCCGGGCTGTTTCGCGGGGCGACAATCTCGCGCGAGCAGGCCGGGCAATTGCTCGGCGAACTGGGGCTCAACGTACGGTAGACTGGGGCTCGGCAGACAAGTTGAAGCGAAACTCGTCTTTCGGCCTTTTGATAGCTTTGCTCTGCCACTCCGGAACGACAACCTGACCTCGAGACCAGAGATCACGGGCGATGTCTCCCAAACCGGCGTGGGTTACGACACATGCGTCCAGTATCGCGGGCCACAGCGAGTTCCACTCGATTCCAGCGGGATTGTCCGTCACACGCTGCAACAGCATCTTTCGCGCCTTCGCCTCGCCTTCGGCCATTTCCCTTGCGCTGCGTTCGCCCGGCTCCATCTTCGTCAAAGGTGCGAACATATCGTCCATTCCGGTCGTATGCCTCCGGAGATCGGCTTTCTTTGCCGTCCTGTATTCGGACTGGGTCTCAAGCGCACGGCGGTGGGCATCGCGAAATACCTTGAGCCCTGCCGGGTGCCTGGTGAGGTAGATCAGCTTGTAGAGTGGACGGTCTACATCGGTTTCGTCGACCGTTATTGCCGGAGCATATGGGTATGAACCCATCCGTCCCAGGACCTGACGCGCGCGTTCCGAGATCGCAGCTTCGCGCTCGGTGCCCCGCAATTCGGCAAATTCAGCGCGCCATTCATTCCCGCCTTGAAGACCGCCTAGCCACCCTTCGAGCGTCGGCATCCTGTCTTGCGAGCCTGCAAACCGGTTCGCGAACTGGAACATGAAGTTGAGCAAGACTTCGGTGCGCTCTGCCTCGATCAGTCGCTGAAAGTGCCTGACGTCAGGGACACCCTTCGGGTCGATGACAACAAATCTGAACGCGCGCGAAGGGATCGCGGCGGCAATCGCGGCGGCGTGCTGTTCGGCGGTGCCTTGGTAGCAATGGACTTCGACATCGGCAAAGCGCTTCACGGCGACAGTCAGTTCGGTGAAGTTTCGGGGATCTTTCTCGACGAGATGGGCTACCATCCGCACCGAGCGACCTAACTCTGCCTGCTTGGCCTTCGCTTGGCTCATGCGATGCAGCGCAATCCCGAAACCGGTGTCGGAATAGTCGCCGCTTTGCGATTGCCACGGTCCGGCGAACAGATCGACGTAGCAGAAGGTGTCGGCCCCGCTGGCCGGACTAACCACCTTTGGTATCTGCGCCGGCATGTATGTATCTAGGAACGTGTGCTTTACGAGCGCCTGCTCCCGCCCGTCGTACCAGCGAGAGTCGATCATTCAGCCTGTCATCCGTTTCGCGGTGGGCCATTCGCTCCATTCACGCCCGTCAAGTTCTCGGCCCCCTGATTTCGGCCTGAAGCCGCCCCACTGCTTGAAAAAGAACGGTACGCCTTGTTCTCGACAGGCGTCGCGAATTTCCCTTGCCCACTCGATCTGCATCACCCGCGCACTGGGGCCGCTTTCTCCTCCGGCGATAACCCAATGAATGTCGGCGAGATCTACCTGGCCAATAGGGCCGATCAACGGCTCGATCGAAAGGAATCGCACCGCCGACCGAGCTTCGCGGAGATGTGCAATTCTTGCAGCACCCGCGCTGTCTTCAACCGAAACGCCGGTCCAGATGTGGGCCGGTGGCTCCCGATCCGCGTAGCGCTTCGACATGTAATCACGCAGTCGCGGGCTGCGTTTGGTCAGCACCTGGTAGGTGTGCCAGTCTGCACTTTCCATCGTATCGAACACGGCATCGATGAATGACGTCGGGATTTGCTTGTGGAACAGGTCGCTCATCGAATTCACGAAGATCATCCGCCCCCGCCGCCAGCGAAGTGGTTGATCGACCCGTTCATGGCGCAACGTGAGGTCAAAGCCGTTCTCGAAAGGGTGACCTGGAACGCCCCGGAACCGTTCTGAAAAGCGATGAGCATAGCAATTGTCGCAGCCAGCGGTGATCTTGGTGCAACCCGTCACGGGGTTCCACGTTGCGTCCGTCCACTCAATTGCACTTTGTTCCGCCATTCCAGTTCACCGATCTCTACAACTAACAGCCTCCATGGAGCGCGATCAGTTCTGTGATTGAATCACAGATCGAACTCGTTGGGAATCCATCATCGTGACCTGCTGCAAATTTGGTCCCCGAACGAGTCCGCTGACGCTGAGCCTGCATGCAGCTAATGGCGGCGAGAGATTTGGGGAAGAGAACGATAGCGACGTGGAGGAGGGAAGGGGCACCCCGGAGCCCGCGCCCCGCGCGGGCCCCGCGGCGACCCGCTCTACTCGCTAGGGCTGAGCGTCGGCGCTTTCGCACCGCCGCCCACCCAAGCTCGCCGGCATGGATGCCGGCCCTGCGGGTGACGATCGGGGCCAGTGGAGGAAGTGGTGAGGCTGGTTGGCGCGGGCGGGCGAGGACGCTAGGCTCCGGCCCATGCCGATCGTTCTTGCCGCCGCCGCCCTCTGCCTCGCTCCTACCGTCCACGACGGCGACACGATCCGCTGCGGCCGCGAGCGGGTCCGCATCGCCAATATCGATGCACCTGAATTGCCTGATAGCCCCAAGTGCCAGGACCGTCGGCGGTCCTACGCCTGGTGCGACTTTGCCGCTGGCGAAGCCTCGCGGGTCGCCCTGACGCGGCTGCTGTCGCGCGGGCGGGTCATGATCACGCGGCTTGGCACCGACCCCTATGGGCGGACGCTTGCCACGGTCTCGGTGAACGGCGTGGACGCTGGCGACTATCTGGTCGCGCAAGGCCTCGCGAGGCCCTGGCGCTGAGGACCCCTAGCGAGGGGGGCTAGCCTTGCCCGACTGCGGGCGCCAGCTTGTGTATCTGACCAAGGCCCTTGCCGTAGCGCATGGCGTTGGACGGGGAGGGGCTGGGCGCGGCCGCGTGTGACCACCACCTGTCTCTGACCGGCATGGTGCGGGGGCCGAGGAAGGCAATGCCCGCTGCTGCGGGCGCTTAGGTTGGAGCAGGTCCTGCCGAAATGGCCGAAGCTGACGGGTCTGACCTTTGCGGGGATCCGCGGGCCTGAACTGACGAAACCGCCCTTCGTTTGCCGATGAACCCTGCAGGGCCAGTCCCTGGCCGCAACCCAAAAGCAGCGAACCGTGAAGCCCTTCAGGCTTGCCGCACCAATCCTCGCTTTTGGGTTTCCCTCACATGCGTTCGGTGCGGGCCCGGGCCTTTGGCCCTGCCTGTGGTGTTCATCGGCGGGCGGTTCCGCCGAGTTCAAGCCACGGAGATACCCCATGAAGAACCTCGTCATCCTGATCGGCCGCATCGCCGCCGCTCCTGAAACCCGCCACGCCGGCGAGACCGCTATCACCTCGTTCACCCTCGTCACCGATCGCCCCAAGCTGGTCGACGGCAAGACGGTCAAGAACGAGGCCGGCTACACCGAAACCCTCGCCGAATTCCACCGCGTCACCGCTTTCAACGGCCTCGGAACCTCGGTCGCCAAGCACAAGAAGAAGGGCGACCTCATCGAGGTGCAGGGCCGCCTCCACTACTCGAAGTGGACCGACCGCGAAGGCGTCGAACGCTACGCGGTCGAGATCGTCGCCGAGGAAGTCCTCTTCCTCTAAACCCGAGCCCGGGAGGCGGCGCTGCCGCCTCCCATTGGGCCGGGGCCAGCCCCCCATCACTCATGTAGTCGCTGCGACGGGCGAAACAGCGGTTGCGAAAAAGGCAACCTGTAGCGTCTATTTCGCACTTGCAGCATCAGAACCCTGCACCCATATGCGCCTTGCCTTTCAGGCATCCTCTCCCAAAACTTTCCAAGGGGTCGGCGCAAGCCGGCCCTATTTTTTTGCCTGCCGGATCGGCGGCTTGCGCCCCTTCGGGCATGGCATCTGTGACACTTTGCCCTCGGGCGGAGTGTCATGTTGCGCTGCGCGCGTGAAATGCCCGGATGGACGAGTTCATCGATCATGCCTGCACGATCTCTAAAGCGGTCGCGGAGAAAGGGCAGCGCACGTGGCAGCGCAAGCCAGATGGCGCCTCCGGGCGAAGTGTCACGGGCGACAAACGACATGGCAAGGCACAAAGGGGATTCACAGGATTCACCTTTTGTGCTCAATACTGTTCGATGGAACGAGCCCAAGAAATCACTGGTGTCGGTGGGATCTACGCGGTCCTGGTCGAAGCCTCGAACCGGCCGCGCTATGCCTTCCTCGTTCTCCAATTGGTCGCCGAGATTGCCGATGGTCGCGGGCAGGCCGGGCCCTTCGTCGCCCAGAATGGTGTGCCGGTACTCCTGCGCGAATGGCTCTGCTCCCAGCTTCTGCCGATGAGCGCGCAGCCCGCCCGCCGCGCTGCGCTGCGCGCACGCGTTGCCGAGGGGCTGAAGGCCGAGCTGACTGGGAAGCCGGAGTTCGACGCTGCGCGGATTGAGGTCGCGGTCGAGGAGCAGGTCCAGGCCGTGGGCCGCGCCAATGTCAGCCGCGCGATCTCCGATCTGGTCCGCGCCGGGCTGATGACCCGGCACTATGCGGGCTACGCCACCAACCACAAGAATCGCGGCGGCGGACGCCATGCGGTCTATGTGGTCAAGCCGGGCGTCCTTGCACTGCTGCGCAAACCCGCGCCGCTGCGGCGTCAGGGCCCGGGCGCTGCCAATCCCCAAGGCGAACTCTTCGCGGCCTAAACCCCTGGACTTCAAGCATCAAGCTACGCCTGACGCGCTGCGGCAATGGCCCTCTGGCGTGGTGGCGACCGATCGCTTAGGAAGCCGTCCATCGTGGAGTGGAGAGGTTCTCATCGCATGGAAAACGAAGCACTGCTGGATCATGTCGCCGATATCGTGTCTGCCCATGTCAGCAACAATGCGGTCGCGGCCGCAGACTTGCCGGGCCTGATCCAGGCGGTCTACGCTTCGCTTGCCGCGCTTGGACCGGCGCCGGAACCGGCAGTGGAAGAGCTTAAGCCTGCCGTCTCGGTGCGCGCCTCGGTCAAGCCCGCCGCGGTTACCTGCCTTGAATGCGGCGAGAGAATGAAGATGCTCAAGCGCCATCTCGGCACCGAGCACGGGCTGACGCCCGCCGAGTACCGTACGCGCTGGAGCCTGCCCGCCGACTACCCGATGGTCGCGCCCGACTATGCCGCCAAGCGCAAGGAGCTCGCGGTCAGGATCGGCCTTGGCCGCAAGCCCGGCCAGAGCCCGAAGGTCGAGGCCAATGCAGCGCCCGAAGCTGCACCCAAGGCGCAGCCCAAGGCCGCCGCGGGCCCGGCAAAACGCAAGAAGCTCGGCGTTGCCTTCGGCTCGGCAGACGCCAGTTGAACCCCTGTTTTCCGCCAAGTCCTTGATTTCATTTAACATAATTTTGATTATCAACCCGAACGATTGTGCGCCATCTTGCGCCGTCGAGATGCCATCGCTCGCCTTTGGCGGACTGCTTATCCCACAAATCGCGCTGATTGCCGAATGTGGGATAAGCCTGAGGCCGGCGTTTCCGAGGCTCGATCAACTCTGTGTGGTATCGTTTGCCTGGTCCAGCAGATCCATAAACATGCGCGCCGCATCGCGGTCGCGTTCGTCCTTGAAGGCGACGTCGAGGTCCGGCGCCGAACCCAACATGTAGAGCAGCGACCACATTGCAAACCTGCGGCCCTTGTCGGTTTCAAGGCCAAACTCGACCTGCATCCGTTCGATGCCGCTCGCCACTGCCGCGGGTGACACCGAACCGAGATCATCGGTCCCGAAGAAGCGCCGCATCTGGTCGTCAAATTCCATCCGAGACGTCTCCTGACCTTTGCTGTCGCTTTGCCGGTGCCCCTGCGGGCTAGCCGGCCGCATTGATCCGCCGCTCGATATCCGCCAGGCGGGACACCAACTCGTCGAAAGCTGGGGGCTCCTCCATGAACATTTCCGCCATGGCGGCGTAGTCCGCCGCAAGTTCCTCGCGCATCGCGTCAGTGACCGAAAGCCGCAGTGTGGCGAGCTGCGCCGTTCCGTAGGAGGCTCTGGCATCAGCGAAGAGCAGACTCTTGTTCCTGACAACCTGCTCCAGCAGTACACGCTCGGCCAGCGCCCGTTCCGTGATGCCGGCAGCATTGAGCATGAACACATCATAGAAGTGCCGCGACAGACCTGGCCGCAATTTGCCGCTGTGGTGCAGCGCATGCAGGATCGTCGCCTTCTCCCAGTAGGTCCTTTCGAGTGCAAGCGTTGGCACGGCGGTCACCGCATCGGGCAATTCGTCCGGAAAGTCCTCGGCGACATAGGGCAGGATCTCCCGCAGCTCGAATGGCTCGGGATCGCCCCTTGCCCCAAATTCGAGCTTGATCCGCGGCTGTACGTAGCCGGTACGCCCGCCATAAGTGTTGCCATAGTCGAGGCCGTAGCCCGAGGATGCCGGGTAGTTGAACAGGACGGTCTGCCGATCCTTGTCTGCGGGATCCGCCTCGATGCTCCAACCATCACGGGTGCCCAGGGCTTCCGCGATCGCTTGCGCGAGCGTCGGAAGGAGGATCGTTCCAACCCAGTTTTGCGCCGCAGCGCCGAGCGCCTTGCCGCGCCGTTCGCGCTCCTTGCCGCTGATGTCGCTCGCCATCGGCGAAGCGACCTCGCCGAGCAGCGGCGCGGCGCGATTGAGGGTGAGATCGATGTCCTCTGAAAATCGCTTGATGATCCCGAATGCTTTCGAGAGCGAGGTCCCGCCCTTGAAGGTCAGGACCTTGGCCAACTCGGGCACGCCCATCAGCTGGCGCAGGGTCCAGCACACCCAGAAGTCCTTCTCGACGATGAGTGGCGTGAGATCGCGGCGTGCGGCAGCTTCGGCAAAGAACGCCCGCCGCTCTTCGGCAGGCCGCCGGGCAAATTCATCCATGGTGCGCCGCCCCGATCTTCAGCACGACATCGCCCATCCAACCCGGCATCTGCGCGCGGCCCTTGATCAGCGCCTGCACGTCCTTGTCGTCGAGCCGCGCTGCGAGCTGCGAAATCGCATTGGCATCGATCTTGTCTCGCCCGAGCCCGGCCAGGAACTGGACCACGCCGTTGGCAGCCTCAGAGGCATTGCCCAGCACTGGTGCGCGGCTGTGCTTGAGCGTGACGCTTCGGCCAGCGGCCTGGCGCACGCGGGTTCGTCCTGTCGTTGCATAGCTCGCCCTGGCAGGTACTTGTGTCGACAGTCCAAGCTTGTTGGCCGCTGCTGCTGCCGAGGGCGCGAGCCGGTCGCCACTTTGCGCCGATACGGCCTGCGCGATCATCTCGGCATCTGGTGTCAGCGCGCCCAGCTTGTCGTGCAGCTGCGGATAGTCGTAGAGGCCGCGCCCGATCCGGCGTATCTCTCCAGCCTGCGCCAGACGCGACAGCGCCATGTCGACCGAGCCGCGTGTGCCGAAGTCGATGAAATGCTTGGGGGTGAATACCCACCCCCGCCCCTTCGCGCGAACGCGCTTCATGATCTTGTCGGCCATGGCGGACATGATTCGTGTACTCCTTCCGTTAGAAACTAACATACATATTTCTAACAAACCATACCACCGCGAAAGGCCCTTCGAAGGCCATCATGATCATGGTCAGCGCATGTCTGTTGATCATCACCACCATCACCATCACCATCACCGGCGACGGCGTTCGGTGATGACGACGATCAGCAGGGTGTCAGACATCGCAGGTCCGAAAATAAGGAGCGGCCCCGTTAAGATTGCCGCACTCGGTCCCGCGCGCCTTGCTGGCGCGCTCCTGCGGGTGCGGGGTTTCCTGCATTGGGCCGCCGGCACTCTTGCCTTCGCCTCCGTCGCCGTCCCGCGCCCGTGCGATGCACCGGGCCACGGGGCGACTGACGGGCTCCGACAAGGGGTCCGTCATTTGTAGCTGGCTCCGCCGACCACGGCGCAGCCAGCGCGCCCCGCGACAACCCACAGACATCCTTCGGCCACGGCAATCAAGCGGGGCGCAGAGGACATGGCGTTTTGCGGTTAACCCCGAACGCCCAAATGGGGTTCGGGGGCAAAACCGTAATCTCTCTCTCATCTCGGTGGCTGAGCGAAATCAGCATCGCCATAGCATGACGCCTGGGAGATTGGCGGCCGTCAAGGATCGCGGGTGCCCCCCGATTTTGGCCTGCTGCGGCTAGCGCCTTGCGAGCAAAAATCGGCTCCCCCCACGCCCGCGACACGCGGCGGCAGCGCGGGCGCGCCGCCGTCCCTGACTGCCTGATTCCGGCGTCCTTCAAGGCACATCTTTCATCAGCGTGATGAGAGACAATTCCTTTTGGAGGTTATCATGACGGACCGTTTCTCGAACTTCGCTGACCTTGCCGAACACTATGCGCGCGAGATCGCCACGCCCGACTACGCCCGGGCATTCATGGAGCAGACCGAGTTGGCCAAGCTCTCAATCGAACATGAACCGAGCGCTGTCGAAATGCCCGATCCCGAGGTGGCGCAGGCGGCGATCGAGATGATGCTCGCGACCGTCTTCGACCTGTTCCGCGACACCCGGATGGAGGACTTTGCGAGCGAAGTTGCCTGGGGCGTGGCCAACAGCTTCCATGTCGTCGCCAAACGCCTCGATGACCGCGAGGATGCGATGGCGAACCGGCTCCAGGAAAAACTGCGCGAATATGATCCGAGCGAGGTCTACGCGACCGATCTGGAAGACCTCACCATGCAGGCCCGCAGCCTTGCCGAATGCCGCGATGCGATGGAGTGCATGCGTGACCATGCCGCGCGGATCTACCTTGTCGAAACCGGTCGGCCTTTCTCGCCGGTGCGTGGGTCCAGGGTGTCGTCCAAGACCAATGCCTCGATGATCGAAGCGCGCGACTATCTTGCGGCACAGAAGGCGCAGCGGCGCGAGCAGTTTGCCCCATCGGGTCCGGTCGTGGTGTTCTCGGGCGGACAGCAGTTCACCGACATTGCGCTGGTTGAAGACTATCTCGATGCGATCCATGCCCGGGTCCCGTCGATGGCGCTGGCAACGACCGCTCAAAACAAGGGCGCGGACGTGATCGCGGCGGCCTGGGCATCGCGCCACAATGTACCGGTGATCCTGTGCAAGCCCGATACCTCGCGGGGACCTTCGGCGCCCTATCAGCGCAACGCGCGCATGCTCGCCTTCAAGCCTGTCGAGGCGGTGGTGTGCAGCGGTGGCGGCATCCAGGCGAATCTTGCCGACCGGCTGCGCGAAGCACGCATTCCCTTGCACATCGTGCGCGACGCTTCGGTCCAGAACGAGGCTCCGGCGGCGCGGGCCAAAGTAGCAGCGCAAGCTGAGCGGCCTGCGATGAAGCGCACGGCATGTGGCACCGTCAATGGCGATGAACTCCCGCCATTCTGAGCAGGGACTGCTCCGATTGCATCAACCAGAAGGGCATCCGGCCTTACCGCCGGATGCCCTTCTTTTTTGTCGATCGGGACGCACACTGTCATGGCCCGGCTCGCTCCCTTCTTGCCCTCACCAGTAATGGCCTGACGGCCTGCTGGCGGGCACGCGAAGTCTTCGCATCGGCCGGGCGCTCGAGACCCGTGCCTGGGACCATCGGGTGTGCTGCCCAACAGGGTTAAATACTCTCGCAGACTTCCAAGCATGATGGCCGCCATTGGCCCGCGTCAAGAAGGGCGGTTCCCCCAATTTTTACGCCTGAAGAAGGCGAAAAAATCGGCTCCCCCACCCCCGCTGCGCGGCGGGCCGCGAGCGGCCCGTTCCTGACCCGGACCAAGCTCGGCCATCCCCGAGGAGACCTCTTCAATTCCTTTGACAGGAGGCTCACATGAACGCTCTTACCAAGACCCTCGACATCCCGGCTTTCGACCCCATAAGCTATGACGCAGCGGTGCGCGCCGCGACGATGCGGGCCCAGCACAGCTTCTTCGACCAGCACGTCATCGAAGACGAGTTCGGCTGCTTTCTCGCCATCGACGAGGGCGACTACAACGCCCTGCCCCAGGACCTGATCGACCGGATCGTCCATTCCGTCCCGGGCATGATGGCCGACGACTTCGACGAAGCGAACATCGCCCGCGCCGCGAGCTTCATGAGCGTGGTGATGGATCCCGAATGGGACGCGGATTGCCCATTCTGAAATGAGCTTCGACCGCAGCGCCGGAGGGCACCAACAAGGGGCTCTCCGGCCCCCTTTTTTGCGTGTCCAGATAAAGCACAGCCGGGGCATCGAGCCCCGGCTGTGCTGGCCTCTGCCGAGGCCGGTTTCAGCTTGCCCGCAGGCGCTTCTCCGCTTCGTCCAGACCGAGCTTTCCGAGAGCGGCGAAGAATGCTTCGACCCTCTCGAACGGCGCCTTGCCGAGAACCGATTTGTGCATCAGTTCGACACTCGCCGCCCGCTCGCTTTCGCGCAGTTTCGTCTCGCGCGCTTCCAGCGCCTGACGATCCTTGGCGATTGCCTGACGTTCTGCTTCAAGGCTTCCTTTCCTGGCCATGATGATACCTCGTGGGTTGGTGCTGAAACCTCCCGCGCGCGAGGATCAAGACCCCTCCCCTGTTTGGCAAGCTCTGATGTTACGGGGCTGAGATCGCCCCCGGTTTCCGAGTGCAATTCAGGCCGGGCACGACGCCTGCGGACGTCCTGGAAGGCCAGCTTCGGATTCGCGAAAGACCACCAAACCCGCGAGCCATCATCACTGCAGGATCAAGGGGGAAGGATGCAGACCGTACACGGCAGGACCGTAGGGGAAATGGCGGAAATGCGTGGGTTTGCGATGTTGCCACCTGTCTGACTGGGTCGGACAATCCCGCAAAGCGGCAGAACTCCGCCGTTTCTCGGTCCGACCCTGTCCGACAAGGACCGTCGCGCCGCTGCGCGATTGCCAGACGGCCCATGCTGGACTAAAAGGGGCGCGCGCAATTCCCACCAGGCCTCCACGAGGGGTCTGGGTATGGTTGATGAAGTCCGGATTACGGTACGGATACCGCGCGAACTCGCAAAAGGTGTCGAGAAGGTCCAGGAGGCGCGCGGGCTGACGCCCTCGATCATCCTGCGCAATGCGCTGACCCTTTACCTTGCGACCATCGACGGCAGCACCGAAACCGAGCGGCGGCGCCAATTCTCGTCCGAGTATCTGTTCCTCGGAATCGATCTCCTCATCCAGCGCCAATTTCCCGATGCACACCAGGCCCTGATGGCGGAAGCCGACCGCCGCGTGGAGGCGCTCTATGCCGCGTCCTGACACCTGGTCCGACCAGGCCCGCCCGGGTCAGCTCAAGCATCATTCGGCGCGTGGAAGCATGCCGCGTAACGCCGGCAATTTCACCCGCGGCTCGCAGCTCATCACCCATGAATTCCTGATGTGGTTTGCCTCGGCCAAGATGCCGCTGCTGGTGTGGTTCTTCACCTTCCTGCTGGCCCTCTCGATTGTCCTCGCTCTGCTGCTCCATGAGCACGAGATCCAAATGATCCTGATGCGGATCTACGCGGCGGGATGGAGCTTCATGGAGTTCAATCCGAAGAAGATCCTGAACCTCACCCTCCCCTCCGGAGAGGTCATCCCCGCCCCCATCGGCATGATCGCCTCGCATCCTGATGTGGTCATTGCCTGGAACAAGCTGATGCGCGCGATCTGGGGTTCGCTGTTCATCTCGCTGTTCATCGCAATCCCGATCTCGATCTGGTTCGTCAATCTCTCGCACCGCCGCGGCAAGGCGATCCTCGAAGAGCGCCACCAGCGCGGCGCCATGCTGGTCGATGCCGCCGATCTTTCCGCCGTGATCAACGAGCACAACCGCGCCGCGCTGGCGCAGGAAGTGACCGAACGCATGCCCGGCAAGACGCTCGACGACGTCCTCAAAATGAGCTTCGCCGAGCGCAAGGACGCGGGCATCCACCACGTCTACAACATCGCAGGCGTGTCGTTTCCGTGGCGCACCGAGCAAGCCCATACGATCATGATCGGCTCGACCGGCACGGGTAAGACGACCCAGATGCGGGACATGATTGCGCAGATGCGCAGGCGGCGCGACCGGGCGGTCGTGTTCGACCTCACCGGCGCTTACGTCGAAGGCTTCTACAACCCCGAAACCGATACGATCCTCAACCCGATGGACGAGCGCTGCCCAAGCTGGTCGCTGTTCGACGAGGGCAAGAACTACGCCGACTTCACCGCGATCGCCGCAGCCATCCTGCCGACCGATGGCGGCGGTGCGGACCCGTTCTGGATGCTGGGAGCGCGAACCCTGTTCGTGCAATCCTGCGTACAGTTGATGAAGATCGGCCAGGCCACCAATGCCGCGCTTGCCTACCGGCTGATGATGGCCGATCTCGAAGAGGTCCACGAGCTGCTCCGCAACACCATTGCCGAGCCGCTCACCGCTCCGGTGGCCGC
Organism: Novosphingobium sp. LASN5T; assembly: GCF_003856955.1. Classification (NCBI taxonomy): domain Bacteria; kingdom Pseudomonadati; phylum Pseudomonadota; class Alphaproteobacteria; order Sphingomonadales; family Sphingomonadaceae; genus Novosphingobium; species Novosphingobium sp. LASN5T. The sequence goes on from NZ_RQSI01000042.1 coordinate 24,154, forward strand.
CCGCATGGCCGAGTCCGTCCGCGCGGTTCTCAACACCAATACCCAGGCACTGCTGTTCCTGCCCGAGGGCAAGGAGCCCTTCTCGATCTGCGATTGGATCCGGCACCAGGACAAGCCCGGCTCGATCCTGTTCATCACTTCCTCGCACAACGAACTGGTCCTCAACCGGGCGCTGCTCTCGCTCTGGATGAACCTCGCGGTCCACACGCTGATGCGCCTGCCGCGAACCCGGTCCTTGCGCACATGGTTCTTTTTTGACGAGGTCCATGCCTTGCACCGCTTGCCGGCCATCGAGGACGGCCTGCAGACCGCGCGCGGCTTTGGCGGTGCCTTCGTGCTCGGCATCCATTCCTTCGCCAAGCTGGCCGAGACATACGGCAAGGAAGGGGCGCAGAACCTTGCATCGCTCGCGCGTACCAAGCTGATTCTCGCGGCCGCCGACCGGGACACCGCCGAGCACTGTTCGGACTATATCGGCCACCGCGAAGTCAGGATGATGGATGAGGCCTACAGCTACGGCTATTCCAACATCCGCGACGCGGCGACGATCACGCCGCGCTCCGAAGTGCAGCCGCTGGTCCTTCCCGACGATATCATGCGCCTGCCATCGCTGCGCGGCTTCCTGGTATTTCCCGAAGGCTTCGACGCGGCGCGGATCAAGCTCACCTACAAGGACTGGCCCAAGGTCGCCGAAGGCTATGTCCTGCGTGAAAATGTCCAGCCCATCGAGTTCGTGCCGCCGCCGGTAGATGACGCCGAAGAGACGGAAGTCGGGGGCCGCGAACCGCGCGGCGAGCCCGAGCGTGAATTGCGTGGCGACGAGCCCGAAACCGGTCCGGGCACGCCTGCATCCGAGCAGGCTGATCCGGAGCATCCCGCCCCGGAAAACCCGCCCCAGGTTCCCGGACAGGATCCCAGTGTGGGCAAGCAGATGGCCTTCAGGCTCGAGCAGGCTCCGCAGGGCGCGCGGAATGGAGGGCGCGAACAGGAACCGCCGGACAAGACCGCGGATCATGCCTCGGCCAAGGCTGCGGCGCAGCGCGCCGGCGTGACCCGCGAACTCAATGACCCCGTACAGGACGAGAAGCCCACCGAGCGCGGCGCCAAAGCTGCACGCGAGATCGACGATCGCTCGCATTCCCATGACGACGGACCGGAGATGTAAGCCATGCACTCCATCGCATCCGTCAGGTCCTCGAGCGGGGCCGCCGCCTATTTCGCCAACGACAACTACTACACCGAGCAGGAACACGCGGAAGCCGGGGTCTGGGGCGGCGAAGGTGCGCGCGCACTCGGGCTCGAAGGCCAGGTCGAGAAGGGCGCGTTCGAGGCGATCCTCAATGGGCAGCTTCCCGACGGCGAGATGGTCGGGCAGGTCGAGGGCCGGCGCCTGGGTCTCGACCTCACCTTCTCGATGCCGAAGTCCGCCTCGATCCTGGCGCTTGTGAGCGGGGACAAGCGGATCCTCGATGCGCATCTTGCAGCCGTCAAATCGACGATGACGCAGCTCGTCGAGAAGCAGTTTGCCGAGAGCCGCAATTACGATCGCTCGCGCAGCGGCGAGCCGCAAAAGACCGGCAATCTCGTCTATGCGCTCTTCGCCCATGACACGAGCCGTGCGCTCGATCCGCAGGGCCATATCCACGCCGTCGTCGCCAACCTGACGCGCGATCCGAAGGGGACATGGAAGGCGCTGTGGAACGGCGAGATCTGGAAGAACAACACGACGATCGGCCAGTTCTACCATGCCGCCTTCCGCGCCCAGTTGCAGAAGCTCGGCTACGAAACCGAGGCCGCTGGCAAACATGGCTCGTTCGAGATCAAGGGCGTGCCAAGCGAGGTGATCAAGGCGTTCTCGACCCGCACCACCGAGATCGAGGCCAAGATCGCGGAAACGGGTGCGACGCGGCTCGAAACCAAGAAGCAGATCACGCTCTACACCCGCGACCCCAAGCTCGCTGTCGATGACCGCGGTGCGCTGACCGGAAGTTGGCAGCAGCGGGCGCAGGAACTCGGCTTTGACGGGAAATCATTTGTTGCTGAGGCACGTGAGCGTGCCGCCTTGCAGGCACGTCCTACCTTCCGCGAAACCGCGACCGCTGCGCTCGGTGAAGTGTCGACCCGGATCGGCGCGGCGCTGCGCACGCCGAGCCCGCTGGCAGTGAGCGGCGCGGCCGCCCTATTCTTGCCCGCAGACACGATCAAGGCCCAGCACGCGACAGCATCCGCCATCCGGCACTTGTCCGAGCGCGAGGCGGCTTTCTCGCCGCAGGCGATCCTTAGCGCGGCGCTGGGTTTCCAGATCAAGGGTCTTGAAGGCGGCGCGATCGCACTGCGGATCGGCGAACTCATTCGCGAGGGCCATCTGATCCCTGGCAAGTCGGAGCGGCTCGACGGGCACTTCGATCTGGTCACGACGCCGGCGGCGCTCGCCATGGAGCAGCAGATTCTGGACCGCATCGATGCCGGCAGCGGAAAGGGCCGCGCGTTCATGCCGCCCGAGCAGGCCATGGCGCGGCTGCAGGACGCGGCGCGCGAACTTGGGCAGGCCCGCGCCGGGGTCGATACCTGGCAGCTCAACGAGGGGCAGCTCGCTGCCGGCGTCGCGATCCTCTCCGGCACCGATCGCTTTCTCAATGTCCAGGGCGTCGCGGGTGCGGGCAAATCGACTCTGCTCGGCGCGGTGGGCAAGGTGCTTGGCGATGAAGGCGTCAAGCTCGTCGGCCTTGCCTTCCAGAACAAGATGGTCGCGGACCTGCGCGGCGGGGGCGGCCAGGGCATGTCGGCCGAGCAGATGCGCGAGGCAGGGATCGAGGCCTACACGATCGCCAAGTTTCTCAGCACCTATGGCGGGGCTGCAGCCGCGGGATCGGGCGAGCGCTTCGAGGCCGCCAAGGCGGCGCTCGCCAATACCGTCATCATCACCGACGAAAGCTCGATGGTCTCCTCGCGCGACATGCTGCGGTTGACCGCGCTCGCCGAGCAGCTCGATCTCGCCAAAGCGCCGTTCATGGGCGACCGCCAGCAATTGTCGGCGATCGAACAGGGCAAGATGTTCGCCGTCAGCCAGGCCGCCGGGCAGGCAACCGTGCGGATGGACGAGAACATCCGCCAGAAGAACTCGCCCCTGCTGCTGGCCGTCGCCGGGCTCTCGAACGAAGGCCATGCCAGCCTCGCGCTCGACCTTCTTGCCGCCCACGGCCGGGTGATCGAGGCGGGGCCCGATCATGTCGCCCGCGCAGCCGAGCTGTGGTTGTCGCTCAGCCCCGACAAGCGCGAGGCGACCGCCATCTTCACGGCCGGGCGCGATGACCGCGCCGAGATCAACGCGCGGGTCCAGGCGGGGCTGCTCAAGGAAGGCACGCTTACCGGGCCAGGCCTCACCCTCACCACCCTGCAGAGCGCCAACACCACGCGCGAGGAGCTTCGCTTCGCCTCGACCTACCGGGTGGGCCAGGTGCTCGACGCGCGGATGGACGTGCGCGAACTGGGGCTGAAGCGCGGGGAGTACGCGGTCCGCGAGATCCGCAAGGATGGCAAGGTCGTGCTCGAAGCTGGCGGGCGGCGCAAGGTCATCGACCCGGACCGCATCGACCCCGATCACCGCTTCGACCGGATCGGGCTCTACGAGCAGAGAGAGCTCAAGATCCATGACGGCGAGACCGTGTTCTGGCGGGACAAGGACCAGGGACGGGATCTTGCCAAGTCGACCTACGCGACGGTGCTGGAGGCCCGGCCCGAAGGCGTGCGGGTCGAGCTTGCCGACAAGCGGCAACTGGTGCTTGCGACCGGTGACCCGATGCTGCGCCGGCTCGACCTCGGCTACGCGCTCAATGCCCACATGGCGCAGGGTATGACCAAGCCGGAGGCGATCGAGGTCATCTCCTCATCGCAGCGCAATCTCGCGACCCAGCGCACGCAGAACGTGCTCAACACCCGCGCGACCGACGATATGATGGTCGTCACCAACAATCTCGAGGGGCTGAAGCAGCAGCTCGACCGCACGCCCGGGAACAAGACTTCTGCGCTCGAGGTGACCGGCAAGCTTGAGGTCGAACCACGCCATCACAATCCGATCGACGCGCGGCAGTTGCCCGAACTCAGGATGAGCCCCGAGCTCAAGGCCAAACTCGATGCGGTGCTTGGGAAAGTCCCAGAACCCCCGGTGCGCCAACTGCGTCCGGAAAAGTCGCTGGGGCTCGACCTGTGAGGCGCTTCCCCGTCCTCGCCCCCGCCGCGGCCACCCAGGTGTTCGACCGCGCGCACTCCACGCTCGTCTGGCTGGCCGTGCTTGCCTTTGTCCTGCCCGAGCCTGCGGCGCGCGGCCTGGTCATCCTGGCAATGGTCGCCGTCGCCCTTGCCGCAGCGGCGGTCGCGTTCCTCGCGCCGGCTGCGCCGGATCCAAAGCCCGATGCCGATCCCGAACCGCCCGACTGCGAACCGATGGAGAGCGACCATGGCCTATGAACACGAGGAAGTCGGCGACTTTCCGAGCGAGCGCGATGCCCAGGAATGGGCGGAACGCAACAACATCGATCCCCAGGATCTCCACTTCCGCGCCCGCGGAAGGCGGGGCGTCACCCTGAGCGTGCGCCGGTCGGCGCTCGGGGATTCGTCACGCGGCGACCTCTCATATGGCCGCGGGACCGGCTTTTTCTGAACAAGGAGACTAGCCATGAAACGATATGCCTATCTGCTCGCCCCGATGCTTGCGGCGGCCGCCACCCCTGCCCTCGCCGCCGAGCCCGCTCCCAGGGCGGCGGCGTCAACGTTGATCCAGAGCCTGCTCGATCGCCGGGGCCCCTCCGAACAGACCAGCCCTGAACAGACCAGGGCGACCCTCGCCCGGCTGCGCGAAGCACTCGAGGCGCGCAAACAGAAGTTGAAGGACGCAGCCACTCGCTTCCAGCAGGAGGCCAACGGCCTCTGCTCGGACTGCCCGGAGAAGGACGCCACGGGCCACCACCATTCCGTCAGCGAAGAGCGTAAGGTCGACTGCATCGAATGCGTCGAACGGCCGCACTACGCCTGATCGGAAACGGCGCGGTCCGGGTCACCTCCCACCGGGCCGCGCCGAACTTGGCCTTTTGGCAGGAGCACCCACCATGCCCCGACCCATGGACATCTGCGACCAGGATGATCTTGCCAGCCTCAGCGATGACATGCCCGGTCCCCCAACAGCGCAAGAAATCGACCGTTTGATCGATCGCCAGTTTCTGCATGCAGTGCTGCCACGGCTGTCGCCCCGCGAAGAACGCGTCATCCGCATGCGTTTTGGTCTTGGCGGGCTTGGCGAGCACACCCTTTGCGAGATTGGCGAGGATCTCAATATCGGCAAGGAAGCGGTGCGGCGCATCGAGATGAAGGCGCTGCGGCGCCTGCGGTGGTACGCCTGCCGGGCTTTCCCCGAACGGGCTGCACGGGCAGGGTTCGAGAGCAAGCCTGGACCGGTGCCTCAAACGCGTATTGCTGCGCCAGCAGTCGCGACAACGCCGCCGGTCCGTCGAAAGAGCCAGGACAGGCAGGTTCGGATTGACCGCAAGTGTGAGCCTTCAACGCAAGAGCCACCGCTAGTCTCAGGTATCGTTCTGTCAGTGCTTTGTAGCGCCTACGTGGCGGCGCTCGGCCTCAACACGACCATTGTCTATCAAGTGGCGGCGCAGCTTGGCGTAGCGGGGGCATTGCTGCTGTGCTGCGGAGGGGGTTTCCTCGGGTTCAGCCTTGCAATGACGCTGCCGGTCATGCTGCGCGACTTTCCGGTCGATCCCGAACGCATCCGACGAGGCGACGGTTTCTTCTACATGCTTTTCGCTGCTTTGGTGGGCGCCGCCGGCCTGAGCGATCCGGTTCAGACCTTCCTGCACGGCCTGGTCGTGGCAACGCCGCCCCGTTTCCAGAACGGGACGCCAGAGATAGTTCGCTGGTTCTCTGTCCTCATCCTACTGCTCTGCCCCGTCTACTTGTGGAGTTACCACCAACGGGACCATAGACTCCGCCGGTTGCAGCGGTGACATCGAAATCCGAGGACAGCATACAGTCTGAAAAATGGCGGGACGTGGATGCTTTCCTTGCTATTGGGGGTTTTCGTGATTCCACGCTAGAGCGGTTTCCACACGAACTGACTCGTCAGGGATTCCCTTCGCGGCGCCGTTGTGATTCAGACTTCCTGCTGGTGTCAGGAGGCCAGCATGGATGGCACGAACGCTTTCACAGGATCTTCGGGAC
>NZ_RQSI01000043.1:0-29755 GCF_003856955.1 Novosphingobium sp. LASN5T
GCCTTGGTCGGCGATTTTTTCAAGGAGGGTTGGGGCTTCATCTTCGTTCCTTCGTCACTACGACGAAGCCCCAACCCTCCTTAAATCACAACCTCAAATCTGTGCCATTGGCGCTGACGGGGGACAGGTGTGCAGGTCCGTCAGCAGCAGGACGAACGCATCCGGGCCATCCAGCAGAACCAAATCCTGCAAAGGCAGCGAACGCCGAGCGGCCGCTAAATCTGCATGTTCATGATATCCTTATATGCGGCGAGCAGCTTGTTGCGGATTTGAAGCGTTGCCTCGAACTCGATATCCGAACGCGACTTCATCAGCATCACCGCCGCTATGTCGGTCGTTTCTCCGCGCTCATAGGCCTCGGTCGCCACATCCTCCTGTTCCATAGTCTCGTTCACGCTGGCGATCGCGGAGCGGACGCTATCCGTTGGGGAAGGCTGATTGACCGTCAATGCCGGTACGCTGGTTGCGGTGGCACTAAGTGCGCCCTGCAGCTTCGCGGCGAAGGCCTCTGCCGCTTTCGGATCGATAGTGGCCGGTGCCGTCGCATTGCGGATCGCGGCATTGCGTTGAATTATAGCATTGCGAGCAGCCAGAACTCTATCGATGTCCGTCATGATGGCCTCCCTGCCGATGCGGGTGCTGCGAGCTGAGAATGGATATGCGGGAGCCTCGTCACTTGGTGGCCTCCTGCTTGCGCTGAGCGAACATCGCCCTGAAATATTCGAAGGTGCCCGTGGCCTTCAGGGTCACGGTCACTCTGCGACCCGTGAAATTCCGGAGGCCGATGCCGTAGAAGCCGCCATGTGCGGCCTTGAACTGTTGTTCGCCGTCACTGGACAGCCCGATCGCCAAGATGCTCGGCGTCTCATGTCCGCTCTCGACATGATAGCGATAGCCAAGGTCGGCACCGTCGGTCTGCCAGGAGAGCGCCATGCGGTCCCCAGACTCAAGATATCCGTTGACCTCTTGCGATCCCCCCGGCTCGACAATGATGGTGAGATTGACGGTCTGCGGCATGGAATGCGGCGTCGGCGCCGCCACGAACCTGACGAAAAACACCATCGTACCGATCAGCACGGCAACCAAAGCTGCCAACTGAACTGCCATTACAGAGATCCGGCGAGCGCGCGGTCTGTTAGCAGGGGCGATCACATCAACTCCTCCAACAGGAGGAGTCCGAGATAACCAACGAAAAACATTGCGCTGACAAGAGGGCTGTCGGGCCGTTCATGCGCCTCGACCAACAATTCCTCTGTTACGAGGTAAAGCAGAGCCACCATGCCGAAGCTCAAAAAACCAACGATGATGGTTGGAGGAAACAGGGCAACCGGCGCTGCTATCCATGCACCAAACGGTAGGAGAAGGCCCAAGGCGGACGTGATGCCCACAATGCGCCATCGCGAAACGATCGTTTCACCAAGCTCGGCCGTCACCGTCAGCCCCAAGAACAGGACTTCAAGCGTCAGGGCGACCGTCAACAGCAACCCGGCCTTTTCGCCAGCGAGAAAGGCCAGCCCCAGAACGAGGCCGTCGACAAGAATATCGATCCCGACCGCACCAAGCATTGCCACTGGCCCCTTGGCTCTGCCCTCCACCACCTTGAGCAGGAGCATGACGCCTAATCCGACCAATCCGCCGATCAGCGTGGCTACCGGCGAAGCGCCATGTTTGATCTGCGGAAGAACCTCCGATGCCGCCGCTGCAAAGACAACGCCCGCAGCCAGGTGCTGCATCCCGCTTACAAATGTGGGACCGGGGCGTCGAACGACCGACAGCACCGCCCCTATGATGACGGCCGTAAGCGGGATGAGGGTGTAGAGTATCGCCGACATCATGCCTTCTCCGGGGACGCGCTGCTGTCATGTGTCGCGCGCTTCAAAGGGCGAGAGCCGCGCAAGGTCAGGAACGTGGTCAAGCTGAGGACGACAGCGATGTCATAAAGGCCGTATCCTACTGCGGCGCCCAGCGCGCCGGTCGCCCAAAGGCTGGCGGCGGTAGCAGTGCCCGACGCTTTGCCGCGATGCTTCAGGATCGCGCCGCCACCGATGAAACCGACGCCGGTAATCAAGCCTTCAAGGATTCGGGCCTGCGCAGGCGACGTCCGACCAAGGATAGCGATGCCGACCAGCACGAATCCGCAACTGGCGATGGCGACGAGAGGAAAGGTGCGGATGCCTGCGCTCCGCTCATCCTTTTCCCGGTCCCACCCCACCGGCAGCGCTAGCGCGTAGGCTGCGCCCAAGCTGAGGATGTGGGTGGCGGTCTCCCACCATGACGGCGCGATCAGCATCATCGCGGCCATGTTCGGCGCCGCAACGACACCGTTGATATGGACCGCCAGCTCATCCCTTCGTCGCGTCGCGATAGGCCAGGAGCCGCAGCGCGTTGACCACGACCAAAAGTGTCGAACCTTCATGGACAGCCACCGCTGGCCCGATGCCCAGCCCAAGGATAGTCGCTGGAACCAAAAAGGCGACGACGCCCAGGCTCACGAAAACATTCTGGCGAATGATCCATCGGGTATGCCGGCTGAGGCCAACGGCAAATGGCAGATGCGCAAGGTCGTCGGCCATCAATGCGACATCGGCAGTTTCGAGAGCGACGTCTGATCCGGCAGCGCCCATCGCAATTCCGACCGTGGCCGTAGCCATGGCTGGTGCGTCATTGACGCCATCCCCGACCATGGCGACTTTTGCCTGCGCCCTCAGTTTCTTGATCGCCTCAACCTTATCGTCGGGCATGAGGTCGCCCCACGCCTCATCGATGCCGACCTGCTTGGCGACGGCATCCGCCACCCGCTGATTGTCGCCAGAGATCATAATCATGCGCTCGATGCCGAGCGCCCGCAGCTTCTCAAGGGTAGCGCGTGCCGCCTCACGCGGCGTATCCAACAGCCCGATCGCACCGAGATCCTGACCATCCCGGCGCACGATCATCGATGTGAAGCCACCTTTGCGCAGCTCCTCGATCGCCTCTGCCATTTGCGCGGAAAGTGGCGGGATGCCATCGTTCCCGAACATTTCCGCCTTGCCGATCAACACCTCATCAACGTCCACCAGAGCCGAAACACCCCGCCCAGTCAGGCTTTTCAGATTGCTGGCCTCGGGAATCGGCCTGTTGCGAACATAGTCCTTGCCATCTCGCGCTATCGCCTGCGCGAGCGGATGATCGCTCAGCGATTCGACCGCCACTGCGATGGCCATCAGTTCTTCCTCTTCGACACCGGGCGCGGTGATGACTTTCTGAATGCGCGGTTCGCCTTTGGTGAGCGTCCCCGTCTTGTCGAAGGCTATGGCGTTGAGCGAACCCAGCAGCTCCAACGGCGCGCCACCCTTTACCAGCACGCCACCGCGCGCTGCCCTCGCCACCCCTGACAGAACCGCACTGGGCGTTGCGATGGCGAGCGCACAGGGGCTGGCCGCCACCAGCACCGCCATGGCCCGATAGAAGCTGTCGCGGAATGGCTCATCGACCACCACCCACGCGAACAGGAGGATGAAGGCCAGCGCGAGAACAGCCGGGACGAAAACACGCTCGAACTTGTCGGTGAATCGTTGGGTTGGCGATTTTTGCGTCTCCGCTTCGCTCACCATCTTGACCACCTTGGCGAGCGTGCTTTCGCTCGAAAGCCGTATCACCTCGATTTCAAGCAGCCCGCTGCCATTGATCGTCCCGGCGAAGACGCGAGACTCTGCATCTAGGCGATCGGCGTTTGCGCGCGCAGCAGCGGCGTCCGCGACCGGCTTTTTATCAACCGGCATGCTCTCGCCCGTGACAGGGGCCTGATTGATTGCGCTGGTCCCCTTGATGACGAAGCCGTCGGCGGCCACCCGCTCATCCGGCTTGACGACGATGACGTCGCCGATCGCTAGATCCTCCACCGGGACTTCATGGGTGCTTCCATCCTTGCCGCGAACCAGGGCGGTCCTTGGTGCCAGCTCTGCCAGAGCCTCGATCGCGCGCTTCGCGCGCCCCATGGCATAGTGTTCGAGGGCGTGACCCAGGCTGAAGAGGAAGAGCAGCAACGCGCCTTCGGCGAAGGCTCCAAGGGCGGCGGCACCGGCAGCCGCGACCAGCATAAGCGTATCGATTTCGAACTTGCGGAGTTTCAGATTGTCGATGGCCTCGCGCAGCGTGAAAAAGCCGCCGAAGAAATAACCTCCAACATAGCAGGCCGTGGGCAACCACGATGGCGCCCCGACCAGCAGCTTTTCGATGCCATAGCCTATCCCCAGCAGTGCACCGCATAGCAGCGCAAAGATCAGCTCGGTATTGGCGCCGAAAATGCCACCATGTTCATGGCCACCCTCTTCGCTGCCATGGTCGTGTCCAGCATGGCTTTCCTCAGCCTTCGCCTTTTCCGAGCCGTGGGCATGGCCTGAATGATCCTCTTGCGCCTTGGCGCGAGCGATCGGCCTGACGCCCATCCCAGCCAGCTCCGACAGGATGATCTTGTCGGAAGTCTCTTCCCGATCAAACTCGACCCGAACCTTGCCGGATGCATCCGCGCTGGCCTCCAGCACTCCGGGCAGACCGCGCAATTTATCGCCCACGGTCCTGGCCCGACGCTGATGCCCGATGCCTGTCATGTCCCAATGGGCATGGCCGTAGCGGTCGCTGATCGAGGCGCCCGCGCTCTGAACGAAGTCGCGGATGCGCTGCATCGAAAGCTGGTCGGGGTCGTAGTGGACGCACAGCTTTGCCGGCGCGCCATCGACGGCCGCGACGACATGCGTCGTTTCGACCCCTGCCCTTCCCTCGATGGATTTCACCAGACGACCGACGCAAGCATCGGCAGAGTCCGCTACCTCCGGCAGCACCAGCGGTATGTCGAGTTTCAGCTTCTCGGTCATGCGTCCATCTCCGATCTTTCGATTGTTTCATGCAGAGCAAATGGGTGGATTGAGCCGCGCCTGTTCATTTCTGCCGCTCATGATTGGCAAGCCAGGCGCGCATTTCTGCGATTTCCTGCCGCTGGGCTTTGATGACCTCACCGGCGAGGCGCCGAACCTCTGGGTCGCGCCCATATTTCAGTTCGACCTCGGCCATGGCGATCGCACCTTCATGATGGGGGATCATGGCGCGCATGAAGTCCACATCGGCATCACCTGAAAATGGGACGTCCATCGCCCCATGCATCTGGATGTTGATGGCGCGATATTCGGTGGTCGAAGCGGCCTCTCTAGGGGGAGGCGACGCGCGCTGGTGATCGGCATGCTGCGCCGCCGCCGGCGAGGATATCGCCATAATGGCCATGTTCAGCCCGATGAGCGTCATGCCCTTCATTCGATATGATCTCATTTCAGTCCGGCCTCTCGTTTTGCGCTCGCTTCATTCCCGGCGTCCTTGAGAATTTCGAGACCGCCCTTGATGGCTATGGCGGCCGTCAGAAATCCGACGATCAGGTCGGGCCAGTTGGTCTTCAGCCAAATGACCAAGCCGCCGGCGACCAATATTCCGCCGTTCGAGACGAAATCGTTGAAGCTGAAGGTTGTGGCTGCCCGCAGATTGACGTCCGGGGCGTCAAGTTTCTGAAGCAGTCTGAGGCAGACATAATTGACCACCCCCGCTATTGCCGACATGACCATCATATCACTGCCGATCGGCTCGCTGCCGTAGATATAGCGACGCACCACATCGGCAAGGATGCCCACGGCAAAGACCAACAGCATGATCCCTGACACAGAAGCAGCGCGGGTCTTCCACACCGGGCCGCGCGTCAAGGCCGCAATGCTGAGCGCATAGACGGCGGCATCTGAGAGATTATCGACACCATTGGCGATCAACGCACTTGAATCGCCTACCAAGCCAGTGACGAAAAAGGCCGCCGATATGGCCGCATTCAACAGCAGGACGATCCACAGCGTCCGCCGTTCGATTGCCGAAGGTCCATTGGGAGGGATGTCAGCCACCTGCATCCTCCTTCGTGGAGTTTCCGATCGCCTGTTCTGAGCGGATGCGAAGGCACCGCACAGGCTTGCGATCAGGACGGGTCATCGTCAGCGCGCCGCTGCCGGAGATGGCCACGTTGAGATTATGGCCCACATAGGTCAGGCCAGTTGCCGGCGCCGACAGTCGCACCGGCTTTTCGGCGGGTAGCCGAGCAATATCCAGGGTCAGACCGTCGGCAAGAAAGTCGGCATCATATTTGGAGCCGTCGTCACAGGCATAGATTTGCTCGCCGATCAGCGCCGGCAGCGAACTGCGATCATGCCTTCCGTCGGGATCATCGCCGGCGGATTGTTCGGAACATGCTGTCAGAACGGCTATCGCCGCTGCGCCGCCCAAAAAGAGCAAGGGCAGCGGCAACAAACCTTTAGTCCTCCACTTGCTCATCCTCCAACTCCGCTGTGCATATCTATCGCCATGGGCGCCCGAGGGGGCGCGGCGCCCATGGCGCGGGCCATCTCGCACGTCCCGAAAGGCTCAAATCGGTGCGGTGGCCGGTTCATATTCGATCAGTCGAACAGGTTGCGCAGGAAGCCTTTGCGCCCACCATGGCCGCCGCCGTGGCTGCTACCGTGGCCACCACCATGCTTGCCGCTCCGGCCATGCTTGTCGCCAAACATGCCCAATGTGCTGCTCGGTTCCTGATAAGCCGGCTGTTCGGCCATGCTACGTTCGATGATCTTGTCGAGTTCGCCGCGATCGAGCCAAACCCCCCGGCATTGCGGGCAATAATCGATTTCGATGCCTTGCCGCTCGCTCATGACGAGATCGACTTTGCAAACGGGGCAAGGCAGGCCTTGATGGGCAGCGTTATCTACCATGATGATTCCTTTCCTGTGGAGCGCGCCGACGGCGGCGCGCAGATGCAATCGATGTCGAGGAACGCGAATTCGACTCAGTCATTGGTCGATCCGCGTGTCGGTGCCGTCGATACGAGCTTGAGTTGCACCTTGCCGTGAGGTGGCCGTAGCCCACGCTTTTTGAGGGCTTTCAGCAGGGCGCTATCATGTTCCTGCATCTCTTCGCGTATGGTGCGACGTGAGAACCAGCCTAAGATACTGCCCAGTCCACCTCGCAGTTCAAAGATATGGCGCACCTCCGCGCCAGTCTTGGCGGGCAGGATTTCGTAGCGTTCACTGAACTTGAAAAGGCCGCTGACCTGGCCGCGCCAACCAAAACCTTGCGGCTTATTGATATGGTCGATTTCGATCCAGAGCCTGGCTCGCCGCCGATCGAACAGTTTCAACGAGAGTTCGGCATGGGTTGCCTGCGCATTGAGCTGGCTGAACCGATAGTTCGGATGCCATTGTCCATATCCGCCAAGCTCCGAAATGAAGCTCCAGCTCCTCAGTTGTGAGATCGGCGCCGTGAAAACGGTTTCCTCAATCATGTTCCATTTCCTCACTTTGTTCGAGGATGGGGAGACCATGATGCACATGCCCTCCCCCTCGCTCATCAGTGTTGAGGTTGCGGAAGCTGCTCGCCGCCTTGCGGTTCTTCATGCTCTTCGAGATCCTCGTAGAGAGGTATCTCGCGTCGACCGTAGCGGGCGTAGAGCGTCGGAAGCACAAACAGGGTGAGCAGGGTTGCCGAGATGAGACCGCCAATAACAACGGTCGCCAAGGGCTTTTGCACTTCGGCGCCAGCGCCTGTCCCCAAGGCCATCGGCACGAAGCCAAGGCTTGCGACCAATGCCGTCATCACTACAGGGCGGAGACGCTGGATGGCTCCGGTTCGGGCCGCCTCTGCCCTGTCCATCCCTCGTCGCATGAGTTCCTGAATGGAGGAGACCATCACGAGGCCGTTCAATACTGCGATGCCCGACAATGCGATGAAGCCAACCGCGGCGGATATGGAAAAGTCCATTCCCCGCAAGAACAGGAGCAGCACACCACCGACCAGAGCCAGCGGAACACCCGTGAACACGATCGCCGCGTCGCGAGCTGACCCGAGCGCCCCATAGAGGAGCATCAGGATAAGCACGAAACAGGCCGGGATCACGAGCTGCAACCGCTCGCGCGCGGAAGCCAGATTTTCAAACTGGCCGCCCCATTCGAGATAGCTGCCTGCTGGCAGACGCACGTCCTTGGCGATGGTAGCCCGCGCATCTTCCACGACGCTGGCGATATCGCGGCCACGAACATTCGCCTGTACCACGACACGGCGCTTTCCATTTTCGCGGCTGATCTGGTTTGGACCATCCACGATCCTGATGTCGGCGACGCTCGCGAGGGGAACGAACTTGCCCCCAGGAAGAGGAACCTGGACCTGCTGTAGCGTCGATAGGTCAGCGCGTTGAGCTTCCGATAGACGGATCACCACGGGAAAGCGCCGATCCCCTTCGAAGATCATGCCGGACTCGCGACCGCCCAAAGTTGCGGTCACGATGTCCTGTACGTCCTGCGCAGTCACACCGACGCGGGACATAGCATCGCGATTTACCCGGATATCGAGCATGGGCAGGCCCGTGGTCTGCTCGACCTTGACGTCCGCAGCGCCCTGAGTGCGCCTGAGAACGCTAGCGATTTTCTCTGCGGTGGCGTTCATGGCGTTGAAGTCGTCGCCGAACACCTTGATCGCTAGATCGCCTCGCACGCCAGCAATCAGCTCATTGAAGCGCATCTGGATCGGCTGTGTGATCTCATAGGCGTTGCCGGGGAATTTGTTCAGGTTGGCTTCGAAGCGAGCGACTAGATCCGCCTTTGTGAGACTCGGGTCGGGCCACTGGTCGCGAGGCTTGAGGATGATGAACATATCGGTGGCGTTGGGCGGCATGGGGTCCGACGAAAGTTCGGACGTGCCTGTTTTGGAGAAGACGAACTGCACCTCTTTTTGAGCCGTAAGCATCTTCTCGATGGGAACCTGCATAGCCTGGCTCTGCTGGACAGAGGTGGCAGGGATACGAAGGGCCTGGATGAGGAGATCGCCCTCATCGAGTTGGGGAAGAAAGACCTGGCCGAGCGACATGAACGCCGCGATGGCCAGCACGAAACCGCCGACACCCGTGCCTATGGTCAAGGTTGGCCGGTTCATCGCCTTATCGAGACCGGGTTCATAGCGGGCCTTCAGCCAGCTCATGATCCGACCATCCTTCTCATCGACACGATTGGACAGCCAGATAGCGATCGCTGCCGGCACGGCCGTCAACGAGAGAACGAAGGCGAAGGCGAGCGCGATGATGACGGTAAGCGCCATCGGCACGAAGGTCTTGCCCTCAACACCCGTCAGGGTGAGCAGCGGGACATAGACAAGGATAATGATGGCCTGGCCATAGACCGAAGGCCGGATCATCTCGCGCGCCGCCGATGCGACAACATTCAACCGCTCATGAAGGGTCAGCACGCGACCTTCATGTTCCTGGCGATGCGCCATACGACTGAGCGCATTTTCCACAATGATGACGGCACCATCGACAATAAGACCGAAGTCGAGAGCGCCCAAGCTCATGAGGTTGGCAGACACGCCGGCTTTGAGCATCCCAAATCCGGTCAGCAGCATCGTCACCGGAATGACCATCGCAGCGATGAGTGCGGCGCGGAAATTTCCGAGCAGAGCGAACAGCACGACGATGACGAGCAGCGCACCTTCACTCAGATTCTTCGCGACCGTCTTGATAGTTGAGTTAACCAGTTCGGTTCGATTGAGGACCGGTTGCACAACGACGTCAGGCGGAAGCGATGCCTGAATTTCCTGCAAGCGGTCTGCTACGGCCGTCGACACGGTGCGGCTATTCTCGCCGATACGCATGATGGCGGTGCCAACCACGACCTCCGTGCCATTCTCAGATGCCGAACCCATACGTATGGCCTGCCCGGTTTTCACGGCAGCAACCTGGCCAAGGGTAATGGGTGTCCCGTCGCGCGTAGCGACGATGATCCGCGACAATTCGTTGGCGTTGCGGATAAGGGCGTCGGAGCGAACAGCCAGCCCTTCACCATTGCGATTGACGAATCCGCCGCCGACGCTTGTGTTATTGCGTTCGAGCGCGGTGCCGAGATCGGTGAGAGTGAGGCCTAGCGAAGCAAGCCGCTGGACATCGGGGACGACCTGAAATTGCTTCACATAGCCGCCGATGGAGTCGATGCCGGCAACGCCCTTGGTGTTCTTCAGCAACGGGCTGACGATCCAGTCCTGCGTGGTACGCAGATATGTGGCCCGTTCAGTCTCATCCGTGAGGCGGTCGCCTTCCGGGGTGATATAACTTCCGTCGGGCTGCATGCCGGGTTCACCGGGCAGATGCTTGTCGTCCTTGCGGTGCTCAAGCTTGACGGTCCACATATAGACCTCGCCCAGACCCGTGGAAATCGGTCCCATCTCCGGAACCACGCCATTGGGCAGATTTTCGGAGACCCCTGTAAGGCGTTCTCCTACCTGCTGACGGGCAAAATAAATGTCCGTCGATTCATCAAAAACGGCCGTAACCTGCGCAAAGCCGTTCCGGCTAAGCGAGCGTGTATTCTCAAGACCGGAGATGCCGGCGAGTGCTGTTTCGATAGGGAAGGCTACCTGCTTTTCGACCAGTTCGGGCGAAAGGGCAGGCGCCTTGATGTTGATTTGGACCTGATTGTTGGTGATGTCCGGAACCGCATCGATCGGGAGCCGATACAGGGCAACGGCACCAATAACGGCGGCTATGGCGGTCAGAAGCAGGACGAGCCAGCGCTTGTGAACCGCCCAATTCACGATTGGGGCGATCATCGGCTCAATCCTCCGCCGCTTCGCTCTTGCCGAGTTCGGCCTTGAGCGTGAAGCTGTTGACGGTCGCGATCTGCTCGGTGCCCTTGAGGCCTGAGCGAACAATCACACTGGCACCGCTGGTATCGCCCAACGTGACGGGGACGGCCTGGAAGCCGGTTTTGGTCCGGACGAATACGACCGACTTCCCCTCGTCTGTTTGCACCGCTGTCGTGGGCACGCTGATCGCGCCATCACCACCGCTGCCGGTGAGCTGGACAGAGGCCGTCACCGGCTCACCCACCCGCCATTCCATATTCCGATTGTCGAGTATGGCGATGACCGGAACCAACCGGGTCTGTGCATCGAGCGCAGGAGACACGAAGCTAACCTTGGCGGTAGCCTGACGACCAGCGGCGGTAACGGTGACGGTGTTCCCTGGCTTGACCCGGCCCGCATCGGCGGGTTGTAGGTTGAGCGACAGCGAGACACTGGACAGGTTGGCGATCCGATAGAGTTCAGCATCCGCCGCGACGGTCTGACCTAGCACGACGCTGCGTGATATGACCTGACCGGAAACGGGCGCAGCAATACCCAGACGGTTGAGGCCACCCCCACCTCCACCGGCGGCGGAGACCTGTTGCTGCGCCTGATTATAGGCGATCCGCGCTTCAATGGCCGCAGTTCGAGCGGCGATGAGATCCTGTTCCGGCGAGACGCGCTGCGCGAAAAGCCGCTGTTCGCGTGCCAGATTGGAGTTCGCCAGCGCGAGACGTGCGCGAGACGCTTCGACTTCGCCCTTGAGCTGCGCCGCTTCTCTGCTCTCGATGACGGCCAGAGTATCTCCGCGACCCACGGACTGGCCAAGATTCCGGGTTAGCGATACCACACGCCCACCAATCGCAGCCGATACCACCTGTGTGCCTTGCGGATCACCCTCAATCGTCGCCGGCAGCTCTAGCGTTCCTCCTCCACCCACGGTCGGCCGAGCAATCTGGATTCCCGCCGACGCGATCTGATCCGTCGAAAGTGTAATCTTGCCCTCGACGGGGGAAGCATTTGCTTCCTGCTCATTGGCGGCAGCAGCCTCAGTGCTGGCTTCACCGCCCCCGCCACAGCCGGCGAGAAGAAAGGCCAGGGTCAATGGCAGCAGAAGCGCAGTTTTCTTTGTCAGTTTCATAGGATTAATTCCCCTGTTCCGGCGCGGGAGCGGTGAGACGCTGCAACCGCGCCTTGGCGTTTTGGTACGAGGCGAGGGCATCGATCGCGGCGACCCGCGTGTCGGCAAGGGTCCGTTCGGCATCGAGCAAATCGAGCTGTCCGAATTTGCCCTCACGATATCCGACGCGGGCGATGCGAGCGGCCTCTTGAGCCGCGACAAGCGCGGGACCGCTGGCGTTTCGCGCAGTGGTTGCGGCATTGTCTGCCTCCGCTTGGGCATCGGTAATGGCCTGTTCTACGTCGAGCGCGGTCATCCGACGCTGAGCTTCGGCACGACTGCGTTCCGCGCTCGCTTGCGCGACGGCCGCCCGACCAGAGTTGAAAAGCGGTATCGGGATCGAGACGGAGAACACCGCCGCGATATCCTTGCTGACCTCTAGACGGCGGATCGCCGGACCGACCGTTACATCGGGCACGCGCTGGGATTTAGCGAGCTGGACGCCGGCGTCGGCGATAGCAAGATCCGCATCGGCGGCCGCCATGGCCAGCGTTCCAGCGCTTTCTACCATGTTCGGGCCGTAAGAAGCCGGTGGCAGCAAATCGAGCGCGGCGGTATCCAGCGGCCCAATAATGGGCTTGCCGATCCGACGCGCGAGATTGGCACGCGCCGCATCCGCAAGCCTGGCTGCCCGCTCGGCACCCGCTTGGGCATTCAGCCGTGCAACATCTGCCCTTTGCTCTTCGATCGGCGAAGCCCGCCCCGCCTGAACCCTTACCTTGGCGGCATTAAGGGCATCTTGCGCGATACGAAGCTGATCGCGGGCCGTCACCACCCGGCGTTCCGCGGCAATGGCATCGATATAGAGTGCAGTGACCTGCACCCGAATGTCGGCTTGGGTAATCGCTGCGATCAGCACTGCCCTGTTCGACTGCGCATCCGCAACCGCGATGCGGGCCGAACGCTTCCCGCCCAACTCGATGGGGATGTTGACTCCAACAGTCGTTTCGGCTTGGCGGAAACCACCATAAGGCCCTGACCCGACGACGTTCTCGACCTGGCTCTGAACCGTCGGATTGGGACGAAGGCCAGCCACGGTCCGTCCCGCGCGAGCTGCATCGATCCCAGCCTGCGCCGCATCTGCTGCCGGGGCGCTTCCGCCTGCGGCCGCGACTGCATCATCGAGAGTGAACACAGCCCCTACAGACTGTTGTGCCGTTACATTGTCCTGTGCTTGCGCCACGGCGACGCAAGACGTGGCAGCCAGAAAGGCCGCAATGATCCTGTGCATGTAGAAATTCCTGATTGATAGGCATCAATCTGCGCACCCGGAATACGGGTGACAGTCAGTTGAGCTTCAATCAGGCGATAGGAGGCCGCAAATCAGGCCCGACGGTCCAGCGACCAGGAGCCGCCTCTTCGACGGACATCAGCGCTTCCGTAACGATAGCAAAGATGGTGGCCTCGGCGGCACGCGCAGGCAGGAAGGAGGCCGCACCATGGCAGCCATGGTGATGAGGGACACCCTTATCAGAATCGCCTTGCGATTGGTCCGCGTCCCCTTCGCTGTGGACCTTACCCGAACATTCGATGCTGGTCTGAGCTGCTGAGAGCGTCGGATTAGGCACTTCGTTCGCATGCACAGTTGCAACCGTCGTTAGCGACGCCACAAGCAGGCAAAGAAGGAGGAAGCTCCAGCGAAACATGGACACGCCTCTAGCCGATTTTTTCACACCTGTCATCGCAAAGTGCCTGATGGAAGCGGATCGGCCTTACGCCACGCTGGAATGGCTTCCGAAAGCACGCGCCACGAAGAGCGCAGAAAGATCATAGCGATGATCGCCCCGATGGCGATGTCAGGCCATGCCGAACCTGTTACACCCACCAAACCCGCTGCGATCAAGACACCGATATTCGACGCAACGTCATTGCGCGAACATTCAAAAGTGCTGGACATATTCACGTTGGCGCCCCGGAAGCGCCACAGCATCGCCAGACATGCGAGATTGGCGACAAGCGCAGCGGAACCAAATGCCAGCATCAGTGACGACGAGGGCGGCACGCCATTGACGATCTTGTCAGCTAGTTCCGCAATCACCGCTGCACCGAATAGCAGAATGATGCCGCCCTTTACGATCGCGGCACCGGCCTCCCATTTTGCGCCTTTATGAAGCGCATAAATGCTAAGAGCGTACACAAAGGCATCACCCAGCATATCGACAGAATCTGCCATTAGCGCTGATGAGCGCGCGATCACGCCACCACCAAACTCGGCGAAAAACATCGCGAGATTAATCATCATGACGACCACAAGGACGCGACGCTGCTCTTTCTTGGCGGCGAGTATCGCCAAGGTGTCGCCTTTCTTCGAGCAGCAATGATCCGCCATTTGTCCGGTCCGATTCGTCAGGTTGGACCTGTCCTATGCACCCTGAAGTGGCTATAGGGTCAATACATGAAAATCGGTGATCTAGCGAAACTGACGGACACCCGCGTCGAGACGATCCGCTATTATGAGAAGGAGGGGCTGCTGCCCGCCCCCTCTCGCAACAGTGGGAATTATCGCGTTTACGAACTCCAACACCTGAACCGGCTGTCATTCATTCGCCGCTCGCGCGATCTTGGTTTCACCCTGGAACAGGTGCGCAAACTGCTTAAACTCGCTGACAATCAGGATGCCTCATGCTCAGAGGTTGATGCGATCGCGACCGAGCATATCATCGAGATCGATCGAAAGATAAGCGATCTGACACTGCTGAGGGACCAGCTCTTGCTTAGCGTGGATTGCTGCCAAAGCGACACTATCGCCGATTGCAAAATAATCGAATCTTTGGCGCCGTTTAAAAACCACTGACCGATAAACTCAACAGCGCTGATGCCTTCCTCGCGAACCTATCATCGCCAGTCAGAGCCATCCCAGCATCAATCGTTGGAGTTTGAACGTGATCGTAGGAACCAGACCCCGATTTCGACAAATCCTTGCTGAAGTTTGGAAGCCCCTGACAGTGCTTTTCGCCTGGGACGTTTTGGTCACGGCTTTCCACTTCTACACGCCGTTTTCAGAACCTCCGCTGCCCACGACTCTGTTTGGGACCGCCCTCGCCCTCTTCCTCGGTTTCAGGACCAACGCTGCTTATGCGCGCTGGTGGGAAGCACGATCTCTGTGGGGCGCCCTCATCAACGCATCGCGGAGCCTCGCACGGGCGTCCAAAAGCTTCATGGCTCCCGACAGGCGGGCCAATGTCGCGGTGGATGATATCGTCCTTCGTCAGATTGCAATTGCCCATGCCCTTCGCTGTCAATTGCGAGGCCAAGATCCAATGCCGGAAATCGAGCGACTAATCGGCACCGAAACAGCAGCAACGATCGCAGCGAAGGCAAATCGGGCGAACGGATTGGCGGAAGAGATATCCGCCCTTGTTGCAGACGCACACCTCAGCGGAAGGATCGACACGATACAGCAAGCGACCCTCGAACGGCTGCTGATCGACATCTCGAACGCCCAGGGCGGGATGGAGCGGATAAAAAACACTCCCCTACCGAACGGCTTTCGCTTCTTCCCGAACCTTTTCACCCGCGTTTTCTGCGTGCTGGTTCCTATCGCACTGGTGGAATCCCTGGGTATATACACGCCCTTGGGATCGACATTGATCGGCCTGATATTCCTCGCTGCATTGAGCATCGGCGAAGACCTGACCGACCCCTTCGCAAATTCCGTCCACGACGTCCCATTGAGCGCAATGTGCCGGACCATCGAAATCGATCTTCTGCAATCACTCAACCGGGAAGCCCCGCCAAAACTTGAGCCGGTTCACGGCACCCTCTGGTGAGACTGCGATGGCGCTCTAGCTATCGCGACCTTGGCGGGCGATCTGGTGGGTGGTCCCCCCGCTCCCTCATCTGCTTCAAGCGAGATTGAGCATCTTTCAATACGCGGTCGGGGACAGTCTCAACCGACGGTCGGTCTTTCAGGAACGCACGCAAGTCCTTTGCCAGCTCCCTGTCACTAGCATCCCTGCTATTGTCCAAGCGATCTGCTGCCCGCTCGTATTCCTGCCGGGTGCTATCCCACCGTTCCTTTGCCCGCGTTACGAAGACAGGCGGCTGCGCCTTTCCGCTCGCGACCTGAAGCGCTTCACGGGCCTGCCGCAAGTCAGCTTCGGTAGGCTGGTGCGACACCCCACGCCTGATCTTCTCCCGCATCTGGGCAAGCGCCATGCTGGTGCCGGCCCTGCCCTGCCCCCGCGTCCAGCGTGGCGTTGCCTCGCATTCCACTCCGCGGCTGCGTAGTTCTTCGGCAAAAGCCTCTCTGAAATTGAACAGGTCTTCGCGACGCGGATCGAAACGCTTACCATTCAGCCCCTCAGCCTGGACGGTAAGATGAACATGAGGCCTGGGCGTGTCGGTGTGCAAGGCCATCACATAATCATGATTGTCGCCAATCATGCGATCGGCGGCAGCGCGCACAGCCTGACGGACGGTATCGGGATTGGTCCCCTGGGGCATGGAGAAGACCATGGCCACGCCGGAAACTGTTGCCCTTTCCCGCCAGTAGAGGGCGTCCGACCACTCTTGCGCTATCTGCTGAACCTCACTCTTGTCCGAAATGAGTTCGCCATCGCGCGTCTCAATCGCAATCTCGCCATTGCGACCGATGTAGCTCAGATGAGCGCCTAGATGCTCTGCGCCCTTTTTCCGACCTGTTACCTTGACCAGAACCTCCGGAGATTTGCGGACCACTCTCGCCAGCACGGCACGGGAGTCCTCGCGCGGCGCATGGGCATATGGGACCGGACGAAACGGACCAGTCTGGTTGAGAAGATGCTTGGCATATTTGATATTGGGGTCGCCCGATACGCGCGGTCGGAACATGGGCTTCAGCACGCCCCACAGCTCATCCTCTCGCTCGCCGAATGGCATCAGTCCGCCACCTTCCAGAACCCTAGATCGCCACGCAGCGCATCGCCGAGCGCGGCAATCTGCTCATTAATGTCCTCGCGCATCTCGGTGATCCGCCGCAGCTCCCGTTCGATCTGAAGGCCGCTGTCCGCCATCATCGCGGCGTTGCCAGCCCGCATGGCCTGATTGAGGTTTCGACCGATCCGTTGAAGCTGAAGACGAACCGGCGCGAGACTGTCCCGCAGGCCGTCATCTACATTGCCCTTCAGGCCGATATGGCGACGCATCAGCGCCTTTACCCACCCGGCCCTGTCCGTCCCCCGCTCAGCGGCTCGCGCGTCAAGAACAGCAAGTTCAGCCTCGGTGACGCGAAACGATATGCGATTGGTCGATGGCTCCGTGCGGGCTTGAACCTTCGGGGCATCGCCTGCTTGCCGCATTGCCTGATCCAGCAGGGATCGCAGGAGCGCGCTGCGCCCTCCCCTGCCCTCCGCAAGTGCATCGAAAGCGTCGAGCGTGGCCCGATCGAGACGGACCGTCATGCTGGTTTTGCCATCGGTGGAGGTTGTCGTGGTTGCCATCATCGTCCTCGTCTGCAAGGCTACTGTAAGACAATGGCAACCACAACCCCTATCCTGCCCTCAAACAACCTCCACAAAATGGCACTCGAATCTGTGGCTCGGGCCACAGTCTCCAATCATCTTTCAAAAGAGAAAACGCGGAAAAGAATGCGGTGCCGGGCTAGTTCGTAAACCGGACCATCCGTGGCTGCTCTTCGCCGTCGAAATGCACAAGCGCTTCGATCAAACGGCCCCGCTTGCCATCGACGTGGATCAGATGGCCCTCATCTCGCGGCTGAGCCATTGGCGCTTCCCGATGGTCCTCTGTCGCGCCCGACGAACGCGGGGCGACCGGCAAAACACTGGTCTCTTGCAATTTTGAGGCTGAACCGTCGTCGGCCCCCGCGACCGACCCGGACCCTCCCCGCAAGAAGGCCTCGCAACCCGCCACCGTTAGCGTGCCCGAGGGCGCTCGATCCAGGTACGCCCTTACGGCGGCCTCATCCCGTGCCGCCGCCTTCATCAAGGCCACGGCACCGCGGACAGGCAAATCATCCAATCGGTCAGCGATGAAGTCGGGGGCAGAAGACAATGCGTGTAAGCGTGAAAGACGCGCGCGTTCACGCCCTGTAGCACGCGCCAAATCCGCAATGCTCTGGCCCGACGCTACCTGCGCGGCGACGAAAGCAACCATGTCGCGAACGGAAAGCTGCTCACGCTGATCGTTCTCTATAAACTGATCGATCCGTACCTGCGCGGGATCGCCATGCTCGCGAATGATGGCGCGCACGTCGCGGCCGATCTGCATGCACGCGCGCCAGCGCCGCTCGCCAAATTGGATTTTATAGCGATCATCTTCATCCGCAGGATCGACAATGATCGGTTGCAGTTGACCGCGCGCACCGATGGTTTCGGCCAAGGCGTCGATCTCGCTCTGATCGATGGCGCGACGAACATTGTCAGGATCGGGATACACTCGACGCGGGTCCAGCGTCAGCACCCTACCCTGCTGTGCTACCTCATCCTTAGCGGCGAAAATATCGAAGTCCCCGAAATCCATCAGGCCTCGATCCTTTGCATCGCTTCATCGAGAAATGCGCGCATGGCGGGCAGCGATGATCGAACGTCCTTCTCAAAGCGCCACACTGGCACCCCGGCTTGTACAGCCTGGCTGTAATGCGCTCGGTCCGGCAGGTGAGCCGAAAATAGGTTTCGCCCTATCTTGGCCTTCAGTTCTTCCAGCATCGCAAGCTGGTTGCGATCGTTCGCCTTCACTCTGTTTGCGACCAGCCCGGCTATGCGAATGGGATGTCGCCGCCCACGTTGATTGACTGTCTGAATCGAGTTGGAGAGTTGCTTGGTGGAATCCGGGCCGAACGGTCCAAGCTCAACAGGCACGATTAAATCGTCGCACACCATCAGCGCCGCGAAATTGATCCAGCTCCAAGCGGGCGGAGTGTCGATCACACAATAGTCGTGGAACTCCGCCAGCTTCGGAAAATTCGCGCGGAAGGCGCTCAAAGCCTTCCCGAAATCCGCGTCAAATTCCCCGGTCATCCTGTTGGAGTATATGCCGCGCTGGCGACCTGCAGGGGCAACGAAACCTTCCTCGAAGAGCTGCTTGCAGGAACCATGGCTCTCGAAGTCGCGTAGGGCCGTGGAGGCATTGCACTGGCGGTCGAGGTCAAGCACCAGAACGCGGTGGCCGGCGTCCGCCAGATGCCATGCCAGATGGCAGGCAATGGTTGTCTTCCCTGCCCCGCCCTTTTCGATGTTGACCGCGATCGTTTTCACCGTCGATCATCCCACCAGTTGCGGCGAGAGAACCACCAAGTTTCCTCATCCTCGTTTCGGATGCGGTTCCGGGTCGCGTTATCCTTCGCGCTGAGGATCATCAGCACTATGATGACAAGGAATATGAGACCGGCTTGCGCTATGCCGCTCATGTCGCTGCACCTCCGCTTCTACTTTTTGTCGATCATGTCCCTAAACTCCGCGAGCGCTTGCCAATATGCGCGATGCCCGCGCTCGTTGCTGAACTCGATAAACCAGTCCAAAATTTCCTTCGGTCCCTTGATATAGACCGTGCTTTGGGGGGCGGGTTGCCGGCGCCGACGGACAACAGGTCCAGCCTCTTCCGCCTCCCCTGCCCCACGATCGACAAAGCCCAATTTTGCGCCTCGCTCGATCGCCGCCTGTTCGCGAACCGGATCGAGCGGCAACGGCGTCCTGGTGATGCCGGACAGGTCAAGCCGGCCCTCATCTTCGGGCGCTTCGGCGGGAGCCTTCGGCCCCGCCTTCTTTCCAAAGCCATAGCCGGAACTCACTTCTGCATCTCCGACTGAACCGCTTCGACAACGGCACGGGCCACCTCATGGGCATTCTTCTTTGCGCCTGCCAATCCTGAAGTCTGGCTATCGTCCAGTTCCTCCAGTGTCGCCGCGAAATCGAAAATGTCGCGGTAGGCCGCGCGCTCAACGAGACCAACGGGCAGCAAAGGTAATTCCGCTTCGTTGATAGCCGCCGTGATCCGCTGCGAACTTTTGGTCTGGATCGCCGCATTGTCTCGGCTCCTCACCAACCTAAATGGGATTCGGCGACCTAGAGCCTCCTGTTCTTCTAGAACCAGGGCAACCGCATTTGCGGCCAGTTCCGCGTCGATCGGCGAGAGATTGAACGGGATCAGCACAAGATGCGACCGCGCGAGAGCGCGTGACGTCATGCGCGAGGCCGTTCCTTCAAGATCGATGAGTACAAAATCATGCGACTGTGTGAGCTGGTCGACCAGCTTCATCAGGTCGGACTCCTTCGGCCCGGCAATAATCTCGAATGGTAGCGCCTTGTCCTGCTCCGTCCGCTTCCTGCCCCAGCCCGCGATGATCGCGTTCGGATCTGCGTCTATGACAGCGACCGAAGCACCGCTCCGGGCCAGCTCGCTCGCCAAGACGAATGTCAGGGTCGTCTTGCCCGCCCCGCCCTTCGGGTTCGCTACAGAAATTGCCGGCATCCGAATCTGGCCCTCTTTCATGAAATCGAAATTCAATCGATTTCCACACCAAATCCATATCGCAAGGCTATGGATGTCGAATGGCTATCGATTTGCCAATGGATATCCCAAGGCAATCGCTTTTGCAAGGCGCTCCAAATGCAGCCGATATCCATTGCCAATCGCAATGGATATCCATTTAGCAATCCTAATTACAATATAGGTCTTCTACCCCATCGCATCAGATGCCCGGAGTCTACTGGCGCGCTGTATGGCAAACGCAATTGCGATGATCGAACGGAGCGATAGATAGCCATGAGAAATCTAGGGGATATCCTTTAGGCTATCCCTTAGATTGCCGGAGAGGGGAGGGGGCCGCTATGCGGCCCCCGAAGTCTAGGCGTCCGCGTCACCGGCCTTGGCGAGAACCGCGAAGCCGTCAGCGATCAGCTCAACCGTGTATCGCTTGCCCTCCTCGGTATCGTAGGAATTCTGGCGAACCCGGCCGACGATATGAACCAGATCGCCCTTGTCGGCCTTGGCAGCACGCTCAATGTGTCGGCCAAACAACGTCACTTCGTTCCAATGGGTGTCGGTCGTCCACTCGCCGTTGTCCTGGCGGTTGTAGTTCGCCGCTACCGAAACCTTCGTCACTTTGTCATGCTCGTTGATCTTGCCGATGCGGCCGATGATGCGAAACTCAGCGATATTCTGCATGGGACGTACCTCATTCTCGATCAGGCTAATTCCTGATGGGGGCTTCAGGGGAGCGAGGCTGACGCGATCAAGATAAAAAACGGAGGGTCCGCGAAGTGGAAACCGTAGTCCTCCGGACGGTTTTTGACTTGATCGCACAAGGCAGCATCGCGGCCACACCCCATCGCAAACAGGGATTTGCCGATCGGGCAATAGGAGCAACCTGTAACAGTCGCTCGAAAGAATCATGTCGTCCGCGGCCCGTTCATCGCGCGCGACAAAAGGGGAGAGGAGGGGCACCACCGCCCAGCGCCGGCAACGATCGTCCTCCCCGTGACGAAAGCGACGCAACGTGCTATATTGTCAGTATGGCAAGTCGACTGAAACGATCTGAATCCCCGGACGCCGATCTTTGGCCGATCCTCGAAGCTGCCGCACGATATGACGACGGCGCCGCGGCTCGGTCGCATTTGGATGCTGGCCGCCCGATCTATTATGGTGAGAAGGATACGCCTCCCGGCCTGGTCGTGAAGGAATATCCTGACGGCCGCCGCGAGCTGGTCCGTTTCGATCACATGGGCGAACATCGCGTCCGCGACGCCGCGTGAAACCGCAACTATGGGTGTTTGCCGGCCCCAACGGGGCCGGAAAGTCGACGCTTGTCGATCGCTACGTCGCGCATCGCCTGCCCGTGGTAAACCCGGACAACATTGCGAAGACCTTACCTGCTGAATTGCTAGACACCCAAAGGGTGATTCATGCCGGCCGATCGGCTGTCACCGCGCGCAGAACCCTACTTGCTGAAGGCACAAGCTTCGCGATCGAGACCACATTGACTGGTCGAAGTGAACTTGACCTGATGCGGGCGGCGTCAGCCGCCGGCTACAAGGTCAACCTTGTCTATATCGGCCTGGGCGACGTGAGCTTTTCAATTGGCCGTGTCCGCAGTCGTGTTGCCAGCGGCGGTCACGACGTACCGTTGCAGGATTTGTTACGCCGATTTTCGCGCAGCTTGGGAAATCTCCCGACCGCCATGCAACTGGCCGAGCGGATCTTGCTGTTCGACAACAGCAGCAGGCGGCTTCAGCTCATTTTCTCGCGGGAGAAGGGCAGGGTGAAATACCGCTCCTCTGCCATGCCGCAATGGGTCGAGGATATCCTTTAGATATCCCTCCGCAATCTCGCATCCGATGACGCATGTGATCGCCTTCAACGCTTGAATCGACTTCTCCGCCAGCTCAACACCAGCAATTTGAAGCTGCCCAACCCGCCTGCTCCTCCTGGGGAGCATCGCGTCGCGAAGCGGCGCGTCCGACGTTTCCGGAAGCGCTGTCGTTGAGATTGTGCGTTTTGGGTTCGTTTCATCCCTTCGCCGTCAGGCGTTAGAGCGTTGGCCGACTAGGCCAACTCCGTTTCTCCCTATTATATATGAATCCATTAGCGGTTGCGGATCAGTTTGAGACTCACGCTCCTGCGCATCGATGGCAGCACCGAGACGAGCAAGGATCTTGCCCAACGGACCGTCGACAACACTTTCAGCCAATTCACGGCATGTCAGTTTGGAGCGCATATACTCGATCTCTTCGAGCCGATCGGTTTCCCGCTGAAGTTCATCGTCGGGAAGTGGGGCAGGGCGCATCCAACGTGGAAGATAGTCCATGAGCGATTTCGGCAGCAATGGCCGGTAGGCATTGGAGGTCTGCTCGTAGCGAGGGCCGGGGCCTTCTGCCTCGATCCGCTTGAACCGGCGCTGGCGTACCAGGAAACCGATCCGCTCTAGTATCCGCAGAGCGCGTGCGACCGTAGCACGCCCTAGGCTGGTGGCCTCTGCAAGATAATCATAGCTCGGGAAGACTTTGCCGTTGTTCAGGCGCGAGAGGGTAAGGATTTCCTCGAACACCCTCACGCTCGCGCTGGTCAACGTCGTCAGCAGGGCCTCGGTAGGAGACAGAACGCGGCCATTAAGTCGGGCCTCACTGCGTAGCTGGCGTCCTGCTTCAACAAGGCGTCGCGCCATGCGAAGCAGCTTGTCCGTTTCTCCCTTGGCAGGGGCCACGAAAAAGACATGCTCGAACGTGCCGGCCTCAACGCTGTCGCGCAGGACACGCGCACCAGTGGGGTGCGGCGCGCCCGATCTAGCCTTGCGCGCTGGTTGTTTGCGTTTAGAAAATGCGCCCGCGAGCGCCTCGCTTAGGGTAAACGTCCCCATTCGTCCCTCCCTGGAGAGGGCCGTCACCGGACAAAAAGATAGCGTGGCGCGAAGCGCGCATCCTTGAACCGACGATCGGAATGGAGTAGGGAGAAGGGGTAGTTGACCCGGTTCGACGTTTGGCGACGTCGCTCCACTATTCCAACGGGATGCCCGGCCTTCGTGCCGGGCTTTCCTTTATGAGGTCACAGCCTCCCCTTTCTTCCAAGCTGATCGACAGGATCATCGACTGCGAGATTTTCGCAGTATTGTCATGGAAGCGGAAGGACTTACGGTTCGTGCTATCGGGTAGGAAACGCCGTAAAAGTTCGTGCTATCGGGTAGGAATGGCTACCCGGATTCGTGCTATCGAGTAGCATTCAAGGCCGGTAATTCGTGCTATCGAATAGGAAATGCGCGGCGACACGCCGAATCGGAAACGTCCGATTCTCTCTCAATTGGCGAGCTGCTTGAGGCGGCGAGAGATGATGACGCGACTATGTTTTGCGCGCCGTCCAGCTTTCGGAGCCGCTGGATCAGCTTCAGCCTCAGTTTCGACAAGTCGCAATTGATATTCTGGAATCGTGTCAGCCGCAGCAATTGCCCGCAAGGCACTACGAAAATTGGCTAATTGGTTCTGATAGCCAATTTGTAGTCGGAATGTCGCCAAATCTATTTCAAGATCTTCGCCATCAACACAGGTCGAGCGTGCAACCTCATATATCCGCCGCTCGATCGGCCCGAGCTGGAAATATGCCGTGGCATAGTTGAGTACCTGGCGATCGTGGAGGATGGCACGAAACAGCCAATCGCAGAGCCGAACCTTCACGGCCTTCAGTCGTCGCTCGCCTTTGGTGGTTTTCGCGTATTTAAGCTGCGCCTCCGAAAGCCAGGAGAAATAGCCATCCACGCCTTCACCGCCGGCCTCGATATTCGTCTTGATCTGCGTACCCTGCAGGCGCTCCAAGGCGTCCGCCAGCCGCTCATAGGAGCGTGATGAATGGTTGCTCCCTGTCACGCTGAAAAGATCATGAGCGGTAAACACGAAGTCCTGCGACACATCCTCGCCGTCCTCCATTTTGGAGGCCATAAGGCTCGCAATATAAAGGACAATTTCCTTATCGTAGATCGTCGCGACGCCCTTTGTGCTGGGGCGGACCTCGATTGAGACGCTTGGCGTGCTGTAGGCCAGTGACTTCATCCAGGCATTCTTGCTCAGGGCGAAAAATGGAAATGCCATAAGGGATCGCTCGCCCCGAACCTCTCCGGTGAGGGGGCTATCCAACAGGAAGAGTTCGCCTTGGGGGGTGCGAGTCATTGCGGCTCCATCATACCTTATTGCCCTACGCCCTTGGGCTACTTGGATTTCTACCCGAAAGCACGAACGGGCCACGCAAAACCATCGGTTAGGCGCTCAGAGGGACCGTATCAGCCCCAAGTTCGTGCTTTCGAGTATGAATCATCTGATCGCCCTCAACCGTGCCTGCGATACGGCCCAACGTCCGATAGACGGTCGGCCGCGATATCGAAAATAGCTCGGCAAGGTCGCTGATCGAATAATCACCAGTGTCATGCATCCGGCGCAGCTCTCTTTGCTGCCGCTCGGACAGCTTGGGCTTCTTGCCACGGAGCTTGCCTTTCGAACGCGCGACAGCCATTCCCTCCCGCGTCCGCATCCTGATAAGGTCTGCTTCGAACTCCGCAAAGGTGGCCAGGATGTTGAAAAACAGCTTGCCCATCGGGTCGGAAGGGTCATGCACGCTGCTACCGAGTTGCAGCTTCACGCCACGCTCCGCCAAGCTGTCACCAATCGCTCGTGCGTCAGGGACAGAGCGGGCGAGGCGATCCAGCTTAGGAACGACGAGGGTGTCGCCGCTGCGCACAGCAGCCAACGCCTGATCGAGGCCAGGACGTGCCCTATTCGTCCCAGAAAACCCATGGTCGGTATACACCCGCTCCGGCGCGACGCCCAACCGCAGCAGCGCGTCGCGCTGCGCGGCGAGATCCTGCTTATCCGTCGAACAGCGAGCGTAGCCGATGAGGGTCTGGGTCATGGCTGCGATTTGTAACGTATAGGGGGCCTTCAATGCAAAACAAATCGGACCAGTCAAATGAGACGCACCGACACGCCGCTAGCCGACGTTTGAGAACACCGAGAATGGGTGTCCGTTGAACGATCCTCCAACGGACACCGATCCCGCTTGATACACTTCGGCTGCACAGCAACTAGCATGAGCCTCAATTATCATCGGAAATTTACGATCAATCGTTGACGTGGCGATTTACATCGGATAAAACCGATACATGGAAACCGACTCTTCTCTCGCGATATTGGCGGCCTTGGGGCACCCCACTCGTCTCGACGCCTTTCGTCTGCTCGTTCGACATGAACCTGACGGGCTATCGACGGGCCAGCTCGTAGAAGCGTCGGGGCTGACACAAAGCACGTTTTCAACACATCTCGCTGTGCTTGTGAAAGCCGGGCTGGTCCTGCCTGAGAAACGCGGGCGCCAACAAATCCAGCGCGCGAACATAAAGGCGCTGAAGGATCTCATGCTGTTTCTGGCGAAGGACTGCTGCCAGGGCCGCCCCGAGCTTTGCGAACCGCTGGTTGCCGAACTCATCTGCTGCTGAAGGATTTACCGTGACTGATAAGGTCTACAATGTGCTGTTCCTGTGTACCGGGAACAGCGCCCGATCGATCCTGGGCGAAGCCCTAATGAACAAGCTCGGCGAGGGGCGTTTCCGGGCCTACAGCGCCGGGAGCCAGCCCAAGGGCGATGTGCATCCCATGGCACTGTCCGTGCTGACCGGCCTCGGCTTTGACACTGCGGGGATGCGGTCGAAGAGTTGGGACGAATTTTCCGCGCCGGGCGCGCCGAAATTCGATTTCATCTTTACCGTATGCGACAACGCCGCCGGCGAAACTTGCCCGGTCTGGATAGGGCATCCGCTCACGGCGCATTGGGGCATCGAAGACCCGGCAGCCGTAGAGGGCGAAGGCCAGCGCGAGGCATTCCTACAGGCGCTGCGCTTCCTTCAGAACCGGATTTCGCTGTTTCTCGCCCTGCCGATCGCCAGTCTCGACGAAATGGCGATGCGCAGCAAACTCAAGGAAATTGGGCAGGCCGAAGGGGCCAGCGCCAAAGCGGGAGCCGTCAAGTGACCACCGACATCATCATCTATCACAATCCCGAATGCGGCACGTCGCGCAACGCGCTCGCCATGATCCGCAACGCGGGCACCGAACCGCATGTGATCGAATATCTCAAGACGCCACCCACACGCGCCTTGCTGGTCGAACTGATCGACCGCGCCGGCATCGCCCCGCGCGATCTCTTGCGCGAGAAGGGCACCCCCTATGCAGAGCTGGGCCTGAACGAAACGTCGCTGTCGGACGACGCGCTGGTGGACGCGATGATGGCGCATCCGATCCTCATCAACCGCCCCCTCGTTGTGTCACCGCTCGGTGTAAAACTCTGCCGTCCTTCCGAAGCGGTGCTTGATCTGCTGCCGACAGGCCAGCTCGGCGCATTCGCGAAAGAAGATGGCGAACAGGTCGTGGACGCCTCGGGCCTGCGTATCGCCTGATGCTGCCAGCAATTCTGATCTTCATCGCGACGATCGCGCTCGTCATCTGGCAACCCAAGGGCCTTGGCATTGGGTGGAGCGCCATGGTCGGGGCGGTCGTCGCGCTGCTCGCGGGCGTTGTATCGCTCTCCGACGTGCCCGTGGTCTGGGGCATTGTCTGGAACGCGACGGGCGCTTTCGTCGCGATCATCGTCATCAGCCTGCTGCTGGACGAAGCCGGGTTCTTCGAATGGGCGGCGCTCCATGTCGCGAGATGGGGCAAGGGCAATGGCCGCGTCCTGTTCGCCCTGGTCGTGCTGCTCGGCGCGGCGGTATCGTCCCTGTTCGCCAATGATGGCGCGGCCTTGATCCTGACCCCTATCGTTATCGCGATGCTGCGCGCGCTGGGTTATGGCGACAAGGCGACGCTGGCATTCGTGATGGCGGCGGGCTTCATCGCAGACACCGCCAGCCTGCCGCTTGTCGTCTCGAACCTCGTCAACATCGTGTCGGCCGACTTCTTCAAGCTCGGCTTCGGCGAATATGCGAGCGTCATGGTGCCGGTGAATCTGGCAGCAATCGCCGCCACGCTCGGCGCGCTGATGCTGTTCTTCCGTCGCGACATACCGGCAAACTATGATGTCGCCGCGCTGCGTGCGCCGCGCGCGGCGATCCGGGACGCCGCGACGTTCCGCGCAGGTTGGGTCGTCCTCCTGCTTCTTCTCGTCGGCTTCTTCTTGCTCGATCCGCTGGGCGTGCCGGTCAGCGCGGTTGCCGCTGCCGGCGCAATCCTACTGCTTGCAATCGCGGCGAGGGGGCATGTGATCGAAACCCGCAAGGTGCTGCGCGGCGCGCCGTGGCAGGTCGTCATCTTCTCGCTTGGCATGTATCTCGTGGTCTATGGTCTGCGAAATGCAGGACTGACCGACCACCTCGCCGCGCTGCTCGATCGCACCGCGCAAGGCGGGGTATGGGGTGCCGCGCTCGGGACCGGCGTGATCGCTGCCGTCCTGTCATCCGTCATGAACAACATGCCGACGGTACTGGTGGGCGCGCTGTCGATCGACGCCACGCACGCCACCGGGGCGGTGAAGGAAGCGATGATCTACGCCAATGTGATCGGCTGCGATCTTGGCCCCAAGATCACGCCCATTGGCTCGCTTGCCACCCTGCTGTGGCTTCATGTCCTGGGCCAGAAAAACATCAAGATCGGGTGGGGCTATTACTTCCGCGTGGGCGCGACGCTCACCGTTCCCATCCTGCTCATCACCCTTGCGGCGCTCGCGCTGCGTATTGGAATTGCCTGATGCCTATCCGCGACCTTCCCGATCCCGACACGCTGCCCGCGCTTGATCCGGCCTTTATCCACCACCGGGCAGCGGCAGGGCTGGGGGCGCTCGATCCCGCACCGCGCATTCTGCTGCTCTATGGCAGCCTGCGCGAACGGTCTTTCTCCCGTCTCGCGGTCGAGGAATCCGCGCGGCTTCTGCGCCTGTTCGGCGCGGAAACCCGCATTTTCGATCCATCTACACTGCCGCTGCCCGACCAGATAGCGGGTGACGATCATCCCGCCGTTCACGAACTTCGCGAACTGGCGCTGTGGTCCGAGGGCCAGGTGTGGTGCAGCCCGGAGCGACACGGTCAGATCACCGGCATTATGAAAGCGCAGATCGATCATCTGCCGCTGGAAATGAAGGGAATGCGCCCAACGCAGGGGCGCACGCTTGCGGTCATGCAGGTATCTGGCGGCTCGCAGTCGTTCAACGCCGTCAACACGCTTCGCCTGCTCGGCCGCTGGATGCGAATGTTCACCATTCCCAACCAATCATCCGTGGCGATGGCCTACAAGGAGTTTGACGAAGCAGGCCGTATGAAGCCGTCGAGCTATTATGACCGCATCGTCGACGTGATGGAGGAGCTGGTGCGCTTCACCGTCCTGATGCGCCCGCACGCGGTTCAGCTTGTCGATCGCTACTCCGAGCGCAAGCAGCTCGGGGTGCCGGTCGATCCCGCCACCGATCACTCCGCTATCGCGATCTCCGGCGGATAGTGGTCCACGGCGATGGGGGAGAGGCGAACATCGCGGCGAGAAGCCATCCAGATGCTCGCAATGGCCTTCGGAATGGCAGGCCTCCTCGTCCTGGCCTTCTGCCTCCCCTTCGCGGCGATGCTGCCTTTCATCATCGAGGCCCCTACGTCGCTCGATGAGTCTGGCGACCTCGCCATCGTCTCCGTCGAAATCGCCGCTCCCTTCGTGGCGGCCCTCACTATCGGTCTGGCCGCCCGATGTTTCATGAAGCCTGCTTTGTCCTGGGCCATCTACATGGCTGCGCCCGCCACGATCTGGATTGTCGGCATGGCTTGGGCGCTGGGGCGAAACTCAAGTTGACGCACAAGAAGAGCGCGCCCCAGATGAGGTCATGCCTAACGCATGTAGGCGCAGGTTGCTGTCAAAGCGCTACGGGTATCTCCGCCAATCGCGTGGTCCAAGCCGGGCTTTTCTGGCTGCGCTTGGTATCAAATTGCCGCGCACCGATGCCCTGCACCGCCAATCCGATAGTGTCTCGGCCGAAACGCGCGTTGATCCCGTCAAGGGCCGCCAGAAGCCCCGGCGCACGCGGGTCGGGGACGGCAAATAGATCGCCCTGCGATACACCGTCCGCGCACAAGTCCTCCAGCAAAACGCCGCATTTCGTATATGCTCGGCCATTCTCGAACATCGCCTCGGCCATGCGATTGGCAAAAGCGACAATGACGCGGGGATCGTTGGTCGCCGGCGACAGTCGCGCCGATCGCGATGCCGATGGAGAGTTGGCCTTGAACCGCGAGCCGTGTGCGAAGGCTATCATCCGGGTTGCGACGAGCTGCTGAGCGCGGATTTTCTCGGCCGCGCGCCAAGCACGGCGCGACAGCGCCTCACGCAGAGAAGATAGGTCGGTCACTGGCTGGGGGCGTTTGCGGGAGGGGGCGGAATCCTACGCCAAGCTCGCCCAGATAGCCGGCGCGAGATCTTACTTGTTGCTGCCTTCTACGGTCGCGCCAGAAAGGCGACGGCTCAGTTCTATCCGGCGATG